>CAYVLA010000063.1:0-18824 GCA_964452145.1 Hadarchaeota archaeon (SeqCode)
AGATGCGGTGAAGTTGAAGGACGAGGCCTTGTTCTGGGCGTACGCGATTCAATGGTTGGCCACAACCGCGGTGTCGCTGGGCGCTGGGGCAGTCCTCTGGTCGCTGATGTTCAAGAGGTCCCTGTACCGCGAGGTTCACGCCACAAGGTGGGAGAGTTAAAGCTGTGGGGCGAGAAGATCCCGGATACAGGCAGAACTGACGCATTCACCACGCAGTTCATACCAGAACGCTGCGCTATCCCACATCCGTCCTTGCCGCGCGCATCCACGCATTCAGCCACACTCGAGCAGGCGAAGCCGACTAATACGTCCCGGGCGGTGCGGGAGCCGGCCTCTAGGCCCGGCCCGAGGGGGGTGACCAACTCTGATCCCTCACCCTGCCGATTCTGTCGATGTTCGGATCGCGGGAGGAAGCGTTCATAGAGCTAGGCTTCGCGAAAAGCTGAGACTATTTCCCAGCTCAAGGGAGCCGGCCGTGTCGACTGAAAAAGGCATTGACACGGCTCAGAAACTGCTGGTCGCGGTCAGGAAATGTGTGGGTGACAACGGGTGCGCGATCTGAAGGTGCCGGTTGACGCGGTCATCGAGAAGAAAGGGGTGGCCGAAGCGGTGCGCATAAAGCATGTGGCGAGCCTGCTCTTCACCTACAGGTGCACGATCGCGTGGAAGCACTGCCTGTTCAACTGCTCACCCGATCAGCCCCCGGTTCGTGCCTCCTTCACGGACGGCTTGGAGTTCCTGAGACAGATCCGTGCCACGGACAGGGTGACCCACATCGCTGGCGGGAAGCCGATGATCTACTATGATGAGATGCTCCGGATGTGGAGGGCGGCCAATGAAGAGGGATTCCCTCCCCACTTCTCCGAGACGAATGCCTCGTGGTGCGTGTCGGATGGCTTGACGAGGAGGCGTTACGAGGAGCTGAGGGATGCGGGGGCGAAGGGCGTGCTCATAAGTAAGTTGCGATCCGTACCACCTTGCGTCCGTCCCGCCTCGGTACTTCCAAAGGGCGCGGGCGATCGCCCTGGAAGTATTCGGGGAAAGGAATGTCATGGCGAGTGCACCCTCCGCGGCAGAGCTTGAGCGAATGGTGCGGATCGGACGGAGCAAGGGATCAACCCTGAGCGAGGCCCGGATCAGTACCACCCCTGCCCATCCAGCCGGGCGAGGTCCTTTCCGCATCCATAATGGACGAGGAAGGTCTTCGACCGTTGACGATCGGGTGTGCATGCTCAGAGACAAAGCTACCGCCTAGATGATCTCAAGAGCCGGTGCCAGCGTCCGGGTCTACCCCAACCCAAGGCGCCGGGTCTCCCCAAAGCACCCTGAGAACGGGCAGCTGAGCTCAGCCTGGGATCGTCCGGCGGTGCGCGGTCTTCACCGGGCGACCAGCCTAGGAACTCCAGAGAGAGGCAGGAACTATTATAACAGTCGTTTCCATGAATCGGCGCATTGAGAGGGGCGCCGCTCGTAGCCGTGGAATCACTTCTGTTGATTGCCTTCGATCTTGCCTTCGCCGTTCAGGCCTTCCCCTCTCCGACTGCGTCCAGGGTATCTGGCATGGTGATCGGCTGTGTCGGCTGCAACGAGTTCAGCGTCCTGTTCATGCAGGATCCTCTCTTCACCTGTACCCTGTACCCGCTTCCCGCGGACCTATCCGACAATGACAAGCGCAAGCTGGATCGAGTCTACTATCCGCGCACAAGGCAGGAACTGATTGACAGCTACGATGTGATGGTGTTCGATGACGCCCGGATCCAACACTTCTCATCGAGGCAGATTCACGACCTTGACTACGCCTTCAGAGAAGGGGGGATGACTGCCATAGTGGCCCCGGTCATCATGTGGGATTACGTCCTCCAGCCGACGATACTCCGTGACGTCGTTCCCATCTCCGAGAAGGGAAGCGTCCGCTTCGGGGCCTATCGGGTTACATTTCGAAGGGAGAGGGATCCTGTATTCCTTCCCTTTCTCGGGCTTGGTGTCGAGGAGGTCGTTGGAAGCCAGATGGCCGATATCGTGGCGAAGCCGGGGGCAACGATCTGGGCGGACCTGAGGCCTCGGAACACGCCTTGGCTGGTGTCTTGGAGGCCCGGGGGATCGAATTCTGGCATGCTGTGGATTCTGGCCCACAGGTTCGATGACTGGTGGTTGGAGGACAATAATCCCTACGCCCTGGATGTTGCTACGAATCTGATACTCTACTCGCTCAACAGGCCTCTGATCAGCGACATACAGGCTAGAAAGGAGGCCAAGCACCTCTTCGCCACATTCCAGATGCAGAAGTCCCTCATCCTGTCCATGATGGAATGGGCAGACGCCTTTGGGGCGAACACACTGGCCCTCTCCCGGCGTCTGGCGGGCTTGGATCAAGGAATGGCGGGTGCAATCGGGGATTACCTTGAACAGGACTATCCTGCAGCTATCCACTTTCTGCAATCGGTTTCTCCGATCGCCACGGAGATCGCTCTAGAGGTGGTGCGGCTCAAGGATGGGGCACTAATCTGGGTCTACCTGATCGAGTGGCTTGCGGTCACCGGAACCGGCATGCTTTGTGCATTCGTACTCTGGTTGCTGATGATCAGAAAGCGGGTATACAGAGAAGTGTTGGCGACACGATCAGGACCATGACAGGCCCGTCGGGAATGGTGATTGTGTTCTGAACAGAGTCCCTCGTCCTGCCGATCATCTTCATGACTCATGGATGCGGTAAGATCCGCCTCTTCGTTGCCACCGCATCACGAACTCCGATAACGGCCCTACGGAGATAGTCAGGGCAGGAAACAACGCCGACGAGGCCATCGAGGCCTGCCCACGGAGGACAGAGGATAGGTGGATGGCCCTCCGTGAGTGGCTCTCAAGCCGTTTCTCAGCAGCCCTGCTCAAGTTCTTTGACTGATGCGTCTGGGCCGACTTTCTGGGTTTCTGGTATGTCGAGAAGCTGGCAGGCAAGATCAATGAGAGCTCTGCGGATTCCGGCCACGACAGCCGGGTTCCACTGGGCATCGTGGGCCCTTTGCACGAGCTTACGCAGAGTGCGCTCGGCCTTGGTGGCATGAGCCTTCCGGCCCATAGCACGCGCCCGGGATATTGCCCGAGACAGGCGCCATAGGCGCGCGTAGTCCTCGATGCCTATTCGTATGGCCTGCCACCTGACGCTCGGCACCGGATGCTGAGAGCCTTGGTATACCATCTCCCAATCGTTTCCGTTCGGGTTTGGTCCCTGCCAGAGATCGTATGGCCGAGTGCAATATGACCAGAAACCTATTCCGGTTAGGCCCAGCTCCCATGCGCTCCAGATCAGGCTCCAGTAGTAGGCGATGCCGATCATCTCCTTGACCCTACCCGCCGCCTCGTAGGTCCAAATGGCCTTCCCAGTCATCCGAAGGAAATCTATCCTTTCGTGGCTGGGCTCCGACACAACGGTTCCGAAGTTCGGTTGGAAGATATCCACCACATTCAGGACCCGTTTCATATCGGCAACCGTCATTCCCTTGAAGGGATCGGTGTAGACCTGCACCCGGGGATCGACCCGCTTGTAGAACCGGGCGTATCTCTCGAGATCGTCGATGAGCTTGCCTCCCAACAGGCCGGGCTCGTCCACGGGGTACAGCGCCCACCGGTCATAGCCAAAGCCCTTGGTCGATAGGTGCTGGACCCAGACAGGCAGGAAGGCTTCAAAGGCCTTCTCCCATTCGGGCGTGCCGACCGACGGACACCCCTCTGCGGGAACAACGGGGCTTCCAGGAAACAGGAACATGTCCTGTTCGCGGAGTCGATCCAGAATCCAGTCATGCTTCTGCCAATCGACCTCGGTCAGTCGTCCGGTGCGGTCGTAGACCGCCCTAGGCGCCCAATCCCCTGTGAGTACGAACACATTGGTATGATGGTCCTGCATGTCCTTGACGGCCGCATCGGCAAGGTCTCTCAGCGGGGACGAGTTGACGTATCCCCAGTTGCAGAAGCGCAACGGCATGACGGTCGGCAAGGAAACGCCGGCAACGGTCCACGATATGGGGATGTCCCATGTGGCATCGGCCGGAACCAAGGCACGCATGTGAAGGGTTGTTCGGTACATTCCCGGAACCAAGGCACGCATGTGAAGGGTTGTTCGGTACATTCCCGGAGCGAGCCCTCCCGTGCACACGTCGATCCACAGGCGGGCGTTCGCGGACGGAGGAAGCTGGACCAGACCTGCGTTGCCTAGATCTGCTAGGGCATCCGCGCCCATTGTGCCGGAGGCGGTCGGAACCCATACAACTTGGCGGAGCACCAGGTGATCGTCCACGGCTACGCAATCGTTTCCGTCCGATCTGAGGTTTTCGAGCCAGACCCTCACCGTAACTGGCCTATCAAGTAGGTTGGCCAGCTCGATGACCGAGGCATCATGTGCTCGGCGATCGGTGCAGAGGATTAGTTCCCTGATCGGCATCCCTGAGGGTGCGCCTGTCTCGGGCTCGAAACATGCCCAGGGATGCTCGGGAATCCACGGGATGAACGCGGCGGATCCGCCCTGACACCCAGACTTCCGGGCAAACTCTGTGCAGCGTGCCAGTCGACGGAGCGATCCCAGCATCGCTCTGACCTCGGAGATCAGCTGGCGTCGCAGTGCGTTCGAGAGGCCATCATAATGCCCCATCCTGGATTCTATCTCCGACCATGCCATCTGCCTTCGTCGAAGAAGGGCCGCAGACTCCTCACCGTCAGCTACAGACTGTGCCAGACTGGCGAGGAGTTGCCTAGCTTCGCTCCTTTCATCCTCAAAAAGAGACATGTTGACACGGCTCTCGCACCCGGCGAGAATCCGGCCCGTCCTACCGTCCGTTGCCTGGACCCTGACCAGATGGGTGCCTGTGGACAGGACCTCCAGATCCACCGAGGGCATTCGTGCGCTAAGCGCTGAGCGATGGGCAATTCCATCCGGTCCGGTCAACGTGATCTGAACCGGGCAGGCGGATATCGATCCTCTTGACAGGTACCCGACGCGAACCCGACCCAGAGCCCACTTCCCAAAAACCTCGGGTCTTATGCGTACGCCTTCGGTCTTCACCCTGCGTGCACGGATTCTCTTGTACCGACCGAGGAGGCGATTCCCGCGTCCGTCGAATGGGCCTCGGCTGGTGGGCCAGGGAACAGGGGATCCAACTGGTGACAACGTGCCGTAGCAACGCAGCTGGCCGGTTCGGTGAGCCACCGCGAGGACCTCCAAGAGGCCGTCGCCATCGATGTCCGCTATCACGGGTGCTCCGACCATGCCTCCCGGGAGATCGTGCTCCTCCATGAGTGCCCCTGTCCTGTCTAGGACCCGGAGAGTCGGACCCGATCTCTGGGTCAACAGGAGTTCGGGCCACCCATCTCCGTTCACATCGCCTGCGGACGGACCAAAAGGTTGGTCGCCCCCGCTGTAGGCTGTACTCCAGATGATGCGTCCCCTCCTGTTGAGGGCCTGAATGGCCCTACCGGTGTGTGCATAGACCAGTTCATCCACTCCGTCCCCGTCGATGTCCGCCAAGCTGAGGTCAACCTCGATGCTGCCAGCCCCAACCCCCCGCTGCGTCCACAACACCTCACCTGCTGGGGATATGCATCGAATCAGGTCATCACCTGCACCGGCCAGTACGCATGCCCCGGCCCCGATGTCGCCCAGCACCGGGGCTGAGTACATGGCCGTCCCTTTGCACTCGACCGCCCACCTCAACCCGCCGTCGCTGTCGAGGCAGTATATGTGGCGATCGCCGGCAGAGAAAACGATCTCGTCCGCCCCATCCCCATCTATGTCTCCGACGGCTGCCGGGCCCAGCCCCGCGTCGTGGGCGTGAAAGCGCCAGACGATGGCTCCGTCATTGTCCAAGCCCGTTGCACATCCCGCCCGGTCTGTGGCGACGAAGGAGGTTTCCCTGCCTCCGCGCACGCAGCATGCATTATTGAAGGACGTCAACGATCCTTCTAGGTCCCTGATCCACCTCACCTCGCCGTACGACTCGAGGCAGGCAAGGAGTCCGGATTCGTCCGCGGCGAGTATGCTCGGCGCGGGCCGGCAAGAATCGTCGACCGTGGGCCATGCCGATACTCTGCACCCGATTTTGGTCCGCCATCGCTCCTGTCCCCGTCCATCGACCGCAACGATGTATCCAGTCGAAGTTCCGAAGACTATGGCAGGTTTGTTGTCGGCCACCATGGCCACGGGGCATCCAGCGACCTGAGCGTCGTCCACCGTCCAGCGGAGATTAAGCATCATCGCTACAACCAACCCGTTCTTCTGCACAGAGAGCGTGAACCAAGAGATCTTGGCCTCAGTCACTCTGGCGCCACAAGCCCTCCCGCAAGCTGTTGCCGTGCCCTCTGTAAAGCTCGGCATGTTCGAGACGATGCCTGGCCTCTCGCACCGCGATCTCGGCTGCAGCCTCCATGGTCTCGCGACCAAAAGCTGCGGTGGCGTCTTGGGGAGCCATCCTACCGCCAGCCCCGATCAGTCTTTCCCCTTTGGGGGGCAGGAGGCCTAGGTCCACCGTGCCAGGGTGCAGAGCCAGCATGTGGGAAGTCTCCCAACCCCCTGCATGATCACCAGCACAGTCATACCGGTCCCTGACCAAGAGATAATCCACGAATGCCCATGCAAGCATTCCGTGGTGCTTGCTATGCTGCCTCTGGTTGAACAGAAGAACAGCCGCACGGGCATGATCAATGAGTGGATAATGGCCCGCGACCAATACCCCTACACGGAATCCAATGCTCTCGAGTTCGCTCAGGATGTGTAGAAGAAGTCTCTGATAGTTGAGGACCTGATCTGTGGCGGTGAAGGGCTGTCGCTCGGGGGAGAAGTGTTCTGGGGTCAGACCCATCTTTGCGGCTATCAGGTCTCTGTCGGCTGCGTTGGCCTCCATCAAGGATTCTACCCTACTTTCCCCGTAGTACAACGGTGGAAAGGCGAGTCCGCCCCCTTTGCGTGCGCAGAGGATCGCCATACCCTCCGCCTGAAGCGTATCCGTCCCGAGGCAGTTGTGAACACCGTGCCATTCAAGATTGCCCAGGGGGAGGTAGGCAACCGGGCATTCACCCCTCCGCCTCACGATCTGATCCGGTCGCAACATGTGGTAGCGTACTTCCGGTTCCATCTTCGCCACCTCTCCAGGGCATGAGCCGGGACTCCCTCGATATAAATGCACATGAGTTGATGGGACACGCAAGAGGAGCGTTCCCTACCGTGCATCCGCAGAAGGTCCGGAACCATCGCGAAATGTGTCACTGCAAAGCGGCCGGGACTGGCCTGACGGTATTCCGCATCCATGTCATTTATACCTCCCCTTGGCCGTGGATACCCCATGCGAAAGATAGGTCTGGCGCGCTCAGTGCATGAGGACAAGGTTCGAGCCTGCTGGCTCGGCAAGAACATCGGAGGGACTCTGGGAGCCCCCTATGAGGGGCAGCGCACCGTCCACGCTCTGAAGTTCTACGACCCGGTCCCCGATGGTTCAGCCCCAAACGATGATCTGGATTTCCAGCTGGTGTGGCTCAAGATGCTCGAGGATGTGGGCGTCCATCCCTCCCTCACAGACTTCGCTGACTACTGGATTCGGCACCTCTCATCTTATCCGTGGAACGAGTATGGGTTCTGCAGACGCAACCTGGAGAGAGGGCTGCGACCCCCCATATCGGGCTGCTTCGATAACTACTACATCGATGAGATGGGATCTCCGATTCGCAGCGAGATATGGGCTTGCACTGCCCCCGGAGATCCCCAGCTTGCCGCTCGCATGGCCTGGATGGACTCCTCTCTGGACCATGCCGGGGGGGAGGGCACCTTCGGCGAGATGTTCTGGTCGGCCGTCGAGAGCGCTGCGTTCGTCTGCTCAGACATACCGGTGCTCTTGTCCATCGGGTTATCGATGGTTCCCGTCTGGTCTCGGATATCGAGGGTGATAAGGGATGTGATTTGGTGTCATGAAAACGGAGCCAGGTGGGATGAGGCTCGCCAGAGGGTTATCACCAACTTCGGCCGGGAACAGCCCTGCCACGCTCCCCAGAATCATGGATTCGCAGTCATCGGGCTGCTTTACGGCGAGGATTTCGGGGACAAGCTCTGCACCGCCGTCAACTGCGGTTACGATACCGACTGCACGGGAGCGACTTTGGGATCGTTTCTGGGCATTCTGGGAGGGACAGAAGGGATTCCTGAGGAATGGACGGCTCCTGTGGGTGAGACCATCGTCCTCCACAGGTTCACCCAAGGTCTGGATGCTCCCAGGACAATATCAGATCTGGCCCGCCGAACGTGTGCCGTGGCCGAACGGATGGTTTCCGTAAGATCCGACTCGGTCGCTCTCGCTGAACGCACCATGCTTCCGCCAGATCTGATTTCCATACTTTCACGCAACGAGGCGGCACTGATCGCGCTGAGGCGTGATCCTCAGTCAGCGATCGCAACGGTCAACGGCTACGATGTTGCGTTTCACTACGGAGGAGAGCCGGTCATTCGACCGGGAGTTCAAAAGAGAGTCGGAATCTCGGTCAGCCGAAATGACATTCCGGTCGACTGCGCGATAAAACTCCGACCACCGCTTGGATGGTTGTCCAGGAGGTTGGGGACGACCATGAACCAGGCTAGGTTCGGCCTCTCAGCCGATTGTCCTCAGGACATAAACGAGGTAGAGGTCACGGTTCTCGTGGGTCGTCGGAGCCTGAGGTGTGCGTTCATCATGCTTGGGCCAGGGGAGGCCAAAGGATATCCATGTGGCCAGAACGTGCCCACCTGCCCGAGATGTCATGCAAGAGCGCAGTCATGCGTCTGCAGTGCACGCCCTCCGTGAGCCGTCGGATCGGGCCCGAGATTCGTGAAGGGCTGGCCGACCAGTCGGATCAGCGATAGGCGGGCACGCACGGTTTGCACCGGAAACGTATTTCTGGTTAGGCGCCTGGATTCAGCGCATGACCCGAGATGATAAGTTCAGCCAACTATATCTACAGGATTCCTATCTGGCAGAGTGCGACTCCGAGGTCCTTGCGGTCACAGAGGGCAGACATGTGGTCCTAGACAGGACGGTCTTCCATCCCAAGGGCGGAGGCGTGAGCCATGATACGGGCAAGATGGTGAGGGGGGAAGACATCTTCGAGGTCGTGTATGTGAGGAAGCTCTCAGGGGAGGTCTCCCACGAAGTTGACAGGACAGGTTTGAAGCCGGGCGACCGGGTTCACTGCATCTTGGACTGGCCGCGGCGCTACAAGCTCATGCGGAGTCACACAGCGGCACATGCTCTGATATCGATCCTGTGCGCCGAGACTGGGGCCCTTGTGACGGGAAATGATGTTGACGTGGACAAGACCAGATTCGACTTCAACCTAGAGTCATTCGACCGGGATGCGTTCCAGATCTACATTGAGAGAGCCAATCAGCTGTTTGAAAGGGACATGCCAGTGAGAGCATACGAGTTGCCTAGGGAGGAAGCCATGAGCATTCCAGCCATCGTGAAACTCGCATCGGCCCTGCCTCCCCAGGTCGAACGGCTGAGAATCGTGGAGATCGAGGGCGTTGACAAGCAGGCTGACGGCGGGTGTCATGTCAGGAATCTTCGAGAGGTCGGCAGGATAGAATTCCTGAAGGCCGAGAACAAGGGGAAGAATAACCGAAGGGTCTATTACAGGCTGACTGAGTAGAGGGCGTACGCAAGGCGAAATGGACTCTCCGAGGTTGACATCGTAGACGGGTGGATGGACTGGGGCTCGAAGGCTCGAGAGAGGGCGTCGGATCGTCCGGTCTGGGGAGACGGATGTCGATGGATCACAGGATTGACCGGAGTCATCCAAGATGTATGGGTGTGGCATGATGGTCCGGCCTTCGTGTGCGCCACCAAAACATCTTTTCAGATATGAGTGATCTCTGTCGGAATGGCAATCGAGACCAACGAATTAAATAGATCGGCCATCGCTTGAAGATGGAATCGTCTTGAAGAGTGATTCCCCGCGATTGGAGGGGTGGATGGTTATGTGGAGAGAAGGCGGAGAGATACTCTTGATCCATTCCTACCATCGCGCGGATGTCGGCCTCGAGTGTCCGAAGTGCCGGTCTCCCATGTTGTTCATTCCCGAACAGGTTGTATGTTACGCGTGCGGAGCCACCTATGACGTGCATGGACAAAGGGTTGTGCAGACGCTGGGGGTGCACTCATGGCCGGATGCCGAGTGTGGGAAGACGCTGCCATACGACCCTACCAAGACGCGCACTTACTATGAGGAGCTGAGCCCATCCGATGTTCAATCCTCGCAAGAATGATGGCGAGAAGCGCCTGATGGATTTCAGGGGAACCCTTATGTCCCGGTGGGTGATCCTCGCGTTGAAGACCTGTCGGACCCAGCATTCGGTAGGGTTGCGGCGCCGGACTATGGGACTGCTTCGATTCTGTGCTTTGCTGTTGTTGGTTCCGGTTGTCCTTGGCAACGAGGCCCCGATCAGGATTCTGTACATCTCCAGAGGTGGCGATTGGCATGGAAACCTGCAGCAAGACCCTGCGATATCGGTCTTCTGGATCCCGGTTCCGGGACATTCACACATCGAACTCCTGGGCCAAGATCCCTCGGTCTTACACAGAATCATGCGCATCTACATGCCACGCCGGCTTGACGATCTTCTCTCCAGCTACACGATGGTCGTCCTCAGAGAGTGCCCATACGGTTCGACCGCCTACGCGAGCCTCTGGTTCCAGGATAGCTGGGTCAAGATGATCGTCGATGGAGTGGAATACCATGGACTATCCTTCGAGATGTGGGGTGGGGATGCCTCGTTCGGAGGTGGAGGCGAAGGATTCTACACATCCTGGGGCGATACGCTTCTGGGGACAATGCTCCCGGTGGAATGTCTGGGCGGTTACAACTATCAGACGGCGACGTTGCAGAAGATCGACTTCGTTGACCGCGAGAGTCCCCTGACTCGGCTCCCTTGGGCATCCTGTCCCCCGATCGAGCTGAACAACGCTGTATCCCTCAAACGGGGAGCACACGCGGTGGCCGATGTGGTGGAGAAGGGGACGCGCTGGCCTTACATTTTCGACTGGCGATACGGAATGGGAATGGTGGTGGGAGAGACCCAGGTGGTGCATTCCCGGAATACCCTGAACCTGATGATCACGTACTGGGAGTACTTCCCCGACTTCCTCGTTTACCTGGTCTACTACGGGGCAGGGCGAGAGATACCGCAGGACGTCGTCTTGGTGAAGAGGATTCGGAATCAGATCCTTTCACACTTCACTGAGAAATCGATGATAACGTCCGTATTGGATTTTGCGGAGACCTTCGGTGCAGACACGTCGGGCATCTACAACGATGTCAGGGGGATCGACCGGGCCCACGAAGAATCCGAGAGGCTGTACGTTGACGGAGATTACCAGGCCTGCTCTGATTCGCTGGACGCAATCCAGGGGAGATGGAGGGAGATCGCCAGCGAGGCCATGAGACTCAAGGACAAGGCTCTGGCCTGGGTCTATGCGATAGAGTACATGGCCGTGTCGAGTGTCGCAATCGTAACCGGGTTCGTCATCTGGACGCTGATGGTAAGGAGAAGGCTGTACCGGCATGTGAGGGCAACAAGGCTCTCAGGCCGGGTCTGAACAGGATGATTTCTGAGCCACGTCTAAGCAAGGGGATTGTGGAAGAACCGCGAGCGCAGCGACTGCAGCCTCTCCCCTCAGAACTTGGAGGTCTGCTGAGGATTGCTCTCATGGTGCAGGCGTGCAGAGGGCAAACTTGAGATGGCCGGGTCCGTGACGCTGGGAATGCCTCGGTGGATTGAGCTAAGTCCGGAGAGGCCGAAATCGACATTCGACGGCTTGGCACCTTCCTGGAACCGGAACTTGGCGCCTGACAAGGAGGTCTACATGCCTCTATCTCAGGAGTCGGAATCACCACCAAGGACGAACTCAAGCTTGGTGCGATCCTTCCCTGCGCTCCGGGTATCCACTATGTGAAGCGATCCTATCTCCGAGGTGTTCCTGACATGGGTTCCGGCGCAAGCCACTGTGTCGATCCCCTCAACGCTCACGATTCTCAAAACGGAGACGGCCTTGGGCAACAGGTCGATGCGGGTCCTCCGGGAGTCTAGCACCTGCATCGCCTCGTGCCTGGGCATGAGCCGAATCGACACCGGAAAGCCTTCACTTATCCATCCCTTGACGCGGGCCTCGGCTTCATCCACCATGTCGGGAGTGAATGACGCGAGGTCGAAGTCCATCTCGGCTCGTTCCGCACATATGCGGTTCCCCAGAGTTATGGCTCCATACCGGTCCAGGAAATGCGCCGAGAGAAGGTGCTGGGCCGTGTGGTACCTCATATGGGCGTATCTCCTACCCCAGTCAATGGCTCCCTGAACACCATCGCCCGCCCGAGGCAGTGGTCCTTCCAGAAAGTGGTGCACATCATCGCCTTTCTTGGTGCAGGAGACCACCTTTGATGTGCCCCGCGGTGATCGAATCGTGCCGGTATCGGAGGGCTGTCCCCCGCCCTCGGGGTAGAAGGCGGTGCGATTCAGAATGAGCCTGTTGCCCGCAAGCCCCACCACCTCCGCGTCGAATCGCGAGATGTAGCAGTCCGTGAAGTAGATCAGCTGCGTCATCTCATCGCCACCTGTTGTAACCTGAATGATAAATGATGCCAAACGGATCTATTTTTCAAGTCGCCTGATGGCTGCGATTTGCCCACACGGCGGATGAAGGCATCTTGTCCGGAGGGGCGCGGACTCCATCGGTGATCTTGGGGTGAGGTTTGACTCGTACCTATGGGTGCCAAGCAAGGCCGGCTATGTAAGGGATGACGACAAGCCGAAGGTGAAGTGTATACTCTGCTCGATACGGGACAAGGACCCCAACATGAGAAGCCTAGAGGTCTGGAGGGACGACTCGGTCATAGCCGTGCTGAATCTCTATCCGTACAATCCGGGGCATCTACTGGTCTTTCCACAGAAGCACGTGTTGGAGCTGTCGGAACTTGGCCAGGACGAGATGCCGCGCTTGTGGCGCGCCATCAATCTTGCTGTTGATGTCATCAAGAAGTGCTACAATCCGGCGGGCTACAACGTCGGCTTTAACATCGGTCGAGTTTCGGGAGCTAGCATTGGTCATCTCCATGCCCACGTCGTGCCCAGGTACGCAAAGGAAATGGGTTTCATCGACATCATCGGGGGGGCCAAGATACTGGTTGAGGACCCGACGAGCTACCAGCTCAAGGTGTCTGAAGCCTTCCGCAGCCTCGAAGGGAGGTCCTGCCCGTGAAGGTCGTGGGCATCACCGGTTACAGCAAGGCCGGGAAGACCTCCGTCGTGGAGGACCTGATAAAGTACCTGCGAGAGAAGGGCTTCAGGATCCACACGGCCAAGCATTCGGTACATGAGATCAACCCCGACAAAGATACCGAGAGACACTTCTCGATGGGGGCCGCCAAAGTCATCGGCGTCGACCCAAAGGTGTACCACATACTTCAGAGGCAGGACGATCTCTGGCGCGAGCTGTTGGGGTGTGATTATGCCATCCTCGAGGGCTTCAAGAGACTCAGAGGCTTCATGAAGGTGCTCGTGGTTCAGGATGAGGAGGATCTAAAACTGGCGGACGATTACACGTTCATCATCACGGGCAACGAGGCGCTCAGGGAAAAAGCGGTGGAAGCGGGGGCCCTGTTTCTCAGGGATGCAGATGAGCTGTACAAGAGAATCGAATCGAGCGCCTTCAGGAGGCTTCCGGATTCGAACTGCAAGAGATGCGGAAGGCGCAAGTGCAGCGATCTGGCGCGCGAGATCTTCGATGGTACGGCCAAGGACGTGGAATGTGCCTACCTGACGGATCGGGTCGTGCTGGAGGTCGATGGAAGGGGCATTACCCTTTCTCCCTTCGTCCAAGACGTAATCGACAAGACTGTGAGAGGGATGGTTGGGAGCTTGAGGAATGGGCAGGGAAAGGAGATCAAGCTTGAGCTCAAGTAGGTGTCTGGCATGACCCCTCGAAAATGCCTGCTGTTGATCTTTGACGGAATGGGCGACCGACCCGTGGCTGAACTGGGTGGGAAGACGCCCCTCGAAGCAGCGATCACGCCGAATCTGGACAAGTTGGCCAAAGAAGGCATTAACGGCATCATGGATCCGATCGCTCCGGGTGTGAGGCCGGGAAGCGACACCTCGCATCTCTCCTATCTCGGATACGATCCTCGCGAGTGCTACTCGGGTCGCGGGCCTTTCGAAGCTGCCGGGATCGGACTGGAGGTGAGGCCTGGTGACATTGCCTTTCGGTGCAACTTCGGAACGGTCGATGAGAGGATGGTCGTCATCGACAGAAGGGCGGGGCGCATAACCCAGGGTACCGGCGAACTTGCCAAAGCCTTCCGTGGCCTGAAGATCTCCGGCGTTGAGGTGATCTTCAAGGAGTCCGTGGCGCACAGAGGTGCACTTGTTCTACGCGGGGATGGGCTCGGTCCGAACGTGACGGATGTCGACCCGCACGACGTCGGTCAGCGCGTTCAAGAATGCAGGGCGATGGACGATGAGTCAGAGAAGACTGCGCAAGTCATAAACGAGTTTGTGAAAGTGAGCCATGATGTTCTGGAGAGCCACCCGGTGAATCAGGATAGGAAGATGAAGGGTGAGCTGCCCGCAAACATCCTTCTGCCCAGAGGGGCCGGGGTGCTGCGCGAGGTTCGTGGGCTCTGGGATAGGTACCGTCTCTCCGGAGCGGCAATAGCCGAGGTCGGCCTCATAAGCGGCGTGGCGCGTGTCATGGGGCTCGATGTGATTGAGGTGACCGGATCCACCGGGGGCTTGGACACGGACATCCAAGCAATGGGACAAGCTGCCGTCTCGGCCTTAGACAGATACGACTTCGTCATGATGAATGTGAAGGGGTGCGACATCGCAGGGCATGACGGAAATGCGCGGGCCAAGGTCGAAATGATTGAGCGCATCGATGACATGGTGGGGATGATCGTGGGGTCGGTGGGGCCAACCACATACCTTGTTGCCACGGCCGATCACAGCACTCCCGTCTCGGTCAAGGACCACTCGGGCGATCCGGTCCCAATCTGCATAAGAGGGGAGGGAGTCAGAACAGACGATGTCGACCGTTACGGCGAAAGGAGCTGTTCAAGTGGCGGCCTGGGCAGGATAAGAGGCATGGACCTGATGAACATGATCATGGACCTGATGAATCGGGCTGAGAAGTTCGGCGCCTGACCGTAGTGATATCGTCCCTGCAAAGCCTGTCGAGTAGCGTTCTGGGTCCCTTCAGCCAGGAGCTGGCATCCAGCAACAGCATGCCCTGGCTGTGCAGCAACCCGGCTCCTATCCGGTCCCAGCCGGTGTTGTTGGCCAGCAACTCGCAGTATCCCAGGGTCTGAACGAGGTTCCTGTTTAGAGCCCAGCGCGAGGTCCCTGCCCAGGGATCGGTAGGGTCGGACGGATATGATTTTACCTCAATGGCGTAGAGTATGTTCCGTGTGTCATCGCAGAGAAGAAGATCTAGGTGTCCTGTCAGCAGAGCGGAGTGAAGAGGCACCTCCATGGCCACGAACATGCTATGTTGTATTGCCTGCACCTGCATTAGCATGTGATTCGCTGAGGCTTGGGGACTGCGAAGCCAAGGGACGAAGGGCCGGTCCAGATCGCGTGACATCCTCTTCCCCGTCCTTGTGTTGACATGGCAGATGACGGGGGATTCTCTGAGGAATCGTCTGGCGATGTAGGAGGCGATGGGGAACTGGCATGCCAGGCGGGAGCATCTGTACTTCCAGGACTGGAACTGGAGGTTCACCAGATCGGGATCTCCAAAGCAGGCGCCAAGATAGGACGCAGCGGCCCTGCCCGCGTCGGCTCTGAGAGGCCTTCTAGACCATCGGCAGACATAGCCGCAGCGGTGTGTCCCAACGTCCTGCAGAAACGTCTGGCAGAGAGATACCTGGCTGACATCCCTACCAGGCAGATGGCCGGACAAAGAGGACTGCATGGGGCGGGACACGTTGGTCTGGGCTGTTAAGCATCCCTCAGACCCCCTGCTTCGGACTTGCCATTCCTCTCCGGCAAGATTAAATGGCCGGCGTTTGCAGAGCTGGTTTCAATGGGCTGAGAGATCCCGGCAGGCCGGGTTGAGCCTTTCTCAGTGGGGTTTCTTGGTGGGGATGAGGCAGATGAAGGCGAGGCAAGAGTCCCCATCGTTGTTGAACTGATGCTCCTCATTGGGCGGGATGAAGACGAAGTCACCGGGCCGCACCGGGACTTCCCGGCCACCGCCCATAGCGGTGCCTGTCCCACAAAGCACGAACACCTCATGTTCCCAGGGATGACGGTGGAGCGGTGTGTGGCCTCCCGGCGCCACCTCGAAGTGCCGCATTGCGAAGTTGGGGGCCCCGTGCTTTTCAGTTATCAGCCACCGTATCGTGACCCCTTCGGCTCCCTCCTCCGAGACCTCCCCTCCCTCGACATCTAGGTAGTTCATCAACCTCATCCTCTTGCCTCCCTGAACAGCCCGACTCGATCTTGGCTCCCCTAAAGCGATGACATGCGCGTCCTCGCAACCTCCCTGTAAAGCCTCCTCCGAACCATCAATGTCCATACCGCAAACCCAGCAATGAGCGCAATGCCTGTGACGGAAAGCCACTCAACCACGTATATCCACAACAGGGCGCGGTCCTTGAGTTTGAGGGACTGGTCTCGCAACGCAACTATGTCACGGAGCACCTCATCCATGACCGCCGAGGATTCCTCGAAGGCTTGATCCAGGTACAGGTCTCTGGCATTCTTGTTCCTCTTCGAAATCTCGACCATCTGGCTGGCTATCGGTCCCGGATTCGCCCCGAACTTGTCTATGAAGTCCATTATAGCGTTGATGAAACTTGTGTACGAGGAAAAGTCTGTGAACTTCACACGGAGCCTGTGGAGCTGGACGACATCGTCAGGAAGCTTCCTTCCGGTGCTGTAGATGATCTCGGCCAGGACCATGTCGGGGGCGTATGGATTGTACAGGGTGTTCCAGTACTGGCCGAACATGTCCTGGTGGGTCCAGGTGATGCCCTTGCCGAACTTCCAGTACATGCTGTGAGGAATCCAGCCCGGTGACTGGAATCTTGGGTCTGGGTAGGCGCCCGCATAGCCAACGGGGTGGGGACCGACCGAGTAGGAAACCACGACGGCGCCCGGCTTGGGTATGGCCAGATTGGTGCCATACGCACCGGCAAAGGAGTACTCAACCCCGGGGAGGTCCTTGTACGGTTTGTAGACCGGGGGCACGTTCTCATTGGTGTTGATGACGACACGCATGGGGTACTGATGCAAAGTGTAATCGGTCGAGACGACCGCATCTGCATCGTTGGGGAAGGCATCGCTGAGGACGGATTGGGCCCAAGGGGTTGATATGTAGATGTGCATGCTCATCACGCTCCTTGTATTCATCCCGCCCAGCCCTCCGACGTATATGGAGTCGTACAGCATCTGTTGCTGTGCAACACTGAAGCACGGAATGCCCAGATCGATCTGAGCCAGAATCATGTATTCGAACTCCAGGAGTCTCTCGTAGTTCCTAGGGAAGTAGAGTCTGACGAATCTCCGAATCTCGGGCACGGACCACGAGCTGTCCTGCGCCCTCGCTGGCACAACGCTTGGATTGGTGAGAGGGTCTATTTCCAGCCAGGCGGCGGCCAGCCTTAGTTCGCCCTCAAGCCCCGCGACGAGCACCTTCGCTGGCTGCCCGGCGTAGGCCTCCTGCACACCTAGGACCAGATTCATGAGGAGAATCCCACATGCCCACGCACGTTTCGCCATGATGACCAGTCTTCGCTGGTGGAGATCTCTAATAAATATCAGTGGTTCGTGCGCTGACGGACACCATTCTGCCGGGGCCTGAGTCGGGAGGAATGGAGAAACGAAACACTAATCCATCATCCGGCCCTGGCGGCACCTTGAATCAGGGTGATCGGGTGAGCACCCAAGTGCCTGAATGCCGGACATGTGGCAAGAAGCTGTTCAAGGCCAGCAGGTGCAGAAGGTGCGGGGGCACCTTCTGCAGCGCTCATTCCTCGCCCAAGAACCATGGATGTTCTTCTCTGAAGCCTCGGGCACCCTCCACGAACCGCAGGAAGACGCTGATCGTCGCAATGACCGTCGCCTCTGCCGTCCTCATCCTCTCTGTGTCACTCTTTGCGAACAAGGGCACGGCCCCATCGCCGGGACCTCCGTGGGAAGGCGGAATATACTTTTCAGACGTCACCGAGCGCGCGGGTTTGGGCATATCGGCGTCCGGCCACGGCCTGGGGGTGGAGGACCTCGACGGGGATCTGGATCTCGATCTCTACATAGTGAACAAGAACGGTAACTTGTTCTACCGGAACAACGGAGACGGGACCTTCACCGATGTGACGGCGCAGACAGGCGTTGGCCGGGGCCCAGGGGGTGGGCACGGAGTTGCGATCGGGGACTATGACAACGATGGCGACCGGGACATATTCTGCGCCAATTGGGCAGGAACGGCCGCGCCGAACGTGCTCTACCGAAACGATGGCAATTTCTCCTTCACCGATGTGACAAAGTCCGCAGAAGTGCAAACGGAGGATCCGGGACAAAGCCATTCCACGTGCATGGGGGACTACAACGGAGATGGCTGGCTTGACATTATCGCAACCAACGTCCAGGGAACCAACTTCTACTTCCAGAACCGGAAGGACGGCAGATTCCTCTACTCATCGGATCTGGGCCGCGGCGATGCGCCACATGGACTGGTCACCGTGGACTACGATCTGGACGGCGACCTCGACATCTCCATGTCCAGTCAGGCCTGGCAGGGCAGGCCCCCAACAAACGTCTTCTACGAGAA
>CAYVLA010000064.1:0-18525 GCA_964452145.1 Hadarchaeota archaeon (SeqCode)
GCGGTGGGCAGTGCAGATTCAGGTCGATTAAGGCCTGCGAGCCCTGCGATGCATGCCTGGGCCCGATCGTGACCCCGGATGTGGACGCGATCGCCGAAAGACTCGGCTTGAGCGACGATGAGAAAGCTGAGCTGGAGGCTCTGGTGGCCGAGATTGAAGAACTGAGGGTCGAGCTGCGAGAGAAGATGGACGAGATCTGGTCGATCATCAGGGACAAAGTGGAGGAAAAGCTTGCAGAAATGCGTGAGAGGTGTCAGCCGATCTGCGACAGGATTCAGGAGATCATCGCGTCGATCAGGCAGCTTCAGTCCCAGCTGAAGGACGCCATCCAAGCCGAGGATCGGGACAGGATCGATGAGCTGAAGTCCTTGATCCAAGGGGAAAGGGACAAGCTTGCGCAGGCCTGCGAGGAACTCAGGCAAGCAGGGTGCTGCCAAGCCGGGTGGATGGCGGTTCGGATACCCGAGCGCACGGCCGGCGAGGCTGGGCAGGACATCTGCCCGCGTGTAGTTGAGAAGCCGCCGGTGAGACCGGCAAGTGCCGCAAAGAGAGTGGTCTCTGCCATCAAGGGAATGAGGGATCCCACCGTTGTGTGGCCGGCTTGTGTGATCCCCTTCGATGTTGAGGGCCGACCTCCTGGCAAGGCCGTTGCAGATCGACTGAGCCAGTGGTGGAACGGCCTTTCCGCAGAGGAGAGGCAGGAGCTCAGGGAAATGGGCCAGGAAGCTTGGCGGATCAGAGAGGATATCAGATCTGCTTTCTGCCAAGAGGACCCGGACTTCGCCAAGATCGGGGACGACATAGCCGAACTGCTCCAGGATCTGTACAACTTCGTGAAGGAGAATGGCCTTGCTCTTCCCTTCTGTGCTGAAACGGGCTGAAGTGAGAGCAATCAGGGCGATGGTGTGAGATGATTTCGCAGCGGACCACTGCACTGCTGGTCTTCGTTTTCGTCCTCGTCATCGGGTCAGTGGCCGCCATCAGGTTGACCCGGACCATCAGGGAGAGGAGATTGCAGAGACTTGGAGACGATCCGGCGACCTTTCTGAGCGACTACTCCAGGGCCGACAGCACCAAGAGCATAGCGGGCGCGCCGGGGGTCGCCTTTAGACAGGACGGGGAGATGTCTTATGCCCCCGATTCGGTCGTGGATGTCAAGCTTTTCCTCGTCAACAGAAACTCGCCCAACGTACATTTGGTCAGAAGGATTCTGGAGGATGCGCCGTACAGGGTTTTCAGGACGGCGGTTCAGAGAATGGAAGCAAAGGCGGAGGGCCTTGTCACAATAGACGGCAGGCATTTCATAGTCCGTGCTGTGAGGCTGGATGAGGGTTCTCCGAAGGCTGATCTGCTGGATGCGGCGGGTTCTAAGGTGGGAACGATCCAACTCAGAGTCGAGAGCGAGAATGTGGTTCAGGGCACCATCGAACTGACCCAGCAGGATAGGATCGTCACATACGATGTCTTCATCGCCAGGAACCATCCGAACGCCAGCAACCTCTATCAGGCGGCGCGGGCCGCCGGGCCAATGAGCAGGGCTCAGGCGCTTGTGATCGTGAAGAACTCATACAACGCGACGGCGCGCGGGATGGCCGGCGTCGGCTGATTCGCCATGCGGCCGAGTGGCACAATCTTTAAGCTCACGGGGCATCTTGTTCAGTTCCTCTATGAGGAATCCCACCATCGGAATCCTTGACTGTGGATCGGGCAATCTGCGGAGCGTGGCCAAGGCAATAGCCAGGGAGAAGGGCCTTCCTGAGGTATCCCGAGCTGTGGATCACGGATGGGATGGCTTAGTGCTTCCGGGGGTTGGCGCCTTCGGCCACACAATGAAAGCGATCGGGGCAGAGTTAGAGGATATTCTCAAATTCGTATCCGAGGGGAAGCCATTCCTTGGAATATGCCTGGGCCTTCAGATACTGTTTGAATACAGCGATGAAAGCCCGGGACAACCGGGTCTGTCGGTCATGAGGGGCAAGGTCGTCAAGATAATCGGGCGTAAGGTTCCCCACATGGGGTGGAACTCCCTCGACATCACCAAGCGATCCTCCCTGCTGGATGATGTGCACCAAGGGGATTTCTTCTACTTTGTCCATTCCTATGCCGCGATGCCCGATGAAGACGTCACGGTTGCGACGTGTGAGTACGAGGGACGCCCTTTGACCGCGGTTGTGGAGCGTGGAAGGGTCTACGCATGTCAGTTCCACCCCGAGAAGAGCGGAGCCGTTGGTTTGAGAATCATAGGGAACTTCGTCAGAATCTGCGCGGGTGGTTAGTTGCCCATTGCCAAGAGGATCATTCCGTGTCTTGATTGCGACCTGGCGGTTCCTCAGGGCAGGGTGATAAAGGGGATCAGGTTCAAGGAGCACGTCTATGCCGGCGATCCTGCCGACAGAGCCCGCATCTACGAAGAGCAGGGCGCCGATGAGATAGTGTTCCTGGATGTGACCGCCTCCCATGAGAGAAGGGAGACGATGGCCAACGTTGTGAAGAGAACGACCGATCAGGTCTTCATCCCGGTCACCGTCGGGGGCGGAATCAGACGGGTCGAGGACTTCGTCAAGATGCTCAGGGCCGGGGCGGATAAGTGCTCCGCCACCACCCATGTGCTGGAGAACCCTGAGTTGATAACAGAGGCGGCGGAGGTCGTTGGATCGCAGGCCGTGGTTGTCTCCATAGATGCGCAGAGACACCCGGCTGACTCGAGATCGGTCGGCAGAACCGTCATCGACACCCCCCTGGGCCCCTCATGGTACGAGTGCTGGGCGTACGGGGGCCGCGAGGGAACGGGCGTGGATGCCATATCATGGGCTCTGGAGGCCCAGGAAAGGGGGGCGGGCGAGATCCTGCTGAATAGCATCGAGATGGACGGGATGCAAGGCGGGTACGACTGCTCGCTGATCCGAGCCGTTTCGGAGAGGATGCATATCCCGGTGATAGCCTCGGGTGGATGCGGGGCTCCCGAACATTTCCTGGATGCCTTCAACACGGGAAAGGCCGACGCTGCACTGGCAGCAAGCATCTTTCACTTTGGCACCTACACCATTGGGCAGGTCAAGGCGTACCTTGCTCGGCATGGCGTGCCGGTCAGGCCGGCCCCCAGATGATACAGAGGGTCATGAGGGCTTAGCCCTTGACCGAATCGATGAAATCTTTGAAGAGGAAGTTGGCATCCAGTGGCCCGGGGGTCGCTTCGGGATGGAACTGGGTCGTCAGAATCCTGAAGTCCTGGTGCACGAGGCCCTCTATGCTACCGTCGTTCAGGTTCGTCATCGTTACGTTCAGGCCCGTATTGCCCAGGCTCTCAGGATCTATGGCAAACCCGTGGTTCTGGGTGGTTATGTAGACTTTGTTGCGTTGCCTGTCCTTGACCGGATGGTTTCCGCCTCTGTGACCGAACTTGAGCTTGAACCTTGATGCTCCCAGCGCCAGGGCCGTGAGTTGGTGTCCTAGACATATGTTCATCATGGGCAGATCGGGCGCGAGGCGGCGGATGACCTCCTGCGGCTCCTTTATCCTGAGAGGATCGCCCGGCCCGTTGCTCACAACTAGGAAGTCGGGTTCGTAGAAGGCCACCTGATCGGCCGTCGAGTTAAACGGAAGGGCCACGATGTCTGCGCCCCTTTGCGCGACGTGGCGCAAGATGCTCCTCTTCATTCCACAGTCGATGATCGCACACCTCAGGTTCGCCCCGAGACGCTCGGGGCCCCCGACCTCGACGCAGCCGTCTGATTGAAAGAAGCGAGGCCTCTGGGTTGACGCCAGATGCACAAAGTCAAAATCCGAGTACGGTGGCCTTTCACGGGCTTCTTCGAGCAGGTCCTCGGTATCGATCGTCCCGCTGGACACCTCCAGGGCAGCGTTCATTGCGCCTTGGTCCCTGATCTTGATTGTAATCTCCCTGGTGTCTACGTCCTGCAAGCCGGGCACGCCGAACTCCTTGAGGAATTCGTGGATTGTCTTAACCGAGTGGCGGTGGCTAGGCATCTCGCAGGCCTCCCTCACGACGAGGCCCTCCGGCCTTATGCGGTCCGATTCGAATCTCTCAGGATGGGCCAATGGATCTGCAACGCCGTAGTTACCGATGAGAGGATAGGTCATATTCAGGATATGTCCGATGAAACTCGGGTCGGTAAGGGTCTCCTCGTAGCCCGTCATGGCCGTATCGAAGACCAGCTCGCCCGACACCCTGCCAGGCGCGCCGAATCCCTTGCCGACATAGATGGATCCGTCTGCAAGGGCCAGGGCGCCTCTGAGCCTCGCCATTCTCTCCACCGTTCGGCGGACGGTCAGTGGCCGATCGCTTATTTGTCTTTTCTGCTTCGCTGCTTCGGCCGCCTTCCACGGACAGACGCATCCTCTGTCCGCAAGCGGCGGGAAGAGGTCGCCGAGCCAGCGCGGTGAACGGTGGGGCGACTGATCGGAGCAGTGCCACAGCCTCCTAGCCGGGGGGAGGAGGAAGCTAATCTTTTTATCAGTTCGGCGCTCTGTCAACGACGTGAAGACCTACCTACTCGTCTTTCACTCAAGCGAAGGTGCAACCCCATCGGAGGTCGTAGAACGAATAAAGTCGGTGGGATTCAAGGTCATGAAGGGATACTACGACTTCGTCTATGAATGGAGAGAGCAGCAGAGCATAGATGAGGTCGTGAAGATAGCCGACGTGCTTCACAGCGTGCTGAAGGGGACGGGGACCAGCTTCAAGCTGGAGACGACTCCGGACTAGTTCGAATCCGGCAGTCCATGATTTCCAGCATCTTCTTGGCTTTCGAACTGCCCACACCCTTCACCCTAGAAAGCGAATCCTCGGAAGCTTGGAGAATCGACCGAAGGCTTCCGAATTCCGCTAGGAGCCTTTCCGAGAGGACCGGCCCGATGCCAGGAAATGACTCAAGTATGAGTAGGATGCTCTCGCTATCGCTTCTCTTCTTCCCCCCCGGCCTCAGACGGGGCGGGGGAGGCGAACTACCGGACTTCTCGGTCATCAGCGAGATGAGCAATGCCGACGTGGGCATGTCGGGCGTCTGGAGGAGTCCCATGGAGCCCGAAATGATAAGCCGGGAAAGATACCCGTAGAAGGACTTGATGTTGAGGATCCTGCGGCAGTTCTCAGGCCGTCCTTCGACGAGCAGAAAGGGGTTCGCAAAGGATCGGGTGAGAAGTTGGAGCTGGTAACCCAGCCTCCCGGAGTACATGGACGACAGGAAATCCTGCACCGTCTTGCGCTCAATGCAGATCGAAGGCGACAGCACATAGTCCCCAGCCGAAAGGCACGATACGGTGACCTGAATACCGAGCTTCAGCAGGGCTCGCCTCATTTCCGTGGGCTCGTAGAGATCCATCAACACGCCGGAACCGCTCAAGACGAGCTTTGCCCTTCCTCGGAATAACTCATAGAGGTCTCCAACGCCCAGCTGATCTGATCCATAAAGGGTTTTGATGAGCGACTCCGGGTAAAGAAAGGTCGACGGACGGCCGCTCCAGATACGGGCGATCGGGATCGTGCTTGAAGCGAGGAACCATGAGCTGCAGAATCGCGATAGGTAACGGTTTTAAACACCTTCCTGTCACGAGGTGCCTGAGGGCAGTCAGATGAACATCGACATGCACAAGAACGATAGAAGCAAGATGGAGATGCTGATGCAGAGCGATGAGCCCCTCACTCGATCTGTTCAGATGATGTATGCTGCTGGTAGAAGGCTGTCGCTGGATGAGACTGTCGTGAGCGAACTCGTCAGTCCGCAGGAGGTGATCGTCTTCAGGGTGCCTTCCAAGACTCTGGGGAAAGTTGTGATTCACTGGGGATGCATGTCGTTGCACAACAATGCTCGCGGTCCCTACAAGGGAGGCATAAGGATCACGCCTGACGTCACTGTCTGGGAGACTATCGAGTTATCCAGATTGATGACTTTGAAGACGGCCGTCAATGATGTGGAGTTCGGCGGAGGGAAGACCGGCATAAGGGTGGATATGCCCAGGATGTATGAGACCTTCGGCAGGGTGCCGCGGGATCATGACTTCGAGCGGATCATCCGCCTAGATGCCATCGAGTTCCTGAGCCACGAGTTCAAGGAGATCTTCTCGAGCCACAAGTATGTCCCAGCCCCCGATGTCGGAACGGGCGGGGATGAGATGGCCACCATATTCAACCAGACCATGGACCCCGCCTCGGTCACCGGGAAGCCCGCGGGCGTGCATGGCTGGTTGCCAGGGAGGGAAGAGGCGACGGGATGGGGCTGCTTCGAGGCGGGTAGAACAGTCCTCCGGAAGGTCTTCGAAAGAGAGCTCGATGGCGCGACGATTGCGATCCAGGGCTTCGGGAACGTGGGCAGCTGGGCCGCCACCTACTTTCACCAATACGGTGCCAGGGTAGTCGCCGTAACCGACTCCAGAGGCGGGGCATACGCAAGGGAGGGATTGGACGTGCCAGCGCTTGTTGACCAGAAGAAACGGCTGGGAGTCGTTTCGGGGTTCGCCACTGAAATCGACAACCAAGCCCTCATAGGGCTTGAAGTCGACCTGCTCGTTCCGGCCGCCCTCGGCGATGCGCTGACCAAGAGCAACACTGCGCGCGTCAGGGCAAAGGCAATCGTGGAGGGGGCCAACATGCCCGTCACCTGCGAGGGGATGAAGATACTGGATGAGAAGAAGATCGTTGTTGTACCGGACATTATCGCCAACGCCGGCGGGGTCATAGCCTCCATGGAGGAGTATTCGGGTTCACTCTCTGCCATCAAACCCAAGAAGTCCCAGGTTCTTCAAGTGGTCAGCGAGAAGATCGCGACGAGCTTCGAGCAGTCCATGGAAGCGGCGGACGAGGAATCCATCACACTCGCCGAGTCTGCGGTCCAGATTGCCATGGAGAGGGTCTACGACGCCATGAACAAGAGAAGCTTCATCTGATGTCCAATGCGGGTCCTCTCTCTTGAGAATCTGGAAGGGCAGATTTTTTTGGGATGCCTCTGAAAGGGCCCTGATATCATGAAATACAGGTCGCTCGGGAAGACTGGCATGAAGGTATCCGTCATCGGCTACGGAGCCATCAAGCTCTCTTCGGTGAGCCAGTCCGTCGCCACGGCCACGATCGGAAGGGCCTTGGACCTCGGCGTCAACTTCATCGATACGGCGAGGTCCTACGGAGACAGCGAGAGGAAGATCGGCACGGCGACCGCGGGCAGAAGGGATGAATTCTTCATCGCCACCAAGACCGGGGAGAGGACGGCCGAGGGGGCCAAAAGGGATCTGGTGAAGTCCCTCGATGAGCTCTCGATGGACAGCATAGACTTATGGCAGCTGCACACGGTGAGCGACGCCGACTCATACCAGCGCGTCATGGGGCCCGGAGGAGCCTTCGAGACCGTTGAATGGGCCAAAGCGGAAGGACTCATCGATCACGCCGGCATAACGATCCATCGCGACCTCCGGGTCATGAGGGACGCCGTCAACTCCGGAGCCTTCGAGACCATTATGTTGGCCTACTCAATCATCGATCAGGAGGGTGTCGGTGACGAGATTCTTCCTCTTTGCGCCAGAAAGGGCATGGGCGTCATCGTAATGAAGCCTCTTTGCGGCGGAGATCTGGTTACGCCGAGGGAGGGCAATCCAAGGGGGGAAGCCGATCTCATCGTGAGGGGCAACCTGCGGTACGTAATCTCCAACCCTGCCGTGACGACGGCGATACCCGGGATTCGGTCGGTGGAGGAAGTTGAGGAGAACTGCGCGATTGGCAATGCCGTAGCTCCACTGACCACTCAGGAGAAGCAGGATCTGCTGGAGTTAATCGGTTCACTTGGCTTATCCTTCAGATATGGCCAGGCCTGTCTTCGGTGTGGCTACTGCCAACCATGTCCCAACGGAGTTGAGATACCGGAGGTCTTCAGGGCGTTGGATCAGTACCAGGGCTACCCGGACAATCTGAAATGCATCGGGCTTGAGACCTACAGCTCCTTGAGCGTGGGGCCGGATGCCTGTGCGGAATGCGGGAAATGCCTCGAGAAGTGTCCGGCAAAGCTCGACATCCCCGCCAGACTGAAAGAGGCAAGGAGGATCCTAGGGGCGGCGTTGAGGCAGAGCAAGGGCTAGATGCAATTGGGCCTTTCAGGGTCTTCCGGGCCTCTCTGAGAGGTGGGTCCAGCGTTCTTGGCTCTCGCAGCTCATCAACAAGAACGCGTGGGTCAGCCCACCCGACCGGCCGTCGCAGGTCAGCGACTCGTGCGCGTCACCAAGACCTCTCGATAGAATCTGCGCTTGATCATGAGAGTGTACAGCGCGAACCCCCCGACGACCAGCGTACCGCTCACCGCTGACCACTCGGTGACGTAAACCCAGAGGAGAGCCCTCTCCTTGATCGCCATCGCCTCTTGATTGAGGGCTGCAATGCCCTCCACCATGGCTTTGATGCGATCGTAGGAGGCCTCGTATTCGCCCTCCAAGTATGCCCTTTCGGCACTTTCCCTACCCGCGTCTGCTTCGGCGATCTTTCTTTCAAGCGGAGCCGTGTTTGCTCCGAAGCTATCGACAAATTCGATGACGGCAAAGAGGAGCTTCTTTTCGATCGAGTACCGGAAGAAGGCGGCCCTCAATTCGTGTATCAGCTCAAGGCTCGGCGGTAGCGGTTTCCCGACCGAGAAGTAGAGGATGTTTAGAATGATGTCCCCTCCGTACTCGTTGCCAGCGCTCATGCTGAACCACTGCTCGTCCACATCCACCCCCACAATCCACGTTGTGCCCTTCTCGTATTCCCAAGATATGATGTGATCATCCTCCACGCCTGCTTTGAAACCCGATTTCTTGGCGAATGCCCAGGTGTAGCTACCGAGCTTTGGATGTACCGGCCTTGCATTCTTGCCATATAGCTTCTCGATGCCAACGACGAGAAATGGGGTGAACACGGGTGGACTGTCGCGCCTGAGAACCATCTGGTAGGCGAGGTTATCCGATGGCTCAAACTCCGGCCTGAACTGCTGGGGATAGACCGCAGCAAGCTCCGAGTTCACCAAAGAGATGTAGCCTTCGGCATCAGGCCACAGGGTCAAGAGGCTGGAAACCCCCATCACGACCGACTCGCGGAATCTGTGCATCTCGGCCCCGCTGAACCACTCCATCCTGGGCTCCAGGAGGAGCAGAAAGTCGTATGCTTCCAAGAGCCTTTCCAGCGTCCTTGGGGTGTAGATACGCGTCACCTTCTTGGCCATCTCGTCAGTCATCACCCCTCCGACATCCGTCGGCAGCTCCTGCCACTGAACCGCGAAATCCAGAGAGAGCCACCCGAGCACCGGGGACTCACCGTAGCTTGTGTCCCCAATGCACAGGACCCCGATCCTTCCGGTGGCGCCGAAATGCGGTGATGCCGCAAGACATCCTACGGCGAGCAGCGCTGGTATGAGAGATAACACCCGGAGCTTCATCCGGCATGAGCCTGCGCTTCTCCCTGATAAAGCCTTTGAGTTTAGGAGTTCCCGCTTCGCCGAGACTCCTTGCGGTCATACCCCGCTCTGCAGTTGCTGCGATGAGGGAGACAACAGATAAGTCAGCGAGTGCTGCATCCCCATCAACATGGTGGAGTACGTACTGAAGGGGTACAAGACGATCCTTAACAGCTTCAGATACATCGACAGCTGGTTCTGGTGCCGATACAGTCTGAACCCGTACAATGGGTGCGAGTTCGCATGCACATACTGCGATTCCCGAAGCCACAAGTACCACCTGCACCCGAAGTTTTCACAGATCATCTACGTTAAGACCGAGCCCGGCGCGATGCTCGATCAAAGGCTGGGCCGAGCAAGAACCCTGCTACCCGACGTGGTGGGGCTGGGTGGCACGTGCGATGCCTACCAACCTGCTGAAGCCGTCTATGGCAACACGCGCGCATGCCTCCAGGTCTTGCTGAAATACCGCTATCCGGTCTTCATCTCAACCAAATCGTCCCTGATCCTCAGGGACCTTGATATCCTGAAGTCCATAGCGGAGGCAAGCTGGTGCACCGTTGCCGTCACCGTGACTACGATGGACTCGGAGCTGGCTAGCTTCTTGGAGCCCTTGGCATCCGATCCTGCGGAGCGCATCGGGGTCGTCAGGAGGATTAAGCGTATCTGCCCCTCCATCCAGGCTGGGGTCAACCTCATACCGATCATCCCTGTTCTCGCGGATGATGAGCCTTGTCTCAGGGAAGTCGTCTCCGAGACAAGAAAGGCCGGAGCGGATTTCATCCTATTCGCAGGTGGGATGACGATGAGGGATAGGCAGGCCGAGTGGTTTCTCAGAAGGCTAGCCGAGGACTATCCCTCACTGCTTAGATCTTTCCTTCAAATATACGATGCAGAGTACTCCGACGATCACGGGTATCAAGGTGGATACGAGCCGAACCCGGGCTACGCAGAGCCGATCAACCGCATCATGATATCCCTCTGCAAGGAGCATGGGCTCAGGTTCAGGGTCAGGAGATACATACCGGAGGACTATCGGAAGGCAAACTACCTGATTGCCCAGGGATTGCTTGACGAAGCCCATCTAGCTCAGATCACGGGCAAGCCGTGGACGAATCTCTTCTGGGCGGGTCAAAACATCAACAATCTGAGGACGTCCATATCGGAATTGGCGAAGGCAAGACAGCTGCGCACGATAAGGAACGTCGGGCCCGGCATCGAGAAGCGAATAGTCGCAATGTTGGAGGCCATCGAGTCGGGCCAGGCAAGATGATCAGCCGGGGATCTTACCCGCCACCCACCTGCCGGTGATTCTAAGGATTTCCGTCTTCATCTCAAGGTTCTGGCGGCGCGCGGGCACCATGTCAACCACGTCGAGGCCACATCCGGTGAGTGCCCTCTCCAAGCTTGCCGCGCATGCTGGTGCTCCGCCCCCGCCTCCTCCCGCGACGCAGATCCCGATGGCCTTCTTGCCCTGGATTCCTTGGTTGCCCCCGGACCGTGAGACGCGCCTGAGACGATCGAGAAAGGATCGCATGCTTTCGCTCAGGTCGCTGAAATAGACCGGAGTTACGAAGGTCAAGGCGTCGGCTTCGCGCGCCTTATCCAGAACGACTCGGAAATCGTCGTCGATGACGCATTGGCCCTCCCTCCTGCACTTGCCCCAGCCGCTGTTCTCGCACTGGCGACACCTCTCGATTCTCAGCTCCGGGAGGAAGACTGCTTCAGGAATGCCTCCCGCCTCGGCAACCCCGACCATAAGCGCGTTCATCGCCTTGGCCGTCTGACCCTCCCGGTTTCGGCTCCCGCATATCGCGAGCACTCTCATTCGACAATCCTCCCGGGAAACGCAGACAGCTTCCACAGAGCACTGAGGCAAGCCAGAACCATCAATGCAAGGAAGCCTATCTCGGGGATCTTGGACTTCTCGAATGCGATGTGTTCCAGGGCCCTCCTCAGATCGCCTTCGGCCCCGAGGTAGTTGTTCCGCTCCAGCATCTTCCCTGCAATGAAGATGAGACGCTCGTCCAGCGAGACATCTATTCCCAGGGCCCTTGCCGTTTCGACCTCCTCCGAGGTGTACAGGAGAAGCTGCCTGACGTAGTCCATGCCCGCCGGCAGAGTCAGGTTGGCAACCAGATCCAGGCAGAGGTTGTAGTCCTGGGAAAGGTATGCTGCCCACCCCAAGGTCAGAGGTTGAGCGTACCCGGACATGTCTGCTCCGTATGCCGAGCCATTCTTGAGGACCCGATCCAATTCTGTGAGAATGCCGGACGCGTATTCCCTGGAGACCATCCGCCAGCCTCGCCCGCCATTGTCATCCCAGGCAGCGCCCCAGCAAGTTGCATCCCTGAACTTGAACTCCAGCGTGCCGGCCGTCTGGCTCGGTATGATGACGTACCAGAGTCCGTCCGGTCCCCTGTGCATAATGCTTTCGCAAACAAGTTCGACTCTGCGGCTGTCCTGCGGCCAATCCTTGGGGAACTGCCAGCCATCGAGGCCCCAAACCAACGTGCAGGTTTCCGATTCGGCCGGCAGGGCGCCTCTTGCTGGATCGTACTTGATGATCCAGAGCCCATACGGGGCAAGGTCTCTCGAGTAGCTTGCGGGGCCTTCGGTGATCAGGTTAACTAGATAGATCACGGTCGATACCTGGTTGTTGCCCTCCAGCATCTCACCGATCTCGTTGGACGGATCGATGCCAAACACGGTCGGCAGGGCCCCAGTCAGGTTGGGAAGGGTCCAACAGATCGGAGCCGATCCACCCGCCTGTAGGCCGGGGACGATGGCCTCGGCAAGAGTCACCCCTCCGATGCTGCAGGATACGTTGAAATCGGTGGCCGGGAAAGGGCCGAGATTTCGAGCCTCGATGCAGATGGATTTCTGGTCTTCGAGCCAGATCCTGCCCGGCGCAAGCTCGGACCCGAGGGGCCCCACCAGAACAGAGAAGATCTCGGCGTTGTTCGTATGGGTCCGTTCGTCCACCATCTGGCTGGCGTCCGCCACAACCCTCAGGGAGATATTGCCCGCAACGCTGGGCTTCCAGGCTATGTCCGCCTCACGGTAACCACCGGCCGGCAAGCCCTCCACCGCGATCCGGGCAACCTCCAGGCTCCCGAGCAACATCGAGATATCGAAAGCGGGGGCCGTCAGCATGCCATGGTTTGCCACGGCAACCCTGATGGAGGCAGTCCGGTTGATCGCCAGCACTCTTGGGCCTGCGACGACGAGGCTGAGGTCGGCCCGGGGATCATCCGTATAGATGTGGACGTCATACGGCTCAAAGGAGTCTCTAAGCCTGCCACCCTCGACCTGCACCGACCTGGCTTCAAAGAGCACCGAGGCCGCATCGACCCAACCGGTCGGAAGGGTGATCTCCGCTGATTCGAGCCTGCTCTTGTTGGTGTTCAGTGCGAACAGGTATCGCCATCCGTCGTGTGACTTCAGGAACACCTCCAGAGCGGGCTCCGCCGAAGCCATCCTCTGAAAAGGCCCATCGATGAGAACCGGCGTCAAATCACGCAGCTCGGAGGCTACTCTCTTGAGACGGAACCACAGGTCATCGGTCGCCTTCATGTAGCTCATTCCCCAGTATATGAGACCGTTGGCCCCGTGGCACACCGCATCGTAAGCCATGAACCTTGTCTCCGTCCAAGAAGGCTGGGGCGTAGGAGTCCCGGGACGTCTCCCATGTTCGTGCCCCGGGAGCTGGTCCCAGGCGAAGCCCTGGAGGACCATGTAGATGGGCTTTCCCGCGCCCACCTGGTCGAGCTTCTCGGTGTACTGGGCAACGCAGTTAAGGTCCTGTCGAAGGTCGGAGTGTCCGTAGCCATCGGGCACCGGGTAGATGTCGGTGCCGAGGATATCTCCGCCCTCCGAGTAGGAGCGGAGGTAATCCAACTCGTTTCTGGGGGCGTGGTTCATCCAGATCGGGTGGTCTGGATCCAGGGACTTGATGTAGGCGTATCCCCTCAGGACGCCCTCCCTGTACCTGCCTGCCTGTTTGTCCATGAAGTCGACCCAGGCGATCTCGTCGGGGGCCTCGTATCCCAGCAGTCCCGGATGGTCCTTGAGCCGCTCAATATTCGACCTGAGGACTTCCTTCTTGGGATCATCATCCGACGTGAGGATCATATCCCATCCCAGAGTCGCGATCACTCCTATGCCGTGTTCCCACGCCTCGTCCATGAACTGTAGGGATGTGCCGAGGGGACTCAGGACGGCGTTGAAGCCAGCGTTGGCAAGCTCCTCCAACTTGCTGTCCATGGGCAGGCCCTGGGGGTAGTGGTAGATGCCTATTGGGAAGTAAGGCTTGTCGTTATGTATGGCCACCGACCCGGCCAGCACCAGGGGGCTGAAGTACAGCACGAGGAGAAGCCAAGAAGGCAGGATCACAGGACCGAGGTGACATGGCATGGACGGGGCTCGCCTCTCGGTCTGATAAGGGTTTAGGTCGATGGTCGATGGTCGACATAGGCGCTGATGGGACCCGTGTGGAGCGGACAAATCTAGCGACGGACTGGTCGTCGTCCGGAGTACGCAGCCCTCACAATCGTTAGATCGCGGAGCCGGGGCAGTTCGATCAGCTCACCTTCATGGTCGACTTTCGTCCAAGCTTCTCCGTTGACGGTCACTGATCGGATCCGGGCCCTCCAAGGATGGCGAAGCCTCAGGAAGACCCTTCTGGGCCGCGAGCGCGTCGGTGGGTCGATGACTGCCGTGATGCGGCGTGCCTTCGCATCCACATCTATCTGCAGACTCACCGCGCCGAAGTGCGTCTCGGCCTCTCGAATCCAGACGCTCTTGCCGGGAGACAACCAAGCTCTGGGCAATGCCTTCCCCAGATACAGCTCACGCCCTGATTCGTGGACAAACATCGAACGCAGATGGAAGGCCACCATGGCCTCGTCCGAACTCTTGAAGTGATCTCCGGCCCAGTCTGCCAGCGTGGGAAGGGGATGCTCGGTCATCGACCTGATGTCTGCCCGCCAGCACGCAGCGAAGCTGTTGAAGAATACCCTGAGGAAATGTTCGATCTGATCTCGCACGAAGTAGGGGCATATTGTGTATACTAGGTTGGGTTGCATGCTGAATCCTCCTCGGCTGAACCATTGGGCTTCGAAGTTGTCCAAGGCATAGTTAAAGGGAGAGTCTAGGTATCTGTTGTCCTCGAAGTCCTTAAGGATCCAGGTGCTTAGCGGGTCGTCTGCAGGGAGAACGGTGGTCACCAGGTTGATCGATCCCTCCAAGACCTCCCTGATCCACCCGATGTCCCTTCCTCGCCAGTAGAGGCGCGATGGCACATGGGGCAAGTAGGTTCCATCGCGCAGGGCGACCAGCGGGGAGCGGATCGTTGACTCACGAACCCCCCTGAGTATATGCCTCCTGTAGCTCTCAGCTTCCTTGGTCAAGCGAGGACCGTCCGGGTGGCCCACCGATGTGAGCGCATCGGCGGCCGCCGCCAAGCCACGATAGGTAAGGCAGTTCGTCGAGAACCAGTAGCAGAACTCCCGCACGTCCTCAAGCGAACCCGCAGGCAGATAACCGTGCTCCAATGCAGGCCTGCCCTTCAGCGCCATGGTGGCCCTCCTTTCTCGGACAACCCAGTCACAGCCATCCACCAGCTTCGAAGCTATGCCGAGTAGCCAGTTTCTGTCGTCGGTATACTTGAAGTGTTCGGCGAGTCCCCACAGAACCCAGCCGTGGTGCTGATTGTAGCCCCCGCTCTCGTAGCCCCCTGAACCGTAGAAGATGCCTTCCTTGCTCTGGAAGTTGCCGGGCAGACCGACCGTACCTTGGTAATGCAGGTAGGTCTCCAGATGACGCCTTGCCTCCTCGTGGTGGCCGCGGCGGTCCAGATCCATAATCTGCATGATCGATTCGTTGGAGAAGTTTCCGTAGTTGAAACTGCTGACTCTGCCTATGATCCGGTCGGACCCGATCTCGTGTTCGTCGTTGATGAGGATGTGGGTCAGGTGGGCTTTGAAGAAATCGTCAAGATCTTGGATCCCGGTGTGGATCTGGGTTCCCTGGGCGGTGCGCCTCTTCCAGAAGGCTTTCACCTTGCGGTGCTCCTCGTCCCAGTTCGCCCGGGCCAACAGATCATGTTCGTCGCTGGACCCTGATGGGGCGAAGGGCATCTTGACAACGATTGCGTGGCTCTCTCCGGGCGCAAGGCTCAGCTTGTAGAGAAGACCCATCTCCTTTGATGACATAGTGCTTCTGCCCTGCGTGTCCACCATCAGCCTCAGATGGAGCTCTCCGTCCTTGACGTATGCCGATTGGCCTTCCAGCACCAGGTGTTCGATCCCTCGCGGTCTGCTCTCAATCCGGAGGAACTGCCTGACCACCAGACTCTCGTCTCCCCGGTTCTTGAAGGTCAGGCGAGCCATCGCCACGACGAGTTCGTCACCCGACGGAGCAGAATCTGGGGGTCCGGGCAGCTTCGTTGCAAAGACCTCCTGAACCAAATCAAGGGCTCCCTTGGAGAAGGTTGATCTAATCATGGGCAGGTACCCTTCCTCCAAGAATCGTCCATTGGGAGTCATGTCATCCCAGTCGAATCTGAGGTATAGTCTGCTGCCTTCCCAGAAGATTCTGGAGGTCTCCGGGCCGGGGACCTTCCTGATGAACCCGATCCCGGCGAAGATGTCCCCGTTAATTTCGATCCCAAACTTCTGCCGCGAACCTTCGACCCCGACGACGAAGTGCATGGGCCTCTTCGGCGGGTCATCCTTGACGGCGGATGCCAGGGACTGCTCAGGCATATCCCGGATCCGATCGTATGTGGACCTGCCCGTGACTATGCTGCGGACGTACTTGGGGCTGTAGCGCACATTGGCCGACGCATCCGCGACGAGGACCCGGAGGTCGGGCACCCAGATGGGGCGTTCAGGGGTCATGTCCTCGGGTCTGAATGAGAAGCTGGCCTGCGAGGAACGGACGGTGACGATGGTCCCATCGTGGGAGAAGGGCCCTGGCCTTGCTGCGATGATGCTGATGTAAAGACGTGGATCGCGGGCACTTGGAGTTCTCACCTCGTCCAGGAACCCATTGTAGACTTCCACCTTGGGGTCCGGGATGGGTCGCCCCCTCAGCCCGCATCCCAACTGAACTGTGAACTTCCTTTTGACGATCTCGGTCGCGGTGTATATGCTGGCTCGAGGTTTGGGCCGAGGCCGATCCAAGGTGATCCTGAGCTTCAGGGTCCTTCTGAAGGTCACGTTGTAGTCCTTTGCCTCCGGGATCTCGGAATCGCCCAGCGGGTTGAAGGCCAGCGTCAGGCAACGCTCATGCCATCCCGCAGTCGTGTGCGCCTGGCGCCAGGACCCGTTGAACCAGTCATCCTGTGGCTTCCAGCCTGCCCTTCCGATCCTGCCCGGTGCAAGATCGTCGGCTGTCCATCGCGAGCTCGGCCACTTGTTCTGCCAGTACTCCACTCTTACTCTATCACCAGGAGACGCAGCAAGCCGATCCGGGTAGCTCAGGTCAATGCGGCACAGATCCCGGGGTTCTTCCCAACGGAAAAGCAGCACTCTGCCGCCTTCCTCTTCCCAGCGGTGGGCGAATGGCGCGACGTCCAAAGGCATGGAGGGATCCCGGCGGCGATGCCTTATCACTCTTTGGTCATGCAGTCGTACAGCACGCCGGGAGACCGAAGGACCTGCCAGAGCTCTCCCACCCGCCCTACGAAGAGCACTCTCCGCCCCCCGGCTACTGGACCATCGTTTCGGTCTTCTGTACTCCCACCGGCTCTTGCGTGCACTTGCCACCGCTATCACCGAGAAACTCGCGGGAATCCTGTCCCACTGACTCCGTATGCAATCTCGCAGTCTGCCCATCATCTTGCTTTCGGGTCCGGGCGTTGCGGTGAAGGTCCGAAGCGATGCAGAGGACGCCATACGCCCGAGCCGATGCATAAGCGTTTTCAGCACTGCGCGGCTTGCCCTTCGCTAGGCCCAGCAGGACCCAATCGAGTCGCACGCTGCGCCCACAAGCGGAAGGACCGCCAGGGATTTCAATGGATGTTGTCAAGACGGTCTTCTACAGATCGCCCGCCAAAGGCACGATAGCCTACGGCAATTCCTTCTACACACGAGCCGAGGGCGTCGAGAAGATGCGAATTCTGACCACCGAGACCCGCAGTGACACGCTGGATTCGATGCAGCGCAGCTACTCGTCCGACAACGGTCGCAGCTGGTCGGATCCTGATGAGGTCCGGTTCATGAACAGGAGGCCCCAAGGGGTGCACAGATCCTACCCCTTGCCCGGCTTCGTCGATCCTGTCATGGATGAACTCATCACGTTCGTGCTGGAGGGCACCCTGCCCAGCGATGAGCCCTTGGAGGGCATGAAGCGTTGGAGGCTTCGCTACAGGATCTCTTCCGACGGGGGCAGAACCGACCTGATCGACGAACCAATCATTCAGGAGGGGACATATAGCTCCGACCACCCCTGTCGCGGGGTCTGGGTGGGCAAGAACAGCATCATGATGGGGGACATCACCTGCCGACCGATCCGCACAACCACTGGTCGAATCCTGATACCTGTCCAGATCACGCCTCTGGGTCCGGGTGGCGAGTATCACAACCCAGGAGGCGGCCTCACCTACCACGACTCGGCCGTGCTCATCGGGAAATGGGTTAGCAGCCGCCTAATATCGTGGGATCTGAGCGACCTAGTAAGGGGAAATCCAGCCCGGTCAACCCGGGGAGTGTTGGAGCCGACCATCGCCGAGATGTCCGATGGCCGTATCCTGATGATCATGCGGGGTAGCAACGATGTAAGACCCGCGTTGCCTGGGTACAAATGGTACAGCGTTTCAGAAGACGGGGGCTGGTCGTGGAGCGATCCCCAGCCCTGGACCTACGTCGACGGATCGGAGTTCCACTCGCCAAGCAGCTGCTCCCAACTTCTCGTTCACAGCAATGGAGCCTGCTACTGGCTGGGCAACATCGCGGGGGTGAATCCCAGGGGCAATCTTCCTCGCCATCCGCTGGTATTGGGGCAGGTCGACCAGGAGAATCTGCTGCTCATCAGGGACAGTGTGATGGTCGTGGACGATCGGCGAAGTGGAGAGGATGAAGGAATCTGTCTGTCC
>CAYVLA010000065.1:0-18461 GCA_964452145.1 Hadarchaeota archaeon (SeqCode)
ACCCCCCACCGGTATCATCTTGTTGGCCAGAAAGAAGGCGTGAAGCACCATCATGGAAGGTTCCTGACCCCCCGATCGGTCCCCGCCCACCGCGATGACTGCGCCAACCTTGTTCTTGAGCGCATCGGGGTTGCTCGCAACCAGCGCTCTGCACCTGTCTAGGAGCGTCTTGAGCTGTCCCGATACGGATCCCTGATATACGGGGGTGGCCAGCAGCCAGGCGTCGGCGCTCTCGAGCAGGGGATACATCTGCTGCACATCGTCCTTCTGCACGCATCCCTTCCCAGTCCTGACGCAGTAGTCGCAGTGGAGACAGAAACCTATCTTCTTGCCACGAAGGGAGATGAACTCCGTCTCGACATCCCCCATCGACCGTGCGAACTCCAACGCCGCTCGAAGGGCGAACGAGGTGGCCTCGTCTCGGGGGCTCCCGGAAACGCCGACTATCCTGACCTTGCCCATGGACTCACCAAGCGTGCTGCGCAAGACCTGGCTGCCCTGCCCCCAGTCGCTTCCCCTAATAACTTGCATCCCAGGTGGTCGATCGGACCAGCCGGGACTCACGTTGACATTCCAGCAAGATATATATCATTACGCTCCTGACCCGAGCCGATGGACTTTCAGCTGTACGTGACCTTCGGCGTGGCGCTCTTCAGCATCGTCGACTCCGTGGGCAACATCCCCCTCTTCGTGGCGGCAACCGATGGTTTCACGACCCAGGCGCGGCGCTGGATCATCGAAAGAGCCTCGCTCGTCGCTACCTTGGTGCTCCTCTTCTTCCTGCTAGCCGGACAAGCCATACTGAACATACTGAACATCAGATTGAGTAGCTTCAAGATCGCTGCTGGAATCGTCTTGTTCATCATCGGGTGGGATCTTCTGAGGGCCCGGGTGTCCTCCACGAAGACGACGAAGGACGAACAGGATGAGGCACTGGTCAAGGAGGACATTGCGGTCTTTCCCCTGGCGATACCCCTCCTTTCGGGGCCGGGAGCCATCACGACATGCATGGTCTACGCGACCCATGTTCATGGACCTTTTGGGAAGATCCTCCTGGCCGTCGTCGTTGCCATCGTGATGGCCCTCTCCTTTGTCGTGCTGGAGGCAGGATCGATCATACTGGCCAGGATCGGCCTCACCGGGATGAGGGTCTTCAGACGAATCATGGGTCTGCTGCTGACAGCCATCGCCGTGAACTTCGTCGTGGAAGGGGTAAAGGAGACCATTCCGTACATTGCCGGTTAGATGGTCAGGTCATTGGAACGAGTCTGACCCTCCCCCATCCACCAGGGTCCTCGATCAATATGGCGAAAGCTGATGTCCTGGGCTTGACTCCCCAGAGTAGGGCCGTGCCATCGACGAGCCTGGCTCTCATGTAGTAGTCTGAGACCGTCATCAAGCGTCGGGTGCCGGCGAGATCGGGATTCGTCAAACTCACGTGGAGCCCCTTCTCCTTGCGGACGGTGGGCGCAACCCGCCCCACGACCCTGGCGACGCCCTCCTCGCCATACACAGCCTCGACCGTGTCGTAGCCCACCACGCATAGGGCAGGTCCGTTACCCTTTCTGGTCATATCCCGCTTCAGTTCAAGCAGGATCTTGAAGTCCCGATCGGGGTCCATGCCCTCCGCAACAAGGCTGATCTCGGGGTCGCTGGGCTCCCCTGGGCCCATTTCCACTACCTTGAGGTACCTGACGAGCCTATCGCGCCTCACATCGTCCCAGGACTCGCTCCCGAAAAGGCTCCTTACCATGGCCAACTCCGTGGCTGCATCCCTCGCTGCCGTCGGCAGAAAGACCACCCCTCTTCCCTTCACGATGAAGTCCGCCATCAGCGGCAGGGTCAGCATGCTCAACAGGTGGGGTGGAGCATCGGGGGCAGTCTCCAATGTAACGTAACTTCCTCTGATGAACCCGCCGCCAAAGATCGCATCCATATCTCCTATCCCGGTCGAGAACCGGTCATCGCGCTCGGGCATCGGCTTGGGAAAGGATCGCAGCTTCACCTCCAGCCCCCTGGGCGATAACCCCACCGTGTCCACCGTCGAGAACTTCCCCCCGTTCAGCGAGAACAAGTAGCCTCTCCTCTCCATTCCCCGACCCCGTACCTTCCCAATTTGGAGGCGCCTCACCCAGATGCCGTCCAGTTCCAGATATCCCAGGCTCACCTGCCCGTCTACCGAGTGACTCAGGGGGCCCTGCCACGATTTCTCACGGGCGATCAGCAGACCGACATCAATCTGGTTCATGACATCCATCATCGCACTCTCGACCTGAATGCGGAGGCGCGGGTCCCTCTCCGTCAGCCCCTCCCACGAGTCAATGGCCAGGATCGAGCCCTTCTCCATGTTATCCATCATGAAGACGGCAAGATCGGCTGTGTCGTTGAGCTGGACATGCACCACGTTGCCCGAGTCAACCGGGCCACCGCTCGATCTGGTTGCGTCTACCAGAAGCATCCCCGGAGTCTTCTGACATTTTGGATAAGTGGAGAGGACCGACTGGATCGGCACCCGCGTTGACATGTAGCCGACCTTGCATCCCCTCTCGGCAAGGGCGTCGAGCACAGTCAGGCAGAACAGGGTCTTCCCGGTCCCCGGCCGCCCCGCCACCTCAACGCTTCCCCCGTTCTGGCAGAGATCCACAAGCTCAGAAGGGACCGTGAGATCCATAGGCATCAGGCCAGCTCCTTGTCAGTTCAGTGCAAAATCCTTGGCAAGGACGGCAGAGGGCTCTTGAATCGCTTCCCGAAGGGGCTTTCGTCTCGTTGCGACAACTGCAAGGCAGGCAATACCTGTATCCGGCATGTGCGCTGGACACCGATGCCAGAGAGCTCGAATCCGTGGCGCCGTTGCGGGAAGCCCCGCTCCATCCGATGTCGGCTTCAGTCTCACAGCGACACGCAGGCTGCCTGCGTCTTGGCTAGACTCGAGATCGCCCGCCGCCGATCTCGTTCGACCATGCAGACCGAGTCGATCCACACCCTCTCCGTTGTGACGGGTATGCCAAACATGAACACCAGATAGGTCACAACCAGCAACAGCTCAATCATCGGCTCTCCTCCGAACATTCCCTCGGGGCCAGATCCATAACCTCCGCCCTCCTCCTCTGATATGGTCTTGTGTAGTCAAGACTATATTAATGGAAGAAGGCCAGCCTTCGACAAATTCAAGAAAATCTCAACACAAGCAGGCGGGGAATGTTCCCCACGCTCGATCCGAGCCCTTCCCGTGTCACATTGGCGATGCAAAAAGATCGGCGAAGGAGGCGGAGACACCAGGGAAGACCTTTTTCTAAAGGCGTGCATCCCGGCCTTTGATGGTCGGCTCCCTTTCCTTTCAGGGCTATGAAGGTGACATAGGAACAAGACAGGAACAGATAAGGGCGAAGTTCCTGGAGCTTATCCACCACGACAGAACCCCTTCCCAGGAAATCCATGTCCATTCCTTCAGTGAGAGGAAAGCAAATGGTTTGACAATACGCCGCTTTCTCGTATCAGCTGGTGACTGGCATCCGCAGCCAATCTACGAAGCCACGGGACAGCTGATCGAAGGAGATACTCTGGTGGCTCTTCACGGCCACGGAAATGAGCCTTTCGCCGGCATATACGACTACATCCACGGTCTGGCTCGCCTGGGCCACCGGGTCGTCGCCCCGATTCTGTTCGGCACCATGGAGCGGGAGACAAGAGGACTCAAACCGGACTGGCGCGACATCTGCCGCGAATGGTCCATCGAAGCGGATGCGCTTGGAGTCACCCTACTGGCTGCCCGCCTATTCGACGCACAGGTTGCGTACAGATTTGCCCTCCGCCTAGAGGATGTGGACCGGGACCGGATCGGATGCATAGGCCTATCCATGGGAGGCGAGCTTTCGCTCTATCTGGCTGCAATCGAACCGGGCATTGAGGCGTGTGTTTCTGCCGGCTTTCTCTCAACCTTCGAGTCACTGCTTCTGAGGAAGCGCAACTGTCAGTGCTACTCGATACGCGACTGGCCCAGGTACTTCGACATGCCCGATCTCGCCGCCTGCATAGCTCCCAGGCCCCTGCTCATACAGAAGGGCCATGAGGATCCATGTTTCGATCCGGGGGACGTTGCCAGGGCCTTTGAGCTGGTGCACGAGGTCTACAGACGATTCGGATCGGGGGATAGGTGTCGCTATGCGACATACCCGGGAGGGCATGTCCTGAATATGGAACTAGCTCATTCATGGTTCACCAGATGGCTCGCCTAGACTCCCGTGAGATCGAATCGGATAATCTTTTTCATCCCCTGCACGGAGATTGCCCCGGCGCTGCACTTGCTGAAAGCAAAATCGGAACGAGAATCTGCCAGACACGAGCTCGCCTCCCGTCTGCATGAACGTCCCAGATCCAAAGATCTGTTCCGGCGATTGTACTCAAACGCAGAGGTCACCGCATACCTCAACATGGCCAATTCCATGGCCGTGAAGAGGTTGGGCTACAATGACCATGGGGTCGTGCACGCGGCCATCTCGGCGCGCAATGCGGTCAAGCTCCTCGACCTCATTGCCGAGAAGGTCCCGCCAACCATAGTGAAAGAGAAGGAGGGCGATATCGATGATTCGACGCTCATCACCATCGCCGGGGCCTACCTCCACGATATCGGCAACGCTGTGCATCGTCAGCAACATCAAGTCTTCTCCGTCGCCCTGGCCGCCCCCATAGTCAAGCGCTTCACGAGGCAGATCTACGGGGCTGGGAAGAAGGCAATCCAGATAGAGTGCGAAATACTCAACGCGATCTACAGCCACGAGGAGAATGTTCGAGCCGTTACGGTGGAGGCAGGCTGTGTGAGGGTGGGGGATGGTGCTGACATGGAGAAGGGGAGGGCCAGATACCCCTATGATCGGGGCACGGTCGACATCCACTCGCTCTCCGCCTTATCCGTTCAGAAGGTGGAGATTCTGCCCGGCCAACAGACCCCCGCCCTGATTCGAATCCACTCCATGAGCACGGCTGGTATCTTTCAGGTCGAAAAAGTGCTCGGAGAGAAGATAAGGACTTCCGGCATCGCCCAGTATATCACGGTTCAGACCCTCGTCGATGGTCGGGATTCAGGCTTCCGACTTCACCTCAGCTGATTGGCCGTTGATGGGTGCAGCATTCCCCTGGCGGTCTAGCTCCTCACCCCACACCAGATCGGATTCCTTTCAAAGGGAGATGTGACAATGGGACGACCCCGGTGGGCTGGTCCGATTGTCACCCCGCGGAAGAACCTCCCTTGCTCGCTCGATGCGTAACCAGTCAAGGGCCGGAGAGATGTGCCTCGAGCCCTCCGCACAAGAAAAAGCTCACCGAAAAGGCACGGCAGACAATGGCGCCCCAGAACGAGCTAGGGCAGGATGGCGTCTTCGTCTGCGTCATTCCCGAATGCAGGACGTAAGCATGGACGAGCTTCCGGGAAAGGCTCGACCGAAGCCTATCGCCTCGCTAAGCCAGTATCAGCCACTACTTCACCACTGCAGGCAGAGCATGTAGCCATGCACGGGTTAGGCGAACTCGATTCCCGCGGCATCCAGGGCCGATTTGACTCTGTCCAAGGTCTCATCCGTGATCCGGTCAATCTTCGAAGGTTCCGTGACCCACACGTAGGCCGTGAAGGAGTATATCGCAGAGGTAATGCTCCTCAGATGAAGGCTGGGATCGCTAACGGTCGGGTAGATGAAGTACCGCTTCAATGTCTCCTCCAACACGCTTCTCACATCTTCAAGATCCTTGGACCCCCTCTTGACGTTGAAGTTGATCGCGACCCGGATGTTCGGATGCTCGACCTTTGTGTAGTTTATCACCGCGCTTGTTACGAACTGCATGTTCGGGATCACCATGTTTCTCCCATCCTCGGTGAGAATCGTCGTCGTCCTGATGCTCACCTTCTGGACGGTCCCCCGATCGGCACCGATCTGAATCACGTCCCCCACCTCGAAAGCCTTGCTCGTTGCGATGAAGATGCCCGAGACGAGGTTGTTTATGATCTGACCCGTGGCAAAAACCACTGCTGCCGTTACCAGCCCGCTCGCCGTCACCAGGCCCTGCAGCTGTATGTTGAAGATCCCGAAAGTGATGACAAGGGACGCCAAGTAGACAACTAGTGATACAACTTGGTTCGCGGTGCGAACAACGCTCTCCTCCACCCCGATTCGCCTAGCCGATCTGGCCAAAACGGAGGTCAGAATCCTGGATATAAGCAGGGCACTCAGGATGACGAGCCCGAACTGGACTAGGTTCTTGTACGGGGACGAGAAGACGAAGTAGTGGAAGCCGATGCCCGAGATCTCGAAGCTCAGGCCAATTGCGCCCAGGTATATGATGGCGACACAGACCCTCTTGGCCGCAACGCCAACCTCCCTGCTAGGTCCGTGGCGATTGAGGAGCCGGTCCAGTACCTTCGTAACAGCAACGGCAACAAGGCTGGCCCCTGCGAAGATGAGCGCAATGATCAGGACAAGTTCGTATATGATCACCGGAGCGATGCCACCTGAGGACCTAGCATTTGAGTTATTGGAGCTACCTCCCTGCATGGCTCTTATATCTTCCGACGCTTGCCCATTGCCCATGCTCTTGCCCTCGCCCTCTCGGTCCTCGATGTTCGATCATCTCCGAGATGGATCCAACACCCCAACCTGCTCCCAGCATGCGCGCTAGACCATGATTCGCCCGCCGCTTCTTCAAAGATTTCGGAGTCCGTTTCCTGCGGGGTTTGGAGCACGATCCCGGCACGATCCTGCAATGATGGCACATCGCTACGGCCTGGGCCAGATGGATGATCGTCGCCATGGGCCCAGCTGAATCATCAACGGGCCCTCTGTTTCCCCCGATGCACGTCCGCCAAAGCTATGATGGACGCGTGGTTCCGGAGGGGCGGTACAGCCTCCTTCTGACCATGATGGACCAGAGCACGAATCCCGATGCAAGAAGTGTTCCCGTCACCGAAGCCCACTCTATCAGGTAGACCCACATCAGGGCCTGATCCTTGAGCTTCATGGCCAGCACGGATACCTCTCCCAATTCCGAGAAGGCCCTTTTCATCGTCTCCTCCGCCGCTGACATGTCCTGTGACAAGTACAGATCCCGGGCCTCGGCCTCGACCAGATCCACCTTGGCAAGGGCCCTGTCGATAGGCTGCCGGTTGGCACCGAACTTCTCAACGAATTCGACCAGGGAGTACAGCATCGAAACCCTTTCTCTATAACCCCCGAACAGCGACCGGACGTTGTGAAACTGAACCGGGTCCTGTGGCACCTGCCTCCCCGTCGAATGAAGCACCATGCCTAGGAACAGATCCATGGCGTACGGATACCCATCCCGGCCCTGCCACCTCGTCCACCAAAGGTTGTAATCGGACTGGATGTCGGTGGCGATGCTCCATGTGCTTGCCTTGCCGTAACTCCACTCAACGGCAAAGGGCATCCCATCTCCCTTTGCAGCCCGCATGCTTGCGAACACAGTTGCCCCCGGCCTCGGCCCCAGCTCGGCCGCCTGGCGGCCCACCTGATTCTCCACACCCAGAGCCAGGTACGGCTTGAACACCGATGGCACATCCTGTGACCTCGCAACCGATACCCTGAACTCGTACACGTAAGCGATCTTCTCCGGAGGTTGCAGGTAATCGGTCGGGAAGGCAAGAGACACGCTCGAACTCTCCCACGACTGCCTGAACTCAGGGACCCAGGATATGCCCCCTCCCAGCGTCGTCAAGCCGCCCAGCCCCTCGTCCCTCAATGCTCGGTACATCAGGTCTATCTGAGATCCCGTCAGATGGCCGAAGAACGTATCGACGTAGCAAATGAAGTCGTAGCCGATAAGATCCCCATAGGTCCGGGGAAAATACATTCTGACGTACTTCTTGGCCTCCGCCTCGGGGTAGTTCTGCCAGCCACCTGTGTCCTTTCTCACGGGCACGACGACGTAGGTGAAGGCCGGGTCATTTGCGAACCAGGTGGCAACAGGAGTTTCGTAGGGGAAGACCTGCCCCACCATGAGCACGTCCACCTTGTGTAGCTGAGGCCCATCACCACGGGACCCGCAAAGCGCGAGAACGATGACCGTTGCCAAACATGCTCTGAGACCTGCGCGTCCCATCATGTGCATCGCTGGGCAGTGGCGTTTTAGCATCAAGCACACCCCAAGTTCAAAGCTCCCTCCATCCAGCCAATGGTCAGCTCGCGAGGTCTCATGCACCCTCGCCCTTTGGATGATAAGGGCGATGCTGCTGCATTCACGCACTGCAATATGAATGTTGTCAACCAGCCACGCCGCCCTGGAACAGGGAACCTTTTTTGAGTCCTTACTTCCACAGGTATCCGATGGACCTGCTATCTGGGCTGCTTGCTCTCGGCAAGCCAACTTTCGTCTGCAATCGCTGCGCCCACTGCTGCTCCAACATCTCCGTTCCGCTCTTCTCTCCTGACCTCTCTGCGATGTCCTCCAGACTGAATCTATCGAGGATGCGAGCATCCATCAAGGTCTACCTGAGCCCGGGCCAGCAACCGCCCTCCGGCATTCGCTTGTTCCTCGACGGTGGCCCTTCGGATCGACCACCAAACGAGTCGGCGAGGTGCCCCTTTCTGGAGGAAGGCAGCGTCTGTTCGATATACGACTCACGACCCCTTGCTTGTAGGAGATTCCCCCTGGGTCACAAGGTCTCAAGTGGCGCATGCCCGTACTGGAACGGCAAGCCCGACCACGATATGAAATCGGCAAACAAGCTCTGGAGGATGGAAGAGGCGAAGATATCAAGGCTTGGAGCCGAGGCCTACTACCGCAGATGGCTGAACCTCCTATACCCGAAGGGATACATCCCCCCCGCTTCCATCAGGAAAGGCGTGTACTGGACGCCGAGTCGCAGCAGGACCAAGTTGCGCTTCCCGTGACTCGGTCTTATTCGGGCTAGATTCTGCAACGCGGACGAAGATGGGTCTTCGCACGCGGGACTTCTCTCCATTCAGGAAACGACCATTGTTCTCCGGGTACCTTGCGATTTCCGCGAGATGGAAGTCCCGATGGGGGATCTGAACTTTCAAATGAGTCATCGAAATGACACTGTGGGCAATGACAGCCTCATGCGAAGCTAGTCTAGACGAGACGCCGAATATCCCCATCGAGATAACTGACCAGTGTCAGAAGGGAGGATCCATCGTGATCGGAGGAGGTCCAGGGAGCGGCAAGACCATCCTCACTCTCTCCCTACTGTACTACCTGAAGAAGATGAACCACAACGTCACCTTCATATCCACCCGACTGCCCATTTCGACCCTCCTGAAAACCACGGCCCTCTCAAGAGAGCTGGGTGCCGAGTCCCTTGTCGATTCCTCAATGCAGAAAAGCTACAGCGATGAGCCCGGGATCAGAAGGCTACCGATGGCCGATATCCATGATCTATCCATACTCCTTCTCAAGGAGGCCGATGATAGAAGCGTCATTGCCTTGGATTCGTGGGAGGCTCTCATTCAGAGGGAGAGGCGACCAAGGGAAGAGGTCTACACAAGTGCCATGGATGTCATCAACCGGACCCCGGGAGTCTTGATACTGACGACCGAGGACGCGCAGAACCTGAACCCGCTCGAACACATCGTCGACACTCACATCCGCCTTGAACTGGAGAAGTTCGGAGAGAGCAGGATCAGGTTGCTTCAGATGGAGAAGCTCAGAGGTCGGACCATAGACATTCCTACCTATGTTTTCAGCCTTCACGGCGGCGTCTTCAAGGCATATGATCCGCGGAGCTGGTCATTCCGGGAAAGGCCCATCAAAGCGACCAGGATGCCGGTGCCCGGGCAGGAGAACGGGGCTTCATATTCGACCGGCTTTCCCAGACTCGATAAGATACTCGGCGGGGGCTACAAGCATGGCTCCTGCATTGGCGTCGAGATCGACTTGGAGGCGCCGCCCGAGCTCTTCGATCTGACCTTCCTACCCACCGTTCTCGACTTCCTCGTGAAGCAGAGGCCGGTCCTGATCCTCCCGCCGGGAGCAAGAGACACGCAGAGCCTCTGGGACACCCTTCGTGCCATCGCGAGCGAGCAGCTCTGGGACCAGCTCAAGACGAAGCTAATCGATAGCTATGTGAAGGTCATCTCCTATGGGGTGGCATCCAAGGAGGACGGCATGGTCAACGTTGGCACGGACATCGAGGATGACATGATGGCTTGGAGGAAGACAAGGAGGGAGATGAAGTATCGCTTCGCCCAGCCCCTTCTTTGCGTCATGGGTTATGACACGCTGGTTCGAATCTATGGGAGCCATGCTGTGGAGCCGTTCATGGGCAGGGTTGTTTCAGAGACCCACCAGCTCGGGGATCTCATAGTATCCATCATCACGAGCGATCTGACGACCAAGAGGTATATGCTGGGGGTATCCGACTACTACTTCCGCCTGAAGCTTGTGAAGGGAATCCCGGTGTTCTGGGGAGTCAAACCGAGGACGGGCCCCCACGTCATGTCCCTCATAAACGAATCGGGGCATCCCCGACTCAACCTTCACAAGATGTCCTAGCCCCAGTTCTTCCTCTCCGATTCTGAGATGATGGGATCTCTGGCCTTGTGCTACCAATCATTGCAGCCGGAAGCGCAGACCTTTCAGTGGAATACCTTCGCCGTCGGTGAGCCTCAGAGAGAAGAGCCAGTTCCCGTGTGAGTTGAGAGACGTGACCGATAGATATGACCTTCCCTTCGGGATGCTGATCGCCACCCTCTTCTCGAATGAGTAGCGATCGCGATAGAGCCATCCGTGTCCCTGCGGAGGGTAGTCCGTCTCCTCGAACACAGTCGACCCGTTGAATCCGACGATCAGCCCATCATCCCACCCGAGGTTGAGGTACCCCTCCTGAGCCCGCTTCGAGTGCACATAGCTGACCAGATGAGCCGAGGCATCGTCGGTATTCCTGTAGTCGAAGATCTGAATGCAGCTGGTGATCCCCCGGGGATCCATGTTGTCGTAGGCGAACCAGCGCACAAGCCCGTCACGACCGTGGTAAGGAACGACAAGGTCTATCGGAGGCAGGGCGGCCTCTTGGGCTGAATACTGGATTTTGGTGTGCAGGTTGCCCAAGATCCCCAGCACCCACCACCGCGCCGGAGTCCCGAAGGCATCACACAATTCCTCACCAGTCAGACGACCTCCGTCATAAGCCTTCACCTTCCTCGCGTACGCCACAAGCCGGCGGGCCAATCGAGGCGTACCACCCGCCAAGATGCTATGCCATGACGCAAGCTCAACATCCTCACGCCCGAATGCCTGCCTTCTGAGCCCATACCGCTTCTCCAGCGAAGGGGTGTACAGATACCAGGACGGTGCGCTCGTGAAGACCCAGATGTATCTTTTGGCAACTGCCCCCAGCAGGCTTACCTGCTGCCCAAGTTCTCGGATCTCCTCCTTCCAGGGGCGAAGGGGATACCCCTTTCCGCCAGTCTCCACCATGTGCAGAGGCCAAACACCGGGGGCGACGGTACAGCATCTTTGCCAGTATTCCTGCGTCTTTCCCCGCAGGCGGCACTCCAAGAAGAGGTCATCGGACCTGGAGGCTGCTAGGTTGGTAATCGGGTCATGCAGGCAATAGGTGAACTCCATTCCTAGGTGGAAGCCCCCTGGTGCCGACCGCGTAGCCATCTCCTCCAGCATGCCCAACAGGTAGGCCAGCTCGATGGGACGGCATCGGAAGGTCCCAGGAAGGGTGAAGATTACTGCCTCGGGGAAATCCTCCAGCATTGCTGCGGCTGACGTTCGGCCCTGCCCTCGGGCCGAGTTCAAGAGATCCTCTACCGTGTATCCCGCGTATGTGTATACCGGGTGGTCCACCGAGTACCTCGGGAATGGATACTCGATGTCGACACAGATTCCTCTGAACCCCAGATCTCGAGCAGCCCTGCCGATGGAGAGGAAGCGATCCTGCATCTTCTCAGCATACGGCTCGGAGAGTAAGGAATCGGGGCACGGCCAATCACCGTTGTCGCTGAAACAAACTGTAAGCAGGTTCTCGGTGACCCCTGAGGCGTTGAGGGCCGATAGGCTACGTCGTGCCCTGGTCCACCAGGAGCGATCCTGAGGGGGGCTTCCCTCGACCCCGAGGCATATGGCCGAACCATCGTCCCAAGCACCTATGTTGAAAAAGAATCCGTCGTAGATCTTGGCGATCTCGTCTGCCCTCTCATCTATGTAGCTGTTCGGCTGAATCGAGTAGCAGATCCGGAAGGGACGGTCCCGTCTCTTCATTCCCTTGCCTCGACGTAGCGAATCCAAGAAGGACCGAGATAAACATTTCCAGGGCAATCGCAGAAGAGGAATTCGGATGCCCCCGCCACGAGACGATTCGAAGTCCGATCTTCCGCGTCCTTCGGCATGATCTTGGATCGGAACTCCGCGAGGAAATCATTTTATGGAGGACTCCTTGTGCGGAGCCATGGGGCCCATAAACACCCTGCTCTTCGCTGGCGGCCAGATCCACGACTTCAAGGGCTGCGGCAATGAGATCGAGAAATCCCTGAGGGCGGACCCGGCCTTCAAGGTAACCAAGGTGGAGGAAGATCTATCCGTACTGGAGAGGCTCGATCCCTACAAGCTGGTGGTCTTCTACTACACAGTAGGGGAGATAACGGACTCCCAGAGGAATGGCCTTACCAACTTCGTCAAGAAGGGAAATGGCTTCGTCGGCATCCATTCCGCCGCGGATTCCTTCAGGAACGATCCCGCGTTCAGACACTTCATCGGAGGCTTCTTCGTCACCCACCCACGGTTCCGCAGCTACCAGGTGAGCGTGATCGACCCAGAACATCCCATAACCAAGGGGCTGGATGAATTCATGGTGGAGGACGAGCAGTACATCACCGACTATGATCCCAGAGTCACCATCCTGTGCACCGCCCTCTACAAGGGCAAAGCACTGCCGGTGGCGTGGACTAGGGCCTGGGGAGAGGGCAGGGTGTTCTACCTCGCATTAGGCCATAACCCGCAGGCCTGTGGGCATGAGATGTTCAAGCTTCTGCTCACCAGAGGCGCCAAATGGGCGGCGGGGCACCAGGTCGAGTGAGGCTGAAAGGCGAGCGCATTGACGGAGCCATGCATCTTTTGTAGCATAGTTCGACGAGAAGCGCCTGCGAGCATCCTCTATGAGGATGAACAGGTGCTGGCGTTCATGGATGCCTACCCCGTGAATCCAGGACACGTGCTCATCATACCCAAGGACCATGCCTGTTGCCTTGCAGACCTGAACCCTGATACTGGGGGCGAGATCTTCAAAGCTGCCATCAAGATCGCCTCCGCCGTGAGGAGAAGCGGTGTGAGGTGCGAAGGCGTGAACTTGATCCTTGCAGACGGACAGGCAGCCGGGCAGGAGATCTTCCACGTGCATCTGCATGTGATCCCGCGATATCGCAATGACAACTTCTCTATGTCGAGCAAGGCCCGCTCAGTGCCCCCAAGACAGGAGCTATCCTCCCTTGCCGCGGACATCTCAGCTTCCCTCCCATAGCGGCCGAGAGCTCACTCCATACGGTTGACGAACTTCTTCCTAGACCGTGCCGCAGGGCAGTGGCACACGGTCAGTGGGCTGTTGCATTCAACCGATCGGCAGGATGTCCCCGCGACGGTGGGGCCTCCTCCAGGTACAACACATAACGTCACGTTTTCGAGTCTATGAAACGTTTGACGAAATCGAACACCTTCTCCCCGCAGAATTCGTGTCCTCCGGCAGACTCCACATAGACAAACCGATCACCCAGACCCAAGCGTTCCCAGTGAGTCGAAGCCCTCATAACCTGTGACCTGGCGCCCTGAATCCCGAACAGCTCATCCCTGATCCCGACTTCGATCATCAGGGGGCGGGGACAGATGAGGCCGCAGATCTCCGGATCGGTGAACTCGTTGAGGTAGTTGTGAAGGCACCAGTCTTCTCGTGCGTAGACCCTCCGATCATTGAAGAAGCTTGAGCTGACTGCCACGGATATCTCGGCATTAAGAGCAGCTGCGAACTGGGTGTACAGCCCACCGTAGGAAAGCCCGATCATGGCGACGCGCGAGCCGTCCACTTCTGGTCGGTTGAGGATCGCCCCAAGCCCGCAGGTGATCTTCCACAACTCTATCGCAAGTATGGAGGTCCCAACATATCTGGCCATACGGTCAAGCTCAACACGGGTGGGGCCCGGTATCTTCTCGGTGCCGCCGATGGGGAATACGAGGCCCGGGGACCACGTAACAAACCCCTCCCTCAAAGCTCTCTGAACAACCCACCCATAGTTGAAGGTTCCTCCCTTCGTTAGGGCCGTGATGATCTCAGGGCTTCCCCCGCCGCCGTGCTGACAGATCATCAGAGGGGCCCGATCTTCCAGCCCGTGAGGTACCATCAGAAGCCCATAAACATCGACTCCTTCCAGCACCTCGCACCACACCCGGTAAATGCATGCATATCCATCCTCTGCCACGAACTCGACCCGAGGCGTACAAGAATCCTTGAATCCGGGGGGCGGGTAGCCGATCCGGTCTCGGAGGGCGGCGCGTAGCCTTTCGGTTGAGATGCGATAAGCGTCGAGGCTGGAGTAGTCCGGTGCGTAGAACGCACAACGGTTCTGGCTTGAGATGTATGCCAGGGCGTTGAGATACCGCTCGATCTGTGCGAACTGTTCCTCCCGGATCCAATGCGAGGCTTCAACATCCTCCGTGTACCTGTCCGGAAACGCGTCACCGCTTGGGTCCATACCGCTCCCCCGACGATGATCAGATATATGTGTGGCTTTGTCCTTGGTCAAGGTGGCGAAGCGAGCAACTTGGATGCCCGCGCTGGACATTGTGAAAATGGATGAACCGCATCTGAACGCCCGTGGCCCCACATCCGATCGACGAGAGAAATGAACATACTGCTGATCAGGCATGCGCGACACGGCAACCCCGCCAAGCATCCCGACGAGGGGGATCTGGTGGAAGAGGGAGTGGAACAGGCCGAAGCTACTGCGCGTCTCCTTCTAGGCGAAGGCATAGAGAGGCTATTCTCAAGTCCCTATCCAAGGACCATGCAAACCGCATCCATCATCTCCCGCGCGATCGGCGTCCCAGTGGAGATCAGAGCCGAGCTTCAGAACAAGGTCCGGACGGGCATGTCGGCGCCGAAGATGGGTCGCATCCGGGAGATGTTTCCAGGATCCATCATTCCGCATGGCTTTCCCGAGGAGTGGCGTGTTCCACATCCGGAGAGCGGAAGTGAGGTCTACACAAGAATGGCCCGATTCGTCGCAGAACTGGTGAGCCTGGAGACGAGGCATGAACGCGTCCTAGTGCTGAGCCACGCCTGGCCGCTTGACGCGCTCACCTCGATGCTCGCGGGTTGTCCTCCTTTGGAAAGGATGAGGTTCTACTACGACAACTGCTCCCTAACGTTGGTCTCGATCAAAGATGGCGTGGGAAGGCTCTGTTACGTCAACCTCGTGCCCCACGTAGTTGAGAAGCGCGGTGTGTTCTTCTACTGATCGAAGGGACGGGGCAATCTCACCAAGGCGCTGCCCGCTCAACGCGCGGGTTCCCGGCTTATGGGTTCTGGGGTTGCGGGCAAGAGATAATAGCTAAGCCGAAAGCGGAACCGTACGCACAGATTATCCGCGCTCTTTCCCTGATCCGCGGCCGGAAACTCAGGCGATCTCCGAGCTTGAGAACCATGCGAGGGAGTGGATCATCACTTGGGGTTAGGCGCTGTCGGGAGACGTTTGTGATGAAAGACCAGGAAGCTGCATATCCAAGTATGCCAAAGACAGGGAGCTTCACCAACTCGATCGGAATGAGGCTTGTGAGGATCGAGCCGGGCACATTCATCATGGGTTTTGGCACGAAGCCACTGTCGGACGAGTTGACGGGGCGCCTAGCGCATCGAAGATGCGGTGACTTCGATGAACATCCATCCCATCCAGTCAGAATAACCAAGCCCTTCTACATGGCTGCCTGTCAAGTGACCAACGGCCAGTACGAGCAGTTCGATCCCCAACATCGGGCGTTGCGCGGCAAGTCGTTCACTCCATACAGGGAGAAGCGTGTCGCGGAACTAGTTCAGAAGAGGGATCAGACCATCGCGCTGTCAGAATCCGACGACGAGGCCGTCCTGTTCGTGAGCTGGCACGACGCAAGCCGGTTCTGCGAATGGCTGTCACGAAAAGAGGGGCTTCCGTACAGGCTGCCGACCGAGGCGGAATGGGAATACGCATGCCGCGCCGGCACCACCGGCCCGTTTCATACAGGCGACCTTCCACCCGAGGGATGTCTGGCCAAGGCGCAGGCACCTTATGCCGAAGAAGTGTTCGGGTTGTTTGTGGGCATGACCCGACCCAATGCCTGGGGCCTGTATGACATGCACGGCAACGTTGAGGAATGGTGCCGTGACTGGTACGGACCGTACCAAGCGAATGAGCAGGTCGACCCCATCGGGCCATCAGAGGGTGACTTCAGAGTGACGCGCGGTGGAAGCCACTCAACGGAGGCGTACTTCCTGCGCTCATCGAATCGGATGGGGACCCTCCCCGAGGACAGGAACTGGCTGATTGGCTTCCGAGTCGCCATGGGCGGGTTGCCGAACACTCCCCCCTCTCCTGCTCACCCCCCGCAGCTTTGGCAACTCGGGGTCATGCAGACAGCGCCGGGCAATCTAGTCAGGGGGCCCTATCCGAGCCGTCCCATCTTCGAAGGACCTCGCAAGTACGTCATGATACCGGGTGATGCCAAGGGGCCGCTCTTCCCCGACCACAACCACGATCCTGCCCTCGCTAGATGTCCAAATGGAGACCTCTTGGCGATCTGGTACACCTGCGTGCGTGAACCCGGACGCGAACTGGCGCTTGCGGCCAGCAGGCTTCGGAGAGGCGCCAACGAATGGGACCCCGCCTCGCTTTTCTGGGATGCGCCCGATCGCAATGACCATGCACCAGCTCTATGGTTCAACGGACGGGATACGCTCTACCACTTCAACGGGCTCTCGGCTGGCCCGGGTTACCGGGCCAGCTTGGCCCTCACCATGCGTATATCCAGGGACAATGGCGTCACGTGGTCAAAGGCACGCCTTATCAACGCCGATAGGGGCATCCCCAGCCAGCCGGTGCCCGGCGTCGTCCACACCCTCGAAGGCGCCATCATCCTCGTCTCCGATGCATCCCATCCGATACTGGGCCCAGCTTCCCTGCTCTGGATCAGCGAAGACGATGGATTGTCGTGGCGACCGTCGGAGGGGTTCATATCTGGCATCCATGCCGGACTGGTCCAGCTTGGCGATGGCCGACTCATGGCGCTGGGGCGCGGCGTCCTCCAGGAAAGGATGCCGATGAGCATCTCTCCGGACATGGGCAGGACATGGTCCTACTCACCCAGTCCCTTTCCCCCCATCGGGGGCGGACAGAGGCTGGTTCTCATGCGCCTGAAGGAAGGCCCCATAATGCTATGCTCATTCACCGGTCCACGCGCTGAACCGACCCCCATGCCGATCCGAGATGCCTCCGGGAAAGAGCGACTGGTCACGGGTCTGTTCGCCGCCGTGTCATTTGACGAAGGCCGCACGTGGCCGCGAATCCGACCGGTGAGCGACGACGGGCCGGGCCGGCTGGTGGAAACGATGGACGGCATCCCATTCACCATGGGGTTCAGCAGCGCCGAACCTGGCGGATATCTCGCCGCCTGTCAGACCGATGATGGCATCATACATCTCATCAGTAGCCGCCAGCACTATGCCTTCAACTTCAGGTGGCTGGTCACCCCAGCGGCATCCGAACCTGCAAATGCGTAGACCCACCCACCTCCAGGTGCATCTCGAATCCATCTTGGTCTCTTGACCCACCTAACGTGAGTCTATCCGGGTGTTCGGTTTGGCGACGGACGCGTGAATCTGCCATTGCGACTTGCTTCAGGGGCGAGCTATTCCCTTGTTCAGATAGACCCTGCCGGACTGGGGACCAAGCTCGACAGCGGTCTTTCCACTCTTCGCAGCCACGGTGTTTCCGGAGAAGTAGTCCACGACGCTCCCGGATTCCACGGATGCGGAGGCCCTCCGGTCCGATGGGTTGACTGCAACGAAGCCGTTCTGGTATCTTCTGTAGAGGAGCTTGTTCTCCTTCCGCATCTCATCATCCAATGGCATTCCGAGTTTGAACTTGCAGAAACGCATGCCGGGTGGTCCGCCAACGTCCCATATCAAGTTTGACAGCTTGGCCGTGGCGAAGGAGTAGAACGCATCCTCCACCGGATCGTCCTTGCCGTAGTAGCTCAGTGCCAGCTGCCGCTTTCCCTGCTTCTCGAATCTCTCAGGGATTTGGGCGAGTTTAAGCCAGTTAGCGTAGTCGCCCCACCTCACCGTTACATCGTCGTCATGCTCTGCCGAGATGAATCGCCTGGGGACGGTTATGTGGGACTCCACCATGCAGGCGTGGCAGTTCTCCCAGAAGATCCCGGGCACGGTGCGGAGGTTGCGCGGCATGTACATGACG
>CAYVLA010000066.1:0-18371 GCA_964452145.1 Hadarchaeota archaeon (SeqCode)
AGGCGCAGGATGGATCTACTGCCTTAACTACGATGGCTCAGAGCGATGGAAATTCCAGATGGTGGACGGCACGAACAGCGGGCCCACGGTCTGGGATGTCGATCGGGACGGCGTGATGGAGGTCCTCGTTCCCTGCTCCAATGGCAAGCTGCTCTACTGCCTGAACGCCAACGGGGTTGAGGAGTGGCGATTCCCATTCGGTGACAAGCCCGGTCAGGTGACCCCATGCGTCGCGGACATAGACCGAGACAACGAGTACGAGATTCTGGTGATGGTTCCTGACGAGCTCAAGCTGTACTGCCTGTCCTTCTACGGGACCGAGAAGTGGGCATTCAGCCTTGACCCCACTGCAGCGGCGACAGGTTATGTGGCCGAGAAGATCGGAATCGGTGACATCGATGGCGACGGGTTCATGGAGGTGTTCACGTCGGACCTCGGTGTCGGTGCAGCTGGCCCGGAGCCCCATCTGTACTGTATAAGCCACGACGGGAAGCTGAAGTGGAAGGGCAGTGCGATAGGCTTCACGCATCTGATCGGAGACTTCACCGGTGATGGCAAGATGAACGTGGTCGGGGGCAGGGGCTTCTGGCAGATAATGGTCCTGGATTCCAACGGGCAGATAACGCATCTCTGGGACCACCTGAAGTACAACCCGAAGATCCCCATCGATCCCAACTTCGGTGCGCCCCTCTGGGGCCCGTCCGATGTGGGTCAGATAATGGGCGATGTGGATGGGGACGGGAAGGTTGAGTGGGTCCTCGAATCCGACCCGGACAGCATGATCTATTGTTTCACGGCGAACGGCGCCTACAATCCCAACAATATGATCTGGCCAAGATCATACAACTCAGCTGGAAACGTCGCGGTGATCCCTATCGCCGAAGGGGCATTGCTGCCACTTGCAGCACTCTGGCTGCTGGCAGCCTCAGGCCGCATGAAGCGCTAGGCTCTCCGCGACATTTCTTTTTCATATCTGCCCTGCCTAGCCGTGATAAGGCACAACCGAGGGACCTTGCCATGCCCGAGATAACCGATCTGGAGATATTCCCCGTCGAGATACCCTTCAGAACCCCCTTCCTTCTATCCCGGGGATACGTTGGGGCGCCGGGGAAGCCGGGCCGCCACGTCTATCTTAGACTCACCACGCGGGATGGCGAGACGGGATGGGGAGAATCCAGACCCATGCCGACTTGGAGCTACGAGACGCTGGAGAGCGTCTGCACCACCCTCAAGCTCCACATCGCCCCCATACTCGTTGGCGTGGACTGCTCATCCATAAGGGAGATTCGATCCAGGATCGATCGAGCCATCACCCCCTCGGTGAGCGCCAGCCAACCGTTCGCCATCTCGGCCGTCGAGCAGGCCCTCTTCGACATACTCGGAAAGAGGGCCGGGTTGGCTCTTCACGAGATCCTGGGCGGCAGCCTAAAGGACAGGATGGAGCTCTGCTACATGGTCTCGGGCCATGAGGATTCCTCCTTCCAGGAAGCCGTCGGGGCCCGGAGGAGGGGTTATACCTGCTTCAAGATCAAGATAGCGGGGGACCCCGAGCAGGACGTGGAGCGACTGAGAATGCTGTCCGACAGCGTTGGCGGTGCCCGGATATGGGCCGATGCAAATCAGGCATACGACGCGTCAAGCCTGCGAAGGTTCCTGACGCTGGCCTCGGGGATACCCAACATCTCGTGCGTCGAGCAACCTCTCCCCACCCAGGACTATTTCGGTCTCCAGCGGGTGGCAGCCCACAGCCCCATCCCGATCGCGGTGGACGAATCGATCTTCACCCACTACGACCTGCTCCGGGTCCACTCGATGGGATGCGCCGATGCGGCGGTGATGAAGATCGCGAAATCCGGGATACTGATGACCCAGAAGATGGCGGCGGTCGCCGAATCCGCGGGCATCCAGCTGCTCGGAAGCGGGATGACGGAGAGCGGCGTCGGGTTCGCCGCTTCAATCCACACCTTCTCAGCGCTGCCCATGCTCCTTCCCGTCGACACGAACGGTCCGCAGTTCCTATCCGAGATGTTGGTGGATGGCCTACAGATCGAGGAACCCTGCGTCAAGGTTCCCAAGGGGCCGGGACTCGGCGTGAAGGTTCGAGAGGATAGGCTCGCACGGCTGGGGATTCAACTGGCCATGTGAAGAGATGGACGGAAGCAGGCAAAGGGCCGAGGAGGGCATGCACGCTGGATTCGTCGACCCTATCGCCCGGGGACCAGGTAACGCTGCAGCAACACGAAAGGCAACCTGCCCCGCAGCCGGCTGGTGGCCGGCCGGTAGCCGTCAGTCAGCCCCGTTAGAGATATAAACCCCCTTCGACGGCATACGTTCGGTCCCCTTGGAGAGGATGAAGCGGCAGCCGGCCGTGGAGAGGAGGATCAAAGAGATCAAGCCTTCGGATACCATGGTTCGCATCCTCGGAACTGCTCTCGAAGTCAGGGAACGGGACTTCCTTCTGGATGACGGCGAATCCCAGATACCGGTCATAGCAGACCCGGACCGGGTTCAGATGATCAAGCAGGGTCAGAGGATCAGGGTCATCGGAAGGATTTTTAAGGATCCCGAGCCGGTCGTGCAAGGGGAAATAGTCCAGGACATGGAGAAGCTGGACCTTGATCTCTACAGAAGGGTCAGAAAGCTTCTAGGTTGATGCACATCGATCAATGGGGTGTGTCGGATGTTCGAGGCAAGCATGGCTCAAGCAGCGGTTTGGAAGAGATGTATTGACGCGATCTCTACCCTCATTGAGGAAGGGATCTTCTCGGTGACCACGACCAAGATCAGATTCAACTCCATGGATCCGGCCCGGATATCGATGGTGGACTTCGAGATCAGCTCGGAGGCGTTCGAGAGCTACAAGCTCGATGCGCCCAAGAACATCGGCCTGAATCTGGAGGACATGAACAAGATGCTCCGAAGGGCCCGGCCAGGGGACCGGCTTAGGATGAACCTCGAGGAGCAGACCAACAGATTCGTGCTGACCTCGGAGGGAGTCTCGGTCACAACCTTCAGCATTCCTCTGCTGGATCTCGGCGAGACGACCTCCCCCACGCCCCAGATCCCCTTCACGGCCACGATCAAGATGGAGGCAGGCGTCCTTTCCGAGGCACTCAAGGACGTCGGGATCGTGGGCGACCACGTCACCCTGAGGGCAACACAGGATTTTCTGCGTTTGGAAGGGGAGAGCGATGTGGAAAGCGTCAACGTCAGGCTGAACAAGCAGAGCGAGGGGATGGCCCATATGGAGGTCAAGGGAGAGTGCCGGGCCATCTACATCATCTCGTATCTGCAGAACATGCTGAGGGCGGCCGAGACAACGGATGTGGTCGAGGTGGAGTTCGGCCAGGACCTACCGCTGCGCATGACGGTGCCGATTGAAGGAGGCCGGATTGCCTTCCTTCTCGCGCCAAGGGTCGAAGACTGAGCAAGCCCGGCCTCGAGAGCACCGACGCCCCGGAATAGAGTTTTATGATCGAATGATCAGCCCACCCATCCATGATCACCTACGCACAGGCCAAGGAAGTCTGGATCAGGGAGATCCTCTCTGACAAGCTCGAAACGCTTCCGGAGGGATTCCTGGACGATCTTCTCCGGACGATGGAGTCCCTGGATGCGAAGATAGACTCCTTGAAGGGTTCTGAGCCCCAGCGATCGCTGCTAGTGGGCATGAGCGATAGGCTGCACATCCTAGCGGAGCAGATCCTGAGGTCGAGATGCGCCAAGATACTGGCCCTATCTGCCGAAGGGGTGGACATCTCCGGACTTGGCCCGGAGGAGATGCTGCTCTACGAGCAGGGAAGGAAGCTTGTCCGATCCCATGAGGAAAGATTTTATAGGTTTTCGAGGGAAGGAGCCGGTGGAACTTCTCCCGCCATGAGCACGGAGTCGGCCTCGGCCGAGGCCCCGAGTGCCATGGCTGCGACAACGAAGCAGAGGAAGGCTCGGGAGTCCAGGGGCGTGCCCGCCGAGGAGCTCCACAAGATCATCAGGGTCGTGAGGGAGTTCCCGTGCTTCGTCGGACCCGATCTCAGGAGCTACGGACCCTTCGCGAAGGAGGACATCGTGGCGCTCCCGGACGAGGTTTCGGAGATCCTCTTGACGAAGAAGGTGGCAGAAAGAGTAGCAACAACCGGTGAATAGCATGAAGATGCCGAGGAAGATCACCATCTACTGTCCCAAGTGCCGGACTCACACCGAGCATACCATATCCCGGGCGCGGAAGAAGAAGAGAGGAGAACTCCGAAAGGGCCACAGAAGATTCAGGCGGAAGGTCAAGCCGACCGGCAAGACCCGCGGCGCGAGAGGCTTCCCGAAATCGAAACAGAAAAGAGAGAAGCCGACCAAGCGTCATGACCTGCGCTTCTCATGCTCCAAGTGCAAGAAGTCCCAGACGAGGCCGGGGTTCCGGATAAAGACGCTGGAATTCACGGATTAGGAGGCCGAAACGATGGAAGAGAAGATCAAGAAGCACATCCCGGTTCCGAAGTCACGCTTTCTCAGGGTTAGGTGTTCAAGCTGCGGCAACGAACAGGTCATCTTCGGGTCCCCGGCGACCCTGGTCAAGTGCGTGGTCTGCGAGAACACCTTGGCTGTGCCGCAGTCCGGGAAAGGCAAGATCAGCACAACGATAATAGAGGTCCTTGAATAGGGGGATGTCGCATGTCTGGTGTCCTGGGCGATGGATGGCCAAAGGAAGGCGAGGTGGTCATGTGCACCGTGCAGAAGGTCGAGAAGTTCGGAGCCTTCCTCAGCCTGGATGAGTTCGGGGGAAAGGAGGGTTTCATCCATATCTCCGAGGTCTCCACCAACTGGGTCAAGAATATCAGGGACTTTTTCAAAGAGGGCCGCAAGGTAGTGGCCAAGGTGATGCGCGTGGACCTCTCAAAGGCCCACATAGACCTCTCCCTGAAGAGAACGACTGAGCAGCAGAAGAGATACAAACTCCAGCAATGGAAACAGAAACAGAAGGCCGAGAAGCTCTTGGAGCTGATAACCAAGAAGCTGGGCAAGACCCCCCAGGAGGCCAAGGCCGAGGTCGTCGACAGACTCCTCGTCAGCCACCCCGATCTATACTCCGCCTTCGAGGAAGTGGTGGCGACCGGTAAGGAAGTGCTCATCAGACAGAACGTGCCAGGAGAATGGGTGGATGCGCTCTACCCCTTGCTGATGCAGAGCATCCAGATCCCCAGCGTCAGCATCGACGGCCAGCTCTCCGTGCAGTGCTACGAGCCCAACGGGGTCGAGATCGTGAGCAACGCTCTGGCAGAACTGGCAAAGCCCGCAGATGGAGAGAGTGACATCAAGGTCTCGGTCCAAGTCATCGGGCCGCCGAGGTACAGAATCACGGTTCGGGCAGGCGACTACAAGACGGCCGAGGGGGTCCTTCAGAAGAGGGTCGAGACGATTGGGGCCCGACTGAAGCCTTTCGACCACACCTTCTCCTTCTCCAGACCGGCCAAGTGAGGCGGGGGCTTGAAGAAGCTCAAGATCTGCAAGGCCTGCCGTGTCTACAGCTTGGAGTCCCTCTGCAAGAGGTGCGGAGGACCGACCTTCAGTCCCCACCCAGCCAGGTTCTCGCCCCAAGACAAGTTCGGGAGATACCGGCGGATGATCAAGGACCGGAGGAGGGGCGAGGCTTGAAGGATTTCGAGATCATTCTCGAAGAGACCCCGAAGCTCACGCGGCCCGTCTTCCTGGAGGGCTTGCCTGGGATAGGGAACGTTGGTCGCCTCTGCGCCCAACACCTCGTAGGGCTCTTCTCGGCCAAGAGATTTGGCGGAGTACACTCGTCATCCTTCCCTCACCAAGTCAAGGCCCTTCCCGATGGAACCGTTCGACTCATGAGGAACGACCTGTACTACATCACCGATCCCAGGGAGATCATCATCCTCTCCGGCGATATGCAGCCGCTACCGACGGACTTCAGGAGCCACTACCGAATGTCCCAATCGATCCTTGAGCTTTGCGCCAGCCTCGGCGTCGAACTGGTGATCACAATGGGTGGCTATGGGTCCTCAGGGAACAAGTCCCACGGCCAGAGAGTGTTTCTGGCAGCGTCCGTGCCTGAACTGGCCCGAGAGTACGCCGATCTCGGAACGGACCTGCTGGACGGAGGACACGCCACGCCGATAGTCGGCGCAACCGGCCTCATCCCGGCCATGGCGGCACGCTTCGGAACCAAGGCGATCTGCCTTCTGGGTGAAACCTCCGCCAGCATAAGGCCCGATGCGGAAGCGGCCGCCCGGGTCCTCCGGAGAGTAGCACAAGTCCTCAAGATCGAGATAGACCTCTCCGGACTGAAGGATTCGGCCGAGCTGATCGAGAAGGAGATGAAGGACATCATCAAGAGAATCGAGGAGGTCGAGGGGATCGAGACCGGCTTGCGTGAGGAGGGGCGCGACCGCTATATATACTAGGCACGGCGCCGGATGCCGCGAGGGACGTGGCCTTGCACCACGACGGTGACCCGCTCACCGTTTTCAGAACACCTTAAGGTCTTGGACCAGGCATTGAATCTCATGGCTGTCGGACAACCTGACGGGCCTTGGGAGCCGATTCTGGGATCACAATCAACCAGGTCAGCCACTCAACCACGACTACGACGACTACGATAACCTTTATATCCCGAACAACCGGACTCCGATCGTTCCGTGAGACCTTATGACCCACCGCAAGAAGAAGATGAAGAAATGGGGACCCTACAGAAAGGGCGTAGGACGTCAGAGGAGCGTTGCCTGCACGTATTGCGGGCGGTCGGTCCCGCGCACGAAGGCCACAGCTGTGGAGCGAGGAATGCGTCTGGGAGATCTGAGGTCTCTGGGGATCCGACGTGACCAGGTGATGCTGCCCACCTACAAGTCCTACGCATGCATCTCCTGTGCCAAGCACCGCAAGCTTATCAAGTAGCCTCTGCCGCTGCGGGTTGCTGGGCGGGCTCCTCATGGCCGGCGCACTTGGTGCACATGCTCCTGTCCTTCAGGTAGTGATCGGGACATACATAGAAGCCACATGAGTTGCAGAACACCCTGTGTCTGTCGCAGATCGCCTCTCTGCAGACCCGGCAACGGATCGTGATGGCAACCGAGTCGCAGAACTTGCACCTCAGGGCACCCTTCTTCCTCTGCTCAAGAACCCTTGCCCTCTCACCCGGGTTGATGACGTTCAACATCGTGCTGTGGACGATCTTGACAAGCCCGCTGGGAGCGGTCGCAGCAACCCTGAACCTGCCTCCAAGCGACTCAACCTCGTCACCCACACGGACGGAATGCCCTACGATGTCCTCCTTGGCAAACTTGCGGAGGAGTTCGGAAGCCTTGTAGCTCAGGAAGCTCTGGGGCTCCAGCACAAGCACCTTGGCATCCTCCAGATCGGAACTCGTCTTTCGCGTCGAGGATGAGGTCATCCTTACCCTGACTTTCTTGGCCTTGCCCTTGGCCGCGCACTCGATGCATGTGTAGCTAGCCTCGTCGTAGCAATCTTGGCAGATGAACTTGCCGCAGACCAGGCAGTGCGCGTTTCCCAGCCCGACACCGCAGATGGGACACGTGAGGCATTCCTCGCAGAAGCCGGCCAGAGGAGCTTTGGGATGGGCGCACTTGTACCCAAACCTCCGACCGCATTCGGGACACGTCTCCCGGCCAAACTCAACTCCGCAGATATCGCACTTGCCGCTAGCCAGTCGAAGGCCCAACCCCTTGCCCATGAACTTCAACAGCGCCAGGAGACCACCCGACACAGCTGCCATTATGAAAACTGCCACAACGGTGTCGTTGAAGACGCCGAGCAGAAAGTAGAGCCTGATGCCAATGTAGACGCTGAGGACGAAGCCCACCAAGGCAAGGGAGTTCCCGATGTACCGGAAGACGTCGGCATATCCCGTTCTTCTCATGGTCGCCATTCCACAACCTCCTATGTCTCTATGAAGACCTCCGTGGGCCTCATCACCCGGACCCTTCCGGGAGGATCGGTCTCAAGGACCTTGAAGGGCATCTCGACAGCCTCGATCGCATCCCCTTCAGTGAGCCTCTGGCCGATGAGCTCATTCCTCACAAACCTGTTGAGGACGTCCACCATCTTGGGCGTGAGGGTGTGGTCGCTCTTGAGGCGAACCGTCTTCGCCGGCTTGACGTCAGGCATCTGGATCTCTTCGTTCACCACTGAGCCATCCCTGAGGTAGATGATGAGGTCGGCCTCGGCCGTTATCTTGGGATCGTGGGTGCTCACAAGAAGCGTGGACTTGTGCTCCTGGCGAAGCTCCTTCATCAGATCTATGATCTCCAGACCAGTCTTCGCGTCCAGGTTCGCAGTGGGCTCATCCGCCAGGATCAAGGGGGGATTGAAGACCAGCGCACGGGCAATGCCGACCCGCTGCTGTTCGCCCCCCGATAGCTCTATGGGACGATGGCCCATCCTGTCCTTCAGACCCACACGCTCAAGTACCTCGATCGCCCGCTTGTGCCTGTCCTCCCTGTCGACCCCCGCCATCTCCAAGGGCAGCTCAGTGTTCTCCAGGGCGGTCAGCAGAGGAACCAGGTTCCAGGTCTGATGGATGAAACCTATGGTCTCCTGCCTGAGGATGTTCAGGAAGTCCCTGTCACCCTTGGTGATGTTAAGCCCTCCGATGTAGACATCGCCGCTCGTCGGCGAGTCAAGGCCGCTCACCATGTTCAGAAAAGTTGTCTTGCCCGAACCAGAGGGCCCGATCATGACCGCGAAAGCCCCCCTCTCTATCCGGATATTGACCCCCCTCAGCGCGTTTATCTTGACGTCGCCCCCGGCCAGCTTGTAGGTCTTCGTCAGATCCCGGGTATCGATCATGAAGGGACCCTTGATCTCTATGAGATGCTTGCCAAGATCAGTACTCAAGTTTGAACGCCTCCGCCGGAGCCATCCCAGAAGCACGCCGGGACGGATACCATGATGACAGGTAGCTTATCCCGACGGCCAGCACAACGCCCAAGCCCATCATGGATAGCACCATGATCCATTTCAAGCCCTCGAAGTTCCAAGTGAATAGAAACGGCAGCATGGACGCGAATAGGCCAATTAGGGCTCCTATGATCCCCCCTATGAGTCCTATGATGCTGGCCTCCACCCTGAACATCCTCCTGATGTGTTTGGGCTCTCCTCCGATGGCGATCATGGCGCCGATCTCGCCGGTTCGCTCAAGCACGGCTGTTATCATGGTGTTGAAGGTTCCGAGCGCGCCGATGGCGATGGCTACCAGAGCCAAGCCCGTCTGATAGGCCTCCACGGTGATCTCGCCGCCGATCTGGGCCTTTATGGCTTGGGAGGTGATCATGAGCTGTACGAAAAGACCTATCCCGATCGCAATCCCTATGGTGGCTAGCATGGATCGGGTGAATCTTCTCAGCAGGTTTCTGACGGCGAGCGAGGTGTATATCCGGGCCCTGAGGAACTTCATCTTGACCAGCCTCTTGTAGATGGGGTTCATGTACTTGGTCACGATGCTCTCCGAGGCGGCCTCGAGGCCGTACCTCATGGATGTGAGCGGGTCGTACAGCGCCGCTCTGAAGGCGGGTATGATCGAGGAGATGAGCGCAAGCCCGACCGCCAACATGATTGGTGAGACAAGAAGCGGTATGGTCCACCTCAAGGATATCAGATTGGGATAGACAACACTGGCTGCGAAGGCCACCGCAACGCCCAGCACTCCTCCGATCACTCCCAGTATCAACGCCTGTACCATGAAAATGCTCATGATCCTGAAGATGGTGGCCCCGAAGCTCCCCATGATGCCAATGTCCCTGACCCGTTCGTACACGCGGGTGAACATCATGTTCATGATGACAACGGCGACAGCGATGAACGAGATTATGATCGTCGTGGTGTGGGCCAGTCTTGTGCTGCCCATCGTGCCTGCGCCTGTCGGAGTGATGAAGTAGGGACTGACCTCGGCCATCTTGCGCAGCGGGATGATGATGTTGTTGATGATGTCGGTGCCCTTGGCATCTTCGTCGTACTTGACGTAGATCCGAGAGACGGTGCCCTCCTTCATCCGAAACAGCTTCTCTGCGTCCTCCCGATGGATGATCAGCGTGTTCCCGGACAATCCCTCCTCTGATCTGCCGAGGCGCGCCAGCCCGGGATCGCCCAAGGTCTTGAACAGGCCGACAACCTTCAGCGTGACGGTACCATGGGTCGCTCCGCCCGTCGTGCCACGGCTGGCGATCATGCCGGGGTGAAGCGTGATCGTGTCCCCCTCCTTGATCAGGCCGATCCCGTTCCCCATGAACCTCTCGTGGAAGTACTCGGACATGTCAAGCCCGATCATGCATTCTCCAGGGCCAGTGATGTAGGATCCGTTGGTGACAAAGCTGCTGAATCCTCTTCCGTCGTCGGTAACCACCGTTCTCCACCACCGGTCCTCGGCATCGGGGTCGATGCCGAAGATGCTGAGACGTTTGCCTTTCATTCTCCGCTCAAGCGAGGTCAGCCTGGGGGATATGGGAGTCCCGTTAACGTCCAGGTAGCCCCTGGGGTCCTCCGCGATGAACTCGGTTCTGGGATTCAAGATATGAACGCCGGTGAGCGCTTCCATGGCTGGAACGCTCGACATCGGTGTGTTGGGTTGTCTAAAGGAGTAAAGGATCTTGGTGATGGTATTGGGCTCTGCAGCGTACATCTGCAGATTCATGGCCGTCCCGACAGCGATCTCAAAGTTCTCTGCCAGGGGCAGAATGCATAGGAAGGCGGTGACGGCAAGCGTGATGCTCAACACGGTCACTGAGGTGATCAGAAGACGGCGCCTCAGGTCTCGGACTGCGATCGAGATCGAACCCATGGGCAGTTCTCCCGGACATGGCGAGAAAAGGTGCTGGCTGGTGGCGGCCCAAAAATTCATATAAATGTTTTCGGTCTGGCAGTGGGAGGCCGGATTCCGGGCTTTTTTCCGCGAAAAAAGTCATGTATCGCCTCTTTTTGCCCAAAATCAGGCCACTCACTATCAGGAATGCCCCATATGACCCGCGGGTGTCGTTCAAGTACGATTCAGAGACGCACTCGGGGCCCATCGGCTCATCGGACTACATTTTTCTTGCGCACCCTCAACCGCCTAGCGGAATGACGGCTATGGTTGTGAAGGACATAGCCTTGATGCGACATGGCGTCGAAGGCCTAGTACTCAGGGACGGTGAGCGGACCCGGATTCTGCCTCTACGCAGGGGACGACTCGTGTCCTTTCAGGTCACGGGTCCCCAGGCCCAGAGGGTTGTCCGGGACAGATGCGCCCTGTGTGACGGCACCAGATGCCTGAAAGGCAGACAGGACTGCCTCTCATCCCACGTTCTCTATCTCGCTCTGTTCGGCGGAATCGCGAAAGTAGGGGTTACGAAGGAACCTAGGTATGAGAGGAGAATGCGCGAGCAGGGGGCCCAATTCGCAGGACGCCTGTCCGTGCACGAGGATGGCATGGAGGCCAGGAAGGCTGAGAGGCTGCTGGCCTCCAAAGGCTTCAGGCTGAACGTGCGATTCGAGGAGAAGATGGAGGCGTTCGGGGAGGTCAACGATGCGGAGCGAGCAAATGCCATTGCCAGCAACATGCCCCTGCCCGACACCGTGCACCTATCGGACATGAGGGGCCTTTATCAGAATCCCGGACTTGAGTGCATGGGGCCACCCCTCGTACTTCGGGGGGATGGGGTGAAGGGGAGGATCGAGGACACACGCGGAGAGGCCCTCTTTCTGACATACAGAGACAACCTCTACGCCTACGATCTGAGAAGAGCCATAGGCAGAGCCTTGACCCTGGGCAAGAGCAAGGTGGAGGCGCAGTTGACCCTGGGTAACTTCTGAGGGCGAGGACGATGAAGCTTGATCTGAACATGCATGTCCACACATGGCGATCGGCCTGCGCCAAGCCCGAGATGACCCTGGAGGCAATCGAACACGCAGCCGCCTCAGCTGGCATCCGGTATCTTGGCCTGTCCGACCACATCGATCGATTGGCAGACAACGACAGGCCAAAGCTCAACAGGCTCGATGTCGGAGGAAGGGAATGGGAGGTGGATTTCCTGATCGGCTGCGAAGCCACAGTTCTTTCCCCCACGGCCCTTGCCATAACGACCGAGGTCGCCGCCGGGCTTGACTACGTCATGGTATCGGCCAATCACTATCATCTGGCTAGCGTTGAGAATCCCGACGAACGGAAGCCCGATGCCTACGCTTCCCACTACCTCACGATGCTGGATGGGGTCCTGGCATGGGGACTGGCCGACATCGTAGCCCATCCCTTTCTTCACACCAAGATCGGCAGGATCATGAATCCCCTGGAGGTCATCGATGCCTATCCATGGGACGGGATCGAACGCCTCCTTGCACGCGCGGGAGAGGCGGGAGTCAGCTTCGAGATCAAGCCCGGATTTGGGGCGATTGCACCCGAGTTCTTCTCGGAGCTGGTTCGCCTAGCCAGAAGGAACGGGGTCAGATTCAGCCTGGGCACCGATGCGCACAGGATTTCGGAGATAGCATATCCCACCGGCTTCATCGACGAGCTTCTCCGGCTTGGCATCGGAAGACGAGATATCGTGGATCCGGAGGAATGGTCGGAAGACCGGTGAGACGGTCAGGGCGGATATGCCAGCAGGCCGGAGGCAGGAGGTTGCGCATCCCACGCTGCTGTGTCGTCCTGGTGCTGATCTTGTAGACTTCGGCGATCTTTGCGTTGGTCATCCTGCCCTCCTGTTTGCGCCGCATCATCGACTGCGTTGAGTCGGTTCGTTTGGCCACCGACACGCCCAGAACAGAGGGTTGAGATGATTCCCGGATAATACAACGCACCCCACGCTGCCCAAAAGCTATAATAGTGTATGAGGACATTTGTCGACATGCCGATAGCCGACCGGCTTGGACCTCTCTGTTTCCAGGCGCAGCCTTCACCTCCTCCCCATGTGGGGGCGATCCCCTGACTCGTTACATCGTAGTGACGGGGGGCGTGATGAGCGGCCTGGGAAAGGGCATCACCGCGGCATCCATTGGCAAGATGCTGCAATCCCGAGGGCACACGGTCACGGCAATCAAGGCAGACGGTTACTTCAACTTCGATGCTGGCACGCTCAGGCCAACTGAACACGGCGAGGTCTGGGTAACGAACGACGGGGGCGAGATCGACGAGGACCTCGGCCACTACGAGAGATTCCTATCAGTGGATCTGCCCAGAAATCACAACATAACCTCCGGCCAGATCTACGGCCAGGTGATCCAGAACGAAAGGCAGGGGAAGTACCTGGGCAAGACCGTGCAGTTCATCCCGCACGTAACGGACGAAGTCAAGAGGAGGATCCACGAGATAGCCCTTGCGGAGAAGGTCGATGCCCTGATCTTCGAGATCGGAGGTGTCGTGGGCGACTATGAGAACCTGCTCTTCACCGAGGCCGTGAGGCAGATGCGAATGGAGGAGGGTCCGAGAAACCTTGTCCATGTCCACGTCAGCTACATCCCAATCCCGGATCACCTCGGGGAACCGAAGACTAAGCCCACTCAGCACTCCGTCAGCACCCTCCGAGAACTTGGGATCCCCCCGGATTTCATAGTCTGCAGATCGAGCAGAATGGTTGACGAGGTGAGACGAAGCAAGATCTCCCTGTTCTGTGACGTCTATCCCCAGGACATCATATCCAACCCTGATGTCCAGTGCATCTACGAGCTGCCCCTCATGTTCGAGGCCCAGGGATTCGGCGACAGACTCCAAGAAAGGCTGGGTCTGAGGTACCGGAAAGCCAAGCTAGAGGACTGGGCGGAGGTCGTGGAGAGGATGAAGAACCCCAAGAGGTGGGTTAGCATCGCCATAGTGGGCAAGTACGTGGAGACCGGATCCTACAGGCTGCCCGACTCCTACGTTTCGATCAACGAAGCACTGAAGCATGCAGCGGCGAGATATGAGGCGGGAGTCAAGATCTCATGGATCGACTCAAAGGACTTCGAGACTGACGGGAAGGCCGTGTGCTGCCTGGATGCTGGGGATGGGTTGATAGTGCCTGGGGGATTTGGCAGGACGGGCGTGGAGGGCAAGATCAAGGCCATAGAATACGCCCGACGGAACGGAATCCCCTATCTGGGCATCTGTTTCGGATTCCAGTGCGCGGTCGTAGAGTTCGCACGCAACGAGATGGGTCTTGAGGGAGCCCACAGCACCGAGCTGGACCCCGGAACGCCTCATCCCGTGATCGACATCCTCCCGGAGCAGGAAAGGATAGTCAGAGAGAGCCGATACGGAGGCTCCATGAGGCTCGGCGCGTACCCTGCACGCCTTTCCCCCAAGACCAAGACCGCGCGGCTTTATGAGAGCTTGGACAGGGTCGCGGAGGATGGCATGGTCTACGAGAGGCATCGCCACAGGTATGAGGTGAACCCGGGATATGTTGATCTGATAGATCAGGCCGGCTTGAAGTTCATCGGAAGGTCCCCCGACGGCGTCCTGATGGAGTTCCTGGAGCTCGAGGCCCATCCCTATTTCGTTGGGACCCAGGCCCATCCCGAGTTCCTTTCAAGGCCCCTTTGTCCCGCACCCCTGTTCTGCGGCCTTATTGAAGCCGCCATCGAGCGGGCGAAGTCCAGAGCCGGGTGAGTCTCCGTGTCGCCGGGAGCGATGGCTTTTCCCGATGTCTCGGGCGTCGTCGCTGCCCAGCAGTTATCCGTGCTCTTCGAAGCATCGGGGTATCCGAAGCCGGGCAACGTCATGCGAGGAATGCCCTTCCGCGAGATCGCATACCATGACTTCGTCTCGGCTGCCGTGGCGATCGGAGAGCCTCTGAGCCGGGTTTACCGCCTTGCCCAGCGGCGCTCGAGGATGCATAAGCCCTTCACCGGGCTGTGGGGCAGAGCTTTGCTGGACTCATGCAAGGCAGCCATGTCGGGCCGCTCCAACGCGATATTCGGAACCCTTCTGGTCGAGATTCCTCTGGGTCTGGGGGCATGCGTGACGGCGACGGGAAGCGCCACCGAGGAGGCCGCCCGTATTGTGCTAAGCTCCGGTCCCGAGGATTCGATCGCCTTCGTCCGCTCGATTCGCCTCTGTCGGATCGGCGGCCTGTCCCACGAGGCCTTCGTCCCCGGCCCGGAGGCGTTCGACCTGCAGGACCCGCTGGTGGAGGCCACCATCAGGCGGAAGAAGGCTGGAATGGTGCAGGTTCTTGGACCATCGGTGGGCTACGATCTTCTGGCCCGAGAGCTGCTTTCCGGGTTCCCCATCACGCGGAGGAGCGCTCGGGAATATGTGCACTTCCTTCGAGAAATGGGGGACCCCACCATGGCATCGGCCGCCGTTTTCTGCTCCCTTCTGGGTGAGTATCCCGACTCGCTCATAGCGCGTAACGCGGGACGCCGGACTGCGGAGAACGTCGCGCGCAGGGCCCGTAAGATCATGGCAAGCGATCGTTTCTCGGCAGAATGGCTCCGGGGCATGCTGGGCTTGGACCGGGCTCTCAGACGCCGGGATCTCAACCCCGGCACTCTGGCCGACCTGACGGCTGCAGCCATCTTCCTTGCGCTGCTCGGAGGGATCGATTAGCTCGGGCGGCGCATCCTTCTGCACCCGGTCTCCGTGCCAACTATCACCGTGTCGGTCAACCCGGCGAATATCCCACTGTCAACAACCCCGCACACGGCCTTGATCCGAGACTCAAGGTGAGCCGGATCGTCTATGGGTCCGAAGTCGCAATCAAGTATCAGGTTGCCATTATCTGTTCTGAACCTTGCCTTTCCCCCGGTCGTCCTGAGCCGTGGGATCGCTCCCAGCTCCGATAGCTCCCTGCGCGCTGGGGCAAGGCCAAAGGGCACGACCTCGACCGGCACCGGGAAGCCCGTGCCCAGTCTCTCCACAAGCTTCGATTCGTCCACTATGATGACAACCCTGTCGCTTGCCTTGGCTACGATCTTCTCCCTCACGTGTGCCCCTCCGCCTCCTTTGATCAGGTTTAGGTCAGGATCAACCTGATCGGCTCCGTCCACATCCATATCAAGCTTCTGGTGCTCATCCAAGGAGGTGAGGGGGATGCCAAGGCTCTTGGCAAGACCCAGGGTTGCGGTAGAGGTCGGCACCCCGAGGATTCTCAGGCCCTCGTCGTCAATACGTCTCGAGAGCTCCGAGAGGAAATGCTGAACAGTCGAGCCCGTGCCAAGGCCGAGAACCATGCCATCCCTGACCATCCGGGCGGCCTCGATCGCCGCGTTGCGCCTCGAGGTCTCCTTTAGCCGGACCATGTCGGTGATCGTTAATTCCGGGCCTGATAATGCTTTGGTAGTAAGTAGTATTCAGGTGACCAGAGGAGTCTTGGCGAGAGCGCTACTCGGAGCCCTTAAGCGTATCCGATATAGTTGTCCTCTTGCCCTTCCTCACGAACGAGATGGTCGGCTCGATGCCCCTGATCTTCCTCTCTATGGCCTTGATGATTACCTTGTCGATTCTGTACTGTATTCTCTTCTGGACCACGAGGCCTATGATGGTCTCCTCGATTCTCTCGGCGATCCCGGGGGCAGAGGAATGGATATCCCTGAGGTACTTGACGGCGTCGGGCGTCAAGACCCCCCCAAGTATTCGGTCGATCTCCTGGCGCTCGCGCTCCTTGTGCTCATCGCAAAACTTCCTCTCCTTGAGCCTCCTCTGCATCTCGGCGATCTTGCGTCTACGTATCTGCTCTATGTCGTCCATCGTGAATCACTACAGGACTCCTCTCAGCTTCCAAAGGAGCCGCGGAGACGTGCCGGACATGGCCCTGAGCATCCCCAACGTGGTGAACTCGACATCGGACGCCTTCCGGAAGGCCTTCGCGATGCGGTCAAGCTCCTCGTCCTCAAGCTCCATGTAGACCTCCTTCGCCTTAAGGAGCTTCCGATGGTAGTTGCCGACCGCCTCAATCCATTGGTCGTCGTAGGGCACTAGAGCCCGCCTTGAGAAGTCTTCTCCCCTGACAATCGCGCCTGCAACCTCGCCCGCGATCTTGCCGCACTTCACCGATGAGGCGATGCCCCCGCCGGTTATGGGGTTCACCTGCCTAGCAGCGTCCCCGACCAGCATGACGTTGTCCGCCACGGCAGACTCGAGCGGCCCGCAGACCGGGACGCCTCCTGCCTTGACCTCTATTATGGTTCCCCTCCTGAATCTGTCGGCAACCGCCGGGTTGCGCAGGAATTCGGCAAGGTACTCTATGGCCGGCTTCTTCGCCATCTTGGGAATGACTGCAAGCCCAACGTTGGCCCGGTTCTCCCCCTTGGGGAATGTCCACGCATAGCCTCCTGGAGCATAACACCGACCGAAGAACATCTCGATGTCGTCCTTGACGTCGATGTCCACCATCTCATACTCGATCCCGGATTCTATGTCGTCCAGGCCCAGATGCGTGTCAATTCCCGCCCAGCGGCCAACCTTGGACATGACCCCGTCGGCGCCGATGACGATCTTAGCCTCGATCTCCTTCGGGTCCCCGAACTCCTCATAGGACACGATCGCTCTGCCCGTCTCACGCCTCAGACCGACGGCCCGGCAGCAGAGCCTGATCTGGGCACCCCCTCGGGCTGCCAGCGAGGCCAGGTGTCTGTCGAATATCTTCCTCTCAAGGACGTAGCCGAAGTTGAACCCGCGGACATTCTGCTTCAGATTGACGACGATGCCGGAGGGGGATATCATCTTCACGTTCTCGATCCGCTTGGCAATCCAGGGGCCCTCCCCGATCCCGAGCAGATCCAGCACCTCTGAAGACACGCCCTCTGCACATTGCACGGGCTCACCAATCTCTGCCCTCTTCTCCAGGACAACCGTTTCAGAACCCTTCTCCGCGGCAAAGCGAGCGGAGGTGGATCCCGCCGGGCCTGCACCGATGACCAGGACATCAGTTCGCTCCATGCTTATCCTCCCTCCTGCGGCTTATGGCCCCGAGCGGACAGGTCTTGACGCAGACCAGACAAGCGTTGCACTTGGATTGGCTGTAGGTGATGTCGAACTCCGAGATGTCGATGGCATCTCGGTCGCAGACGGCGGCGCACGCACCACACCTGAGACACTTGTTCAATCTGATCTCGATCAACAGATAACCTACAGGGTCCACTCCCGGTCTTCTAATAAATCGTTTCGGCCCCAGAGATTTGAGTCCCCCCACTCCTGCCCGATTGGGGCTTTTCTCGAACTCGTGAGCTTGTGATGTCCGTCCCCAACGCGCACTGCAGGTTAGGATGGAAGCCACCGTGATGCGCTCTCACACATGGGACTTGTGTTGTTGGCCCGATCTGGCACGATCCTCCCATCCATGATCCCCGTGGAGCGGTTGGCAGGGCCATTCGCTAGCGCAGAGATTGGCCGACCAATCAGGTGGTTCACCCGCCCGTGATCAATGCCAGCCGGCCCCCCTGCTAAACCC
>CAYVLA010000067.1:0-16880 GCA_964452145.1 Hadarchaeota archaeon (SeqCode)
GAGCATGGCAGAGAAGCGCTTAGGAGAATCGGCGCCCCCGAGGATCTGATGCAGTGCATCAGGAATCCCACCAAGGAAAAGACGGTCGAACTCATGAAGGTGTGTGACTTTGCCGTGGCAACGGGCGGCGCCGAGTTGGTGAAGGTGGTCTATGCCGCTGGCAAGCCGTGCCACACGGTCGGGGCAGGCAATGTGATCTCGATCGTTGACGAAACGGTCGAGATACGCTCCACAGCCAACAAGATTGTGCGGTCCAAGACCGCCAACAACTCCGCGTCCTGTTCCTCCGAGAACGCGGTCGCCATCCATGATAGCATCTATGACGACATGATATCCGCCCTGAAAGCGGAAGGTGGGTATCTGTGCAACACGGTAGAACGGGAGAGGCTGAGAAAGACCATGTGGCCCGATGGGGTTCGTCTGAACAGGGATATCGTGGCCAAACCTGCACCCCGCATTGCCGAAATGGCAGCGATCGATGTACCTGAGAACACGCGGTTCATCATGGTTCTGGGGGAGAAGCCGGGCCCTGAAGACAGGTTCTCAGGCGAGAAACTATGTCTGGTTCTCACCGTATGGAAGTGGAATGACTTCAGCGAGATTGTTGAACGCACGGCGCAAATGCTGAAGTTCTCCGGCGAGGGCCACTCGGTCTCGATCCATAGCACCAACGAAGATCGCCAGATGGAACTCGCCACAGAGATTAACGTTGGAAGAGTGAACTGCAACATGCCCCATGCCATGGCGAACAGTGGTAGCTGGTTCAACGGCCAGCCTTTCACCGACACGCTGGGCTGCGGCACCTGGGCTGGCAACATGACCACCGACAACATCAACTACAGACACTTCCTCAACTACACATGGCTTTCAGTTCCCATCGAGGAGTACGTTCCCAGCGACGAGGAGATTTTTGGAGACTATCTGAAGAAGTGGGGAAGAGACTGACCCTCTAGGTGAAGCCCGTGCTTCTCGATGACCAAGCCATCGTACGTTGGGCCAACTCATCCAGCGCAATCAGGCTTGAATGTGGAGGTGCAATGTGAGCATCCCTACTGCCTGTCGGGCAGCCGTCTTTGAAGGGGTCGGACAACCGCTACGCATCGACTCGGTCCCACTGGTCAGTTCCCCTGCAGGCCATATCCTCGGGAAGGTGCGAATGGCTACGATCTGCGGTTCCGACCTTCACACCTTCACTGGGAGGCGCACCGAACCAATCCCCCTGGTTCTCGGCCACGAGGTTGTGGCCGAGGTTGCGACCCTTGGCAAGGGCGTCAATCGATCCAGTACAGGAAAGCCTCTCAAGGTCGGAGACCGCATCAGCTTCACCATTATGGCGAGCTGCGGCAAGTGCAGTAATTGCAGGACTGGCCTGCCACAGAAGTGTGAGTCGCTTTTCAAGTATGGACACACATCCCTCAGCGACGGCCCTGGATTGAATGGCGGGTTCGCCGAGTACATCTGCCTGCGACCAGGCACAGGCGTGTTTCACGTGCCCCCGGGCCTTTCCGACAAGGAGGTATGTCCAGCGAACTGTGCACTGGCAACGGTGATTAATGGTCTAGAAACGATTGGAGTGCAGCCCGAAGAACGGATCCTCATTCAGGGGGCCGGGTTGCTCGGGCTTTACACCGCGGCCCTAGTCAAAGAGGGCGGGGCTTCGGAGGTAGTGGTCACCGACATCGATGATTCCCGACTTCAGATGGCACGGCGATTTAAGGCCGATGAGGTGCTGAACGTCCAAGGCATGAACGACGATGAAATCATCCATACGCTGGGGCGGAGCCGATTTGACTGTGTCGTGGAGGTGTCCGGAGACCCCGCCGTTGTGTCGTCAGGACTGGAGCTCCTTGGCCTCCGCGGGCGGTACTTGATCATCGGACTCGTTTGTGCCGGGTCCCACTTCACCGTCGACGGCAATACAATCACACGTAACTACCTCACAATCAAGGGCATCCACAACTATGCCCAAAGGCATTTGGCTGAAGCGCTAGATTTCCTCAAGAAGACCAAGTCGAGCTTTCCCTACGAGGGACTCATCAGCCGTATCCTACCACTTGCGGAGATTCAAGCGGCATTTGAGCTGGCCCTGGACAGGCACGGCATACGCGTTGCCGTCACCCCATGAGCTCGGAGCCGTCGATGCACAGTAACGCAAGATGTCTATGGTGCTGCAGGTATTCTCTGGGCCTGTGAGCCCTTCGGGTGTCGGAGGACTCAGGAACAGCCTTGCGCCTTGGGTCCATTCTTGGGGTCCCTGTGATTACTGGTTTCCCTGAGTCCCGGGAGACCGGCAAAGGTTGAGGTGCCTGCAAAGACCTACGAAAGGGCGATGAGGGCCACTCCTGCCATCATGGCTGCTGCTGCCAGTACCTTCAGATCCGTTTTCTGCTCTCCCAGAACCTCGAAGCCGAGAAGGACGGCGAAGAGTATTGATGTGGATCTTAAGGGTATGATGTAACTTACCTGGGTCAGTCTCATCGCAGATAGGACGATAAGGTAGCCGAATACGCACAGGAATCCGACAAGCAGGGCCTGGCGCCAATCAGAAGCAACCTGTTCCTTCAGGGCCGAGAGCCCGAAGTGGTTGAGGTAGTATGGGGACAGGAGAAGGCCCGCCACGAGGAAGGTCATATAGATGTAGACGGTAGGATCGACGAATGAAACCCCGATCTTGTCGACGACTGAATACAGCGATATGCTTGCGCCCGTTCCAAGGGCAGCCACGGATGCAGGCTGTCTCAGACGGGAGAGTGATTCGGAGAGCGAGAACTTGCCCTCCGTGGGGGGGTGGAAAAGGAACATGGAAACAATGATCAGGAGTATGCCGGCCATGCCTAGAGCGGAGGGCCGTTCACCAAGAAAAGTGACCGCCCACACAAGTGTCAACATGGGAGCAATCCCCCGGGCGATGGGATAGGCATGGGATAGGTCGCCGTGGGAGTAGCTCTTGGCCAGAAGGGTGAAGTAGAAACAGAAGATGGAACCAGTTGAGAGTATGCATGCCCATCCCTGCCAGGGGATCCGAGCCTTGGGGAACAGGACCAGAAAGACGGGGGTGTATAGGAGTATGGCGGACCAGACGTACAGGTAGGAGAAGAGGACCTTGTTAGGCGACTTCTTCAGATGGAGATTCCAGAAAGCGTGAAGTACCGCTGAGACCAGAACCATGAGAATGGGGGCGATGATCGTGGTACCACCTTTGGAGATGTGCCAGAGCGTGGGGACGGCCATGAGGAGAAACGTGTTACCATGTTCCCTCAAACGGGCGCAAGCTGAGAGGCTCTTCCTTGGCCGGGGTCCCAGGGTTGAAGTTGATAGACTGTCCTCAAGGGATCCAGATGTTGCCGCAGTGAGATTTTTATCGGTCGGGCACCCACAACCAGCCAACAAACTGAAGGAGGTGACCGAGATGATTCAGGTGTGTATGAATGTGATGTCTCTGCAATGTGTGACACGGGGCGAAGATCTTGACACTCGGTCCCCTCCGGCAGGCTCATGACCCCTCCGGGTTTCCTCTGGGCCGTTGGGCGTGGCCGAGCCGTTCAACGATTTCTTCCCACACACCATGGGTTCTAGTCTCGGCTCCTGCTTCTTTCTGGGGAGTGATCGCACCTGGAGGAATTCCTCGAGGAAGGTAACGGAAACAAACGGGCAGCGAAGACCCGTGAGGCCACGGGACAGCTCTTCGACGATGCCACCCTGACCCTGCTAGGTTCCCTGCTATCTAAGGGTAGGCTGATAGAGATCTTCGGACCCGTCTCCACTGGCAAGGAGGCGGTCGTACTCAGAGCTCGGACAAAGGAGGGCGACTGCGCCCTTAAGGTGTACAGGCTCACGCCGTCCTTCAGGGCCACGAAGAAGTACTTCTCCGCTGATCCGAGGTACGAGAACCCGAAGATCGCCAAGATGAGAAGTGACCGACGGGGCATCGTCATGGAGTGGGCCAAGAGAGAGCACCACAACCTCATGGCTGCCCGCGAGATCGGACTCCAGGTTGCAGAGCCTCTTTTCTCGGAGGCAAACATCCTCGCCATGGAGTTCTTGGGCAGGAAAGGAGTTCCCTATCCCACTCTCCAGAGGGCTGCCGGCAGCCTCAGAGATCTGGGAGAGGATGCGATCCTAGAGGTCTGGCGCCAGGTTCATGAGGCAGTCCTGCTCATGAGCAAACACAGCTTCGTGCATGGAGACCTGTCTCCCTACAACATCCTCTACGACGAGGAAACCAACTCGATCAAGCTCATCGATATCTCGCAGTCCTACATCTCCCGCAAGATATGGAAGGAGGATCTCTTCAAAGCCGATGTCCAAAACATCGGCGACTTCTTCCACAAGCTGGGAGTCAAGGTAGACCCGCTCCAACTCTACGAAGACCTGATCCGCAGGACCCATCTAGAGAAGGGCGAACTCCCGACACGACCCGTGGTCGTGAGCGAAGAAGCCCCCATGGTCATCCCGTCCCGAGGCATAACGCATCGGATCGAGGATCAGGATCTTCTCGCCGAGTTGGAGGAAAGGTCAAAGACCAGGATACGCCTCGATGGTTCCCACCTGAGAATCGAGGCCTCCTCCCCAGAAGGAGCCGAGGTCGTGAAGCGGGTCTTTGATGCAATCGCCAGAGGATTTCCCCACATAACTGCCCTCCGACTACTCTACCCCGACGTGCGCATCGAATGCATACATGCACGCTCGGTGTTGGGATCCAAGAAGAAAGCTCGCAGGCAGATCAGCCGGGTCATTGGTAGGAAGGGAGAGGTCAAGCAGGCCATAGAGAAGCACTCCGGAGCTGCCATCTCCATCAGAGGCAGCAAGATCAACATCATCGGCACGGCCCTCCAGATACAGCTGGCAACGGGAGCGATAGAGAGGATAATGAAGGGATACGCCCAGGAGGACTCTCTACTGTATCTCAAGGAATTCGAGAAAGGGCACTACTTCGATATACATCCGTTCTGGGGGAACCAAGGATGACCTTCGTGCAGGGGATCCCCTGGTCATCAGGATCTCATCAGTGGCTTGCCCCTTGGCCATCCTGCGGCCAACTTGCCTGCTGGTTGCCTAGACTATGGGCAAAAGGGTTCTGGGACCACCTAGATGGAGGTGACTGTGTGCCCGGGGACATGTACCGGCTTGCCTCAAATCCCACCAGGAGGAGAGTCCTCCTGTCCCTGCTCCAGGGAGGCAAATCCTTCTCGGACTTGATGAGATCCGTCTCGATGGATCCGGAACACGACACAGGCCCCTTTCTCTACCATATGCATCGTCTCGAGGAAGTGGGGCTTGTTCGTGGCAAGGACGGTGTGTACTCCTTGACAGCCTCAGGACTGGAGGTTGCCGAGGCCCTCACAGTCATCCGGCGGGTCCTAGGTGAGGACGGGGAGAGGCCTGCCGAGGAAGCGGGCTTGAATGTGGATAGGGGATGCGGCCGGTCCCTGCACGAAGGAGGTCGGACGATGGGAATGAGGGAGAACTTGATCGTGAGGCTTCTCAGAAGGGATGATGTCGAAAGCGTTCTGGAAGTCCTCTGTCACCTAGACTTCTACCGGAGGCAGATCGATCACATGAGGGAGCACCTGAACCGGGTGGCATGCAGGGGGCTGGATAGTTACGAGAACAACTTCGTGGGGGAGATGGATGGCAAAGCCGTCGCCAGAATGGTGGTTGACACCAACTACCCTCCTTACAGCGAGCTGGCAGGTCTGATCGTTCACCCATCGTACAGGGGACGTGGATTGGGCAAGGCGCTTCTCACACGTTTCACGCAGTTCGCTGCCGAGAGAAATGCCCCCGTTCAGTACACAATTGTCGATGGGGACAATCTTGTAGCACAGTCTCTCTACAGAGGGTTCGGATTCGAACCCGGGATACTCGATGGCTTCCACGAGAAGGGCCGGGAGATATGCATGTTCCGATTTGGTGACGGATCCCAGCCGTGCGAGTTCCTCCGCAGACATCCCCTGGGCCAACTCAGGACCTCGTCTCGCGCATGCGGACAAATGGCTCTTGGAGGGATGGAATGGACCGACCCTCTTACAGGAGCAAAGCTGACATTGCACACAAAGGGGAGGCGTCATCTGTCAATGCCCCGGATCTCGAGGACGGTGATCCACGAGGGCCAAGTCTCAATCGATGCGGTAGCGGAGGAAGAGACGAGATCCATTGGCCCAGATCATGAGGGCGTCTTCCACGTCAAGATCACCAACAACGGCAACACATCCACACGGATCGTCCTCAGGCTCCTTTTGCCCAGAGGGAGAGAGGTAGGTAGATCAGACCAGCCCGAAGTCCTGAAGCTGGGCCCGATGTCGACTGGGGAGAGGCAGTTTCGGATCCGGATGATGCCCGACTTCGAGGTTCCGGCCTTGAGTTTCACCACTATCGTGGCAACATGCGTCATCGAGCTTAGAGAGCCTATCATCTGGAACTCGCCTTTGCTTGTTTCAGCTGGATTCGAGGATGTCCGGTACTCCAAGAGAGAGGCAATGTGATCTCGCGCGCCGGCAGAAGACTGTTGGCGTGCACAACCCTGACGAACTTCAGTCGGGCAGAGAGTCGAGCCCTCTTCCCCAGAACTAGTGGATGTTAATGTGCAAGCCTACCTGATAGATGTTATCCTCAAACTGAAGGAAACCGATGCGATGTTCCCACGATCAACGGCATCTTGTCGCGGCGCGCTTTTCAAGACCTGTTCCATCACGATCGGAGGATCCCATGATGGCCATGGGGCCCTGCAAGGCCACTTCGGTGGCCGAGCCTCTGAGATGAAGGGGGAGAGTAGAACTGGGGCAAAAGGACTGCAGTCGACTGGGAACAGACGCGGAGACCTGGACCCATGTCAGCCTTGAGTACGAGATGGAGACCGAACTTGAGGATGAGAGGGAGATTGAACTTGAGATCCTGGAGGATCTAAGGCGATCCGCGGTCTACTGGGACTATCTGGGACTCTACCTTGAGTCGCTAGACCCGGAGGGGATCGAGTACCAACTGTGGCGGCTGGAGGAGGCGATGCAGAAGAGCTTGGCCCTTGCCCGGTCTACCATCGAGGGCATGGTCGTCCTCCATCACAACCAGCAAGCAGAGTTGGCCGCCAGGCTTACGAAGTACTACCCCTCCGAGATAACCAGACTACGTAGCGCCCTTCAGGTCGCAAGATGCGAGGACAAGCTGGGGATGGCGGAGAGGATACTGGACCGGCTTGGCGTGGACCTCTTGGAAGAGGGTCCCTCGACAGACCTCCTCAGATTCCTGATGATGATGGTCAAGGAGGAGGGAATCCCCCAGCTTCAGGATCTCTTCCACCAGCTTGACAGGCTCGAGGTCGACAGCATGGCAGATGCCGGTGAGATCACCTCCCGAAGCTGGCTCCACGAGGAACTGAAGAGAAGATGGCCCCTGTCCCTGGGCTCCCTGGGCGCGGACGCCCGAGGTCGAGCAATGGACGCCATACTCGGCTCGGCCAGACAGGCCAGGGAGCAACTCATCGAACTCATTGAAGAGGAGATCTACAGCGCCAAGAGAAGGCTCGGCCTGGTAGAGGAAGCGGCCAATGGAGAGATGAGAATGGCATTAGGAGATGCGAATGGTCCGAGTGAGGCCCCCGACTCTGGGAGACGCCTCCTGGTAAGAGGGCTTTCCTCAACGGTCAGGGCAGCCCACCCCGGTCTGCTACCCATGCTGCCCAGCGAGAAAGGACTCGTCGGGATAGAGGAGTTTATAGGGAAGCTGGAGAGCTACGTAGATTCCGCCCTTTTCCTCAGACAGGAAATGTCCCGACTGTTTCCGGGCTCGATCCCCAGGGGATTGATACTCCATGGGCCAACCGGCGTGGGGAAGACCGAATCCGTGAAGGTCGTTGCCCGCAACCTGCGGAAGAAGGGCAGGAAGGTCGACCTATACCTCGTGCCGACATCCAGTTTCCTCGCATCAGGTCTTGGGGAGAGCGACAAGAACATCGAAAGGCTCTTCCAGGAGGATCTGCCTTCCCTTCTCGACGGTGAGACCGGTCTAATCCTGGTCTTCGATGAACTCGACGGGATCGCAAGAACGAGGAGCAGCACATCCAATCCTCTTGATCGGATTCTCAATCTCCTCTTCATCTTGATAGACCAGGTGGATCCCCACGAGAGGCTCCTCATCATCGGCACAACCAACAGATTCGAACTCCTAGATCCCGCCATGATCAGAAGACTCGGACTGGCGGTGCTGTACATGCCACCCCCGCCCCAGGAGGCCCTGAGGAAGATCTGGAAGCACTTCCTTTCACAGCTCCGGTCAGAGGGCCTTCTTGAGGATGCCGACTACGGCGAGCTTGCCTCGTGCTCCCAAGGGCTCACCGGAGGGGAGATCGAGAATCTGATCTGTTCCCTCTTGTTGGAGAACTCGGACGGCCTGAGCATGGGTGTCAGACTGACCGGGGCTCAGATCAAGTCTGCCTTGACGGAGAGAATGGCCCCCCGGGTGACCGCAGCATTGCGGACGCAATGAGGATGCGTCATGACCTTGAAGAAGCCGGCAGGGCCGGTGAGATCCTCAGACTCCATGCTTGGGGAGACGATCGCCCACTATGACGCAGCCGCGGATGCCTACGATCAGCAATACACCTCCGCCCAGTGGAAGGTACGTCAAGCTCTAACAGTTGAGTCCCTGAGGGGCTACCTGCCGGATGACGGAATGCTCCTAGACGCTGGCGCCGGAACCGGAAGATCCACGGAGATACTGATCTCGCCTAGCCGTGCCGGCAAGGTCGTATGCCTTGACGCCTCACGAGGGATGCTGCGCAAGCTTCGTGCCAAGCATGCAGGATTGCTGAGGGCTGGCCGGATCTTTATCGTTCTAGGAGACGTACTTAGACTTCCCTTCAGCGACGCGGTCTTCGATTTCGTTTTCAGCCAGGGACTACCACTCAAGGTGCCAATATTCCAGAATCTTCCGGCCGAAGAGATCTCAAGGGTCTTGAAGACAGGATGCTACATGGCAACCATTGTCGGGACCATGGGCAACTCCGTCCTCGCAAAGCTGGTGGAAGGATCCGCCAAGAGCATGCAAAGAGGGGTCAGGCCTAGGGTGGGTCTACCCCAGATTCTCAGGTATGTGAGAGAGGGTAAGGTGGAGTGGGAGAACGCCTCCTACAGTTCCTATGCTCTGGAGGTAGATGAGCTGAAGGAGATATGTGTGAAGGCTGGCCTCACGATTGTCGAGATGATCGGCAATCCGATGATTGTGCATCGGCTGTCCCGAGAGGCCATTGAGTTCCTCTTATCCGATCCGGCAACAGAGACGCAGATACTCGACCTCGAAAGGCTGCTTTCTAAAGAGAGTTCCATGATCGGGAACGCAGGCAATCTGCAGATCATCGCCAGAAAGGAGCCCCGCCCGCTAGATCATCACAATAGCAGGGAAGATCGGGGAGAGTCCGCCCAGCAGGGTTGGCAGTCCCCTTGGAGCCAGACGACCGAAGCCCTTAGATCGTGATTGTAGCACGTACTGTCCCCGTTACCTCCAAGATTGCCCGTTCGTCAATAAGCGAGCCGACCGTCATCGATCTGTCACTTCCTTGTTCTGAGGCTGGTCCGCCTCGTCTCTCTCCACTTGTCGTAGGTTTCCACCCCATCAGGTCCAATCCTGTGATATGATATGACGGTTCCCAGGGACTGTTGCTCTTCTTTCGTGCATAGGTTGAAAGGTGGGCTGTGTACAGTGAGACGAATATCAGGAGCACCAGCATGTACGCCAGGCTCCAGTGTAGGAGAGCGACGGACAGAGCCGCAAAGAGAATAATGGCTACTATGCCAATCGTCCAAACCGTCCATAGCCTCTTGTTCAGTCGGTCAGTCTCCTGTTCGCCGAATCAACTCTTCTACCTGCCGACGAAGACCGGAATCCCGGACGAGAGCAAGGCGGAGATCCGCAAGTGGCTTGATTGGGGCCGCAAGAACATCGACTACCTCATGGTCCGCAAGGATCTGCCGGACTGGCCCGCCGCCGGGAAGGTGGATGGCTCGGCGCACATCGTCGGCGACCGCGGATTCGTGTTCCTGTTCAACCCGAACGAGGAGACGCTGGAAGCCACGTTCCCACTCAGCGAGGAGGGGATTGGCCTGACAGCCAGGGGTCTTTTCCGGGTGTGGCAGCACCATCCCGCGGTGGATAGGGGCGTGGTGTTGGCGTACGGCGAAGTGGTTCGTTGGCAGGTGCCAGGCGAGACGGCGGTCATCCTGGAGGTCGGGCTGACCAACCAGGGTTGAGAGAAGCATTTGTGGGTGTGCAACCGGCACATGCCACGGACCAGGAGAGCGATGGCATGAACTCCAGGGAGAGATTCTTGAGGTGTGTTCAGTTCCAGCAAGTCGATCGTGCTCCGTTCACCGAGATCGCCTTTTGGCCTCAGACGATCGACAGGTGGCAAAAGGAGGATAATACACCTTTCGGAACTTGCCGGAAACTCTTATATCCCGAATCCGCGAGCTGCTGAGGAACTCCTTGGACGGGATCAACCTCCTGCTCATCGGCGTCGATAGCCTCAGAGCCGATCATATGAGCTGCTATGGCTATTCCCGGCTCACCACTCCCCATATAGACCAGCTCGCCTCGAATGGAGTCCTCTTCGAGGAGGCCTTCAGCCCATACATACCCACCGTCCCAGGTTACACAGCTATGCTCACGGGGACCGACGTGATGACCAATCTAGCGGTTAACCTTGCACCCAGGGACCCTCTGCACCCCTCGATCAAGACGCTTGCCGAGATCCTCGCCCCAGAGGGATACGCATCTGCATGCATTGGATTTGACTCATGCTTCTTCCGCGGCTTTGACATCTACGAGACCTACGATGCGTGGGTGTCATGGGAGGACGCCCCGGCACGAAAGGCCGAGCTGCTGAATCGGAAGGCCCTTCCGGTGCTCGAATCCCTCTCAAAGGAGCCCTTCTTCATCTTACTGAGGCACATGGATCCCCATACTCCCTATCTCCCGCCTCCCCCCTTCCGCGATGCCTACTACGGCAGGGATCCCTGTGATATCTCCGTTCGCACAATGAAGCCGGTCCTCGACTTCAAGCCTTTTGCGGACTTCTTCCGCTCATGGATGCCGCCGGGAATCACGGACGCCGATTGGGTCGTAGCGGCCTACGACGCGTCCCTGGCGTACATGGATGTATGCATCCGGCGAATCATGACCAGGCTTGAGGAACTCGACCTGCTTGACAAGACCCTGGTCGTCGTAACCTCCGACCACGGCGAGACCCTGACCGAGCACGGCATATACTTCGACCACCACGGGCTCTACGATCCGACCATCCGCATCCCGCTCATCTACCACCTGCCCGGGCTGGTTCCCGAGGGACGGAGGATTCGGGGCTTCGTTCTTCAGCAGGATCTTGCCCCGACCGTTCTGGAGCTGATGGGCTACGGAGAGGTCGCCTCGAAGGTCGGCATGGATGGGGCGAGTGTAGTGCCTGTCATCGAGGGTGGCAGGATCGCTGAGCGCTCCGAGTTCTACCTAACGGAGTGCACGTGGATGAGGAAGCGAGGCTGGCGGACGCCCCACTACAAGCTGATCCAGGCTCTAGAAGATGACATACACGGGAAGCCCCGGGTGGAGCTCTACGACCTGATCGAAGACCCTGGCGAGGATCACAACGTTGCTGACGAAAGGCCGGAGGTCGTCCGGTCGTTGGCGGCGAGGATGGAGGCGTGGGTCGCGAAGCGGATGAAGGAAACCGGTGGGGCGGATCCCATGCTCCGCAACAGGCCATCATTTCAGGCCCAGGGGTATTCCGTGGGAAGTCTCGTACCCCGGCAGCGGCACTGAAGTCGTCTATTTGCCTTTTTCTCGCTGTCGAGGCATTCTTAAGCCTCGGCGCGAAGCTGGGTACCGTGCCCAAGAGCCTTCGGCGGGGCCTTCTCGTCGTTGCGGGAACTGTTCTTGTCGCAATCGGCGTGGTCGGAATCGTTGTTCCCCTCCTACCCACGACCCCCTTTCTCCTCCTGGCGGCAGCCTGCTACCTGAGGGGATCCCAGAGGATGTATGATGGCCTCCTCAGGAACAGGATTCTTGGGGAGTATATAAGGAGCTATCGGGAGGGCCGGGGTCTCCCTGTCAGAATCAAGGTCCTGACGATCTCCCTGCTCTGGATCACCATCGGCTACTCGGTGGTCTACGTGGTCGACCTCCTCTGGGTTCGCGTCATTCTCCTAGTGATCGCCACCGGGGTTACGATCCACATTCTCTCGATCACGGGATGCAGAGGAAGGCGGTTTGGCGATGCATGAAGACAACTGGCTTCCCGCCGGTCTGAGACAGCGCAGAGAAGCGGCGCGGGCCAACCCCTTTCTCTAGGCAAGCACCAGGCCGTGCCTTGGCTGGCTTTGTGAGGACGAACCCGTCCAATCCGGATCCCCCTGCTGGGTCCACCGACGGGCTGTGACATATCCGGGATTTCGTGAATGCTCTTTTTAAGAGCGAACCGCAGTCTGCGGGCCGGGTGATAGCTTGGCTGAGAAGAAGAAGCTCACAACCGCATCGGGAGCACCGGTGGACGATGACCAGAACAGCATCACGGCGGGGCCTACCGGGCCGGTTCTGATGCAGGATATTCACCTGGTGGAGAAGCTCGCGCACTTCAACCGCGAACGAATCCCGGAACGGGTCGTCCACGCGAAGGGTGCGGGCGCCTTCGGGTACTTCGAGGTCATGAATGACCTCAGCAAGTACACGATGGCCAAGTTCCTGTCCAAGGTCGGGAAGCGGACGGAGGTTGTTGCGCGTTTCTCCACTGTCGGTGGAGAGAAGGGATCGGCGGACGCCGAGCGCGATCCGCGTGGCTTCGCCGTGAAGTTCTACACAGAGGAGGGCAACTACGACTTCGTCGGCAACAACACCCCGGTGTTCTTCATCCGAGACCCGATCAAGTTTCCGGATTTCATACACACCCAGAAGCGCAACCCCGCGACGAACACCAAGGATCCCGACATGTTCTGGGACTTCCTGTCCCTCACGCCGGAATCCGTGCACCAGGTCACGATCCTCTTCTCCGACAGGGGTACGCCCAGGTCCTACAGGCACATGAATGGCTACAGCGGCCACACCTTCATGTGGTACAACGAACGGGGCGAACACGTGTGGGTCAAGATTCACTTCATCACCGCCCAGAGAATCCAGAACTTCGCAGACGAGGAGGCGACCGAGATGAAGGGCAGGGACCCCGACCACGCAACCAGGGACCTCTTCGACGCCATCGAGAGGGGAGACTACCCAGCATGGGATGTCCACGTCCAGATCATGAAGCCGGAGGAAGCTGAGAAGTACAGGTTCCACACCTTCGACATCACCAAGGTGTGGCCGCACGGCGACTATCCCTTAATACCTCTGGGTAGGATGGTACTCAACCGGAACCCGACCAACTACTTCACGGACATAGAACAGGCGGCCTTCTCTCCCGCCAACCTCGTGCCCGGCATCGCCCCCTCGCCCGACAAGATGCTTCAGGGAAGGCTATTCGCATACCACGATGCCCACCGCTACAGGCTGGGAGCCAACTACCAGCAGCTTCCCGTCAACCGCCCCAAGGGCATGGTCGCAAGCTACCAGCGGGACGGATTCATGCGCCAGAAGACCGAGTTCGAGGGAAGCCCCAACTACTACCCCAATAGCTTCGGGGGACCTGCCCCCGATCCCAGCGTTCGCTGGCCGGGCCTGGGAATGCCCGGCGCTTCCGGGCGCCACGCCTACAACCATCCCAACGACGACTTCGAGCAGCCCAGGGCCCTCTACAGCAAGGTGATGACCGACACGGACCGGGAGCACCTGATCCACAACATCGTCGGCCACCTCAAGGGCGCCAGGAAGGAGATCCAGCTCCGTCAGACTGCCTTGTTCTACAAGGTCGATCCCGATTACGGCACGCGCGTTGCGAAGGGCCTTGGCCTGGACGCTGCGAAAGTCAAGAGCCTCGCAGCGGGCAGATAGGGCCGTTACCCGAGCATCCTGGCCCCATCTTCGAGCGCTTCGATAGCTCTGCTCCTAGATGCCGATCCCTTCTGGCGAGGCAATCCCGGCATTAGGGCTGGCACGGGATTCCGGGGGAGTGCGGGATTCCGGGTCACGCAGCAACGCGCCCAAGGAGGAAACTGATGGACAGGCTCGGAACGGCTGAATGCCAGCATGGATGCTATGGCCAGGGAATGCTCGACCTGTCGCGAGCAGTCCACCGCGCCATAGATATACCTGAGGATCGAGTGGGGAGTTGATTCAAATGACAAGCCTGGCATTCTACGGCGGCGTCGGAGAGATCGGGGGCAACAAGATCCTCATACAGGATGACTCCACGCGGATCCTCTTCGACTTTGGCATGCCCTTCGGGGCAAAGGCGCGTTACTACTCCGCACCGTTTCTCTCCCCGCACTGCCGGGAGGCCCTGCTCGAGTTCGGCTTCCTACCCGACCTGAAGGGTCTCTACGAGGATGATGGGTCCGAACCGACGGTGGACGCTATCTTCCTGTCCCACTCCCACATGGACCATGCCTCTTACATCACCTTCACGAAGAGATCCATACCAATCTTCTGCGGTAGCTGCACCAAGACCATCCTTGACTCTTTGCAGGAGATGGGGCCCAAGACCTTTGAGTTCAATCTGGAGGGGATCAGAATGAACCCGTTCAGGACCGGCGATAGGATCAGGGTTGGATCCACCGAGGTTGAGCCGGTGCACGTGGACCACAGTGTTCCGGGAGCGTACGGCTTCATCATTCACACATCTGAAGGCGCAGTAGTCTACACCGGGGATTTCAGGGCCCACGGGACCGCTCCCCAGCTAACCCAAGACTTCGTTCGGGCCGCCCAAGAGGCAAAGCCGATCGCCATGGTTACCGAGGCCACCAACACCACCGGGGCGGCACCATCCTCCGAGTCGGCCGTCGAGGAAAGGCTTACTCAGGTCATCGGACAGGCCAGGGGCTTGGTGATGGCGGACTTCGCCAGGGCGGATGTTGACAGGATTCGGTCATTCTACAACGCTGCTCGGTCCAATGGCAGAAAGCTGGGGATAAGCCTGAAACAGGCCTATCTTCTGCGCTCCCTCTGCGGGGACCCCCACCTTTGCGTGCCCGGGCCGGATGATGAGGCAATCCTAATCTTCAAGAAGACCAAACAGCAGTACCGCAACTGGGAGAAGGAGATACTGGAGTCCCACGACAACATCGCCGACTCGGAGATGATCGGCGATCTGCAGGAACAAGTCGTGCTGGCGTCATCGCTCTATGAGATGGAGGAACTGGTCAGAATCAAGCCCCGGGCCGATAGCTGCTACATCCTGTCCGGATCCGAGCCATTCAACGAGGAGATGGAGATCGACTTCGAGAAGTTGCTGAACTGGCTGCGCCACTACGGCCTTCCCCAGTACCACATACACGTCTCGGGACACATCATGCCTTTGGAGCTTAAGGCCATTATCCAGTCCATCTCGCCCGGGAAGGTCTTCCCCGTCCACACCAACGACCCCGATCTTTTTGCGCGATTCTGCCGCTCACTGGGAAGCGAGTTCGTGGTGCCTGAACGGAACGCGACATACCAGCTGTGAATGATACCCTTTCTTCCATCTCCCTGGCCGAACGTCGACAGGTTCAGTGCCCGTCTTCTCTGCACTCTAGTCAGCGGGCCCGTCTTCTCCTTCGTCCTGCCGGTTTTCGGCGCGTCTAGGCCGTGAGCAGGAACGAGGCGAGGACGATCAGCGCTGAGATCCCCAGAGCTATCAGGACCCTGTCAATGATGGGTCCCCAGTCCCTTATTGGGTCTGGCTCAGCACAAGCGGCCGCACAAGGCTCCGATCGGATGGGAACGCCCGCTTCTGGATAAGGTGAGAGGCATTGCACATTCGGATGATCCACTGTCCGAGATCGAGGGTCTCAGGGTCAAGATCTCTTCGACCGAATGCGACTCCTTGGAGAAGCTCACGACCGTGAGCCCTTCGGATCTGCGTACTCATAGAAGCTCTTCCTGAGGCGTCTCGCTCGCCGACTTGGCCGCCGACTTCCACATGCTTCTCTTGAGGCCCCAGGCAGACATCGCGGTGAAAGCTTTGTCGCCAAGATTCCTGGGTTGCACGCTTGAGTTCGTTATTTGGTCATGCACCGATTTCCAGGCTAGCGCTCCAAGGCGATCCTGATGCTGATGTAGTAAAGTCCGGTGTACCCCTCAAAACCAGAGTCCGTGCCCGCGAACACCCAGAGATTGCCGTTCTCATCGCTTCTCGCCAGCACCGGAGCATCCCTGTTGTTGCGACTGACGACGACGTACCTCTCGGTGCCGTCATCGGGCTTGGCGATGGTTCCAAGGACTGCCGCGTGCTCGCCCCCTTCCGCCTGGTTACCCTTGTCAACGCTGAGACGCAGCCATCCGTCCCCGTCCACAACTGGCACAGGCTCCGCGGTCGACGCCCCACCTTTCAGGTACACGGAATCGCCCGGGCTGCCCCCGATCCCAACACTGCCCTCAGGGTAGCTACTCGCGACCTCGACCTCGAAGACGATTCGGTAGATCTGATTCTTGCGGAGACCTTCGAGCTGCTTCTTGAAAAACATGAAGACGTCATCGGCGTGGTTGTCACTTGAGATGAAGAGCGCTTTGTCGCCGCCAAGATCGGGTGGCTGCCTCCAGTCCGACTCCAACATGTAGAACTCCGCGTCGTAGTCCGCGGGGAGATCGACCCATTCCGCCATCCAACCATGGTCACCCGTGGAGAAATCGTACACAAACTCCTCTGCACTTCCACCAAGCAAGGCCAGAGCTAAGACCAAGAGAGATACGACCGCGATGACCCCTGCTACCATCAGGCGGCTGACCATGCCAAATGCCTCCGTTGGCCGTCATGTGACCCGAGCGACGCAGAT
>CAYVLA010000068.1:0-13145 GCA_964452145.1 Hadarchaeota archaeon (SeqCode)
GAGGGCGAGTGGTACGTGGGCACGCGGGGGGGCGCGGGGGACCATGCAGCGATGCTCTTCTGCCGGCCTGGTACGATATGCCATCTGAGGTTCTTCCCATTCCAGGTGGACAGATACATCCCGATCCCCGAAGGTCATTCGATAGTCATATGCGACTCGATGAAGCGGGCGAGCAAAGCTGGCGCGGCCCTGGATGCCTATAACCAGACCATCGCGGCATACAGCATGGTTCTCATGCTTGCCAAGGAGACGATGCGGGAACTTGGCTTTCGTGAAGATCTTATCGACGGCACGAAGTATCTCAGGGACATCAATCCCCTTCGTCTGGACCTTCCTCAGATCTATCGTCTGATCCGAGCCCTGCCCCAGAGAGCTTCGCGCAAGCAGCTCATGGACCGATTCCCCCGGAAGGGGGATGAGCTGGAGAGGATCTTCCACACCCACGGAGAGCCACCGGAGGGGTACCGAATCAGGGCGGTGGCGATGTTCGGCATCTCTGAATGCGAACGCGGAAGGGTGTTCGCGGACATTCTGGAGTCGGGCGACCTGGAAGGCGTGGGGAGAATGATGTTCGTCGAACATGACGGGGACAGGGTCACCTGGTTTGACCGGTCTAGGCGGGTCTGGGCTCGGTGGGACAACGAGGTCACCGATGATCTCGTGGACAGGCTGATCTCCGACTCAGGTAGCGGCGATCCCGAGAGAATTGCGAGGTCGGCGCTTCACCTGCAGCCAGGCGGTTACGGGTGCAGCTCGCCCGAGCTGGACGAGATGGTCGAGATCGCAAGATCGGTTCCCGGCGTGCTCGGAGCCGGGCTCACCGGCGCGGGATTTGGGGGATGCATACGCGTGCTTGTCAGAAGTGATTCGGTCAATGACCTCATCGATGAGATGGGCAGAAGGTACTACACCCCGCGGGGCCTCGCTCAGGGCAGTGAGCGGGTCCGGACAGTCGCGAGCGCGTCTGTGTTGGGACAGAGCTGACCTAGTCGCCTCGCCCCAGTTCCTCCGTGGCCTTTCCCAGTATCCTGGCAAGTGCCTCCAGCCTTTCGCGAAGGCGGGAGTTCTCCATCTCCAGCTCCTCCTTGCCTCTGTACATCATCGCATCCAGCTTCTCCTCCCCCGCTATCAGCCCGTCCTCGATTCGTAGGGCCCGATCGGCAATCCTGCCCACGCGTTTGTCATGGGTCACTACGATCTCGGTCTTCCCATATTCCTCCTTCAGTTTCTTGAATAGATCCAGGATCTCGGACCCGGTCTGGGTGTCCAGCTCTCCGGTCGGCTCATCGGCCAGCAGGATCGGAGGATCGTTGGCCAGGGCCGCGGCTATCGCCACCCTCTGCTGTTCGCCTCCCGACAGCTCGTCGGGTTTGTGGTCCCTGCGGGATCTCATTGCTACGGCCTCAAGGAGTTCGCTGACGCGTTTCTCGCGATATGCCTGAGGCTTTCCGGCCATTCTCATGGGTAGTTCCACGTTCTCCTCAGCTGTGAGAGATGAGACGAGGTTGAAGAATTGGAATACGAAGCCGACCTTGTCCCGTCTGTACTGGACCATCTGGTCGTCCGCCAACTCGGATATGAGGGTGCCGTCGACCTGAATGCTGCCTGCGGTGGGCCTGTCCAGTCCGCCGATCAGGTTCAGCAGGGTGGTCTTTCCGCAGCCCGATGGACCCATTATGGCTAGAACCTCGCCCTCTCGAACGTCCATGTTTGCGCCCCTCAGGGCGATGACCTCGAGCTTCCCCGTCTTGTAAACCTTCATCAGGTCTCTCACAACGATCTTGGCTTCCCTCTCCTGCAAACCATCACCTCACTCTGAGCGCATCACTTGCCTTGATCCTGCTGATCTTCACGGCGCTGAGGAACGATGCTGCCGCAAGGGCTGCGGCCGTGACTACCAGCATGATGGAGAGCACCGTCGGGAACACGAACGGGATCGGTATGGCCAGTTCCATGACCCGGTTCATCACCGAGCGGAGCACGTACACGATGAAGGTTCCGACCGGGACGCCTATGGCGAACCCTATGATCACGATGGAGAACGCTTCCGCGGCTAGGACCTTCATGACCTGTCCGCCGCTCAGCCCTCTAGCCATCAGCCCGGCCACCTCGTTCTCCCTCTCCGTTGCAGCCAGGTACATGACTAGGCCCAGGCCGAACGTGGCCATGATCAACGTGAAACCGAACTCAAGCTCCATGAAGGAGAAAACCGCCATGAGCATGGGTTCGCGCTCCCTCTCGGCCAGCAGGATCCTGGTGCTTCTGACGTTCCATTCGGACAGCTCGGGGTACAGCCCTACAATGGCGTCGATGATCGCTGATGAGTTGGCGCCCCGCTCTTCCTTCACCAGGATCGTGAACTGGGTCACGCTGTCCAAAAGGGCGATCTGCTCGTCCATGTGATCTTGTCTGACCAGCAGGATCGGAGGATCCCATCGTCCCCTTCGGAGGCTCCCCTCGAGGCCCGGGGCATGGTCAAAGTAACCCAGAATCCTGATCTTGATGGTCTTCGCCCCGCCCTCGGATCTGATGGGCAGGGATATCAGCTGTCCCTGTTCCCATTCGGTCTCGCGGCGTGTGTTGAGAACCAGGGTGCCCATCTTCTCAGTGGACAGCTCGTTTAGCAGCCGGCCCAGCTTCCGGGTGAAGAACCCGTTATCCTTGGTGCAGGAGTAGTACTTGTCCGGGTCAAGGGAGTACACCGCGACATCTCCTGAACGAGTCTGCGCCCAACGCTGGACGATCTGACACGTCGCTTCCACACCCTCGATGCTGCGCAGTGCGCCCTCATCCACGGGCGAGGAATCCGTGATCTTGATGTCCGAGCCTTGCTCCAGCACTATCAGCGATTCCTGGAACCTCTGCTCGGTCGCGCTGAACACCATGATGAAGGTGCCGAAGGAGAGGGAGAGGGCGATGAGGACCGCAACCCGCGAGGTTCTCCGCGGATTCCTGGAAAGATTCTTCGCCACAAGAGGGTGGAGCACTCCGACCAGCGGTTTGAAAGCGCGGGAGACGGTCTGGTAGGTTCTGTTCGTGCCCCTCGTCAGCAGTCGGGCGGTGCCGAGTATGAGCATGAACGGGGTGACTGGCAGGATCAGCGCGCCGACGGCCATGAAGACGTAGAGGACGAAGACCAGAAGGCTTGGTCCCCTGCCCAGCTGCCCCTGCAGGAGCAGGATAGCGGCGTAGACCGATGAGGGCAAGAGGATTAGGATGACATCCGTCGTCTTCCTGTATTCCTCGGTCTCGTAGCTGACTGAGTACTTGCCCATGGCTTCGATGACGCCTATCCTGCTGATCCTCCTTATGGGTCTGTAGGAGGCCAGTACCATCATCGCGATCCCGAGTGTGATGCAGATCGCCATTGTGGCCGGGGATACGCCGAGCAACGCCATCTCGGATAGCCCGACGGGGGCACGTTGGCCTTGAGGCAGGGGAAAGATGATTAGTCCCGTGATGAGTGCGCCCAGGAAGAGGCCGACCAGACCGGCAGCGATCCCCAGAACTGAGGCCTCCGTGAATAGCAGACCGGAGATCTGGCGGTTGCTGGCTCCCCTGGATCTGAGCAGTGCGATCTCGGCTCTCCTGCGCCCGAAGCCCACATCGATGCCGATCATGGCGAGGTAGATCCCGAGGGCTATGACGGGCAGTGATGCCACTAGAAACAGTGCCCTGCTCTGCTCAAGCTGAGCGCCGTATTTGCGTACCGCGCTTTCGATCGGCATTTCTACGTAGAAATCCCTTCCTGCCAGTGCTAGGTTGACGTCGTTCTTGATGAATTCCAGGTTCTTCTTCGTGGCCTCCACATCGGCCTTGATGATGACATTTGAACGGTCCAGGAGGACGATGTAGAGGGTTGCCGAGAGGGTCTGGAACAGACCCGGCATTCCTCCCGGTGTTCGGGGAGCGACCCACTCTTTCATGAGGCCGGTTTCGTACAGCTCCAGCATCTCGCGAGCACGGGATCTGCTCATGATGATGCCATCGAAGAAGTAGTATCCGCCAAGGCGGATCCCCCACCGGCCTCTTTCCACCTCGGCCAACCCCTTGATCACGAAGCTCTGTGCAACCCATTCAGGCTCCTCGCCCCCGACCGGCCCCTTTGGCAGATAGAAGGTGAAATTGTCTCCGATTTGAAGATACACCCCCGATCCTCGGAGGTTGTCGATGAAGCCCTTGGTCACGAGCAACTCGTTCTCCTTCAGATCGAAGCTGGCGGTCTTTGGAAGCAGCCTTCCCGCAACCCTATCGAAGCTGCTTTCGACCCCGAACAGGTTCACATAGGCCTGCGAGATCAGCCCACTTTCGTTCACCATCATCTGGGTCATCCCCACCAGCATGGGCTCCGCGATGCCGATTCCCTCAAGTCCCTCCAGTACCGGGACAACGTCCGATCCCCCTGCTCCCGGGAATCCGACGATCATGTCGATCGGAGTATTGTCCAGTGCTATGAGCAGGATCTTGTTCGTGGCAACGTCGACCGAGATGTTTGCACCCGCGATGAGGGTGATGGCTAGCAGGCTTCCTACCAGCGCGGCAAGGGATCTCCCCTTGTTCTTCGCAATATTCTCGATGCCGAACTTCAGCGAGAAGAACAACGCCGGTGGGTTGGGCACCCGTTCTGATATAGATGACGGGGACTCCTGCCCGATCCTCCACAGACCGGGGTACTCCCCTTCTTGGCCATGGCTTTGACTCAACGGCCGGGAAGAAGACGAGACTTGAGGAGGTTTGGGCACGGGTGGGGCTTCGAAAGCCGCAGCACAAACGCTACCGATGACGGTGCCTAGGGGGATGCTGTCTGGGAAGGGCTTCAGCGTTCTCCCTGCTCCGTGCTCGAATCCTTTAAGAGGGTCTCCCGCAATGCGCCCACGGTGCAAAAATGCCGTACTGCTCAAAATGCGGTGCCCAGGTTGCCGAGGACGCGAAGGGGTGCCCGTCCTGTGGGGCACCCTTAGCTCAACCTGTGCCCGCGCCGGCCCCCTATGTCAGATCTGACGGAGCCAGGATCCTCCTCCTGCTGTTCGGTGCGATAATCCTCGTGGGCGGCGTGCTGTTCGTGATAGGTAGCGCTGTTCTCCTCGACATGGGGAGCCGGGGGCTCAGGGTCACGCCGACTCCGACGAGCAGCGACTCATATGCGATCATCCTGTCCGACATCAACCTCTCCATCCACCGAACCACCGAGCGGATATGGATGGGGCGGTCTCTTGAATTCGTCAGCGTCGAGCTGACCGGAACCATGGAAGATCCCTCAAAGTCCATCTTCATGGGCATTGCAGCGGCCTCCGACGCTGAGGAGTACCTCAAGGAGGTGGAGTATGACGACATGTCGCACTGGACCGGCTTCAGATTCAGGCCATTCGGCAAGAGCCAGATCAGGGTGGAGTACGATCGCCATGCCGGAGGCGCGGCTCCGCAGAACCCATCAGATCGTGGCTTCTGGACAGCTTCGGTTCACGGTACGGGACTCCAGACTCTTGAGTGGAAGCCCGAGACCGGCAACTACTGGGTGGTGCTGATGAACGAGGATGGGTCCCGGGGCATCGACGCCTCTGTCGTCCTGACGCTGGAGATGCCCTTCCTAGGGATCGTCGGCGCCGTATTCTTGGTGGGCGGCATCTTCGGCGTGGCAGTTGGGGTTTTCCTGATCTACTACGGCCTGCACCGAAGGTGATCATTGCCGCGAAGCTGGCGCCGCGAATAGCAGGGACACAAGGAACCGGGGCGCCGACCTCCCGATCTCCCACAACGTTGATGTTGAAGCTGGCCATGAAGACCGCTGGTGCACTTTGATTCCCGGAACCCCCTTGAAGTGCTGCCGCCAAGCCTTTCCGGGGACGGGTTCAGGGAATCCGTTTCTCCTATCGCAAGTCCTAGGTCCGATGGCCCCGGGTCACGCTAGGTGATGCACCGATGCGGAAGATATATATCAAAAACGGAGGGCAGGCTCCTCAGATCATGCTGAGAGTCCACAATACTCTACAAAGGAAGAAGGAGGAATTCGTACCTCTGGAGAAGGGCATGGTCCGAATGTACTGCTGTGGACCGACCGTCTACGATGTGCCTCATCTGGGCAACTACCGCAGCTTCGTCATGAGCGACAACATACGCAGGTACCTGGAGTTCTTGGGATACCAGGTCATACACGTTATGAACATCACAGACATCGATGACAAGACCATTCGAAGATCGGAGGAAGCGGGGATTCCGCTGAAGGAGTACACGCGCCAATTCGAGGAGGCCTTCCATCGCGGGCTGAGGGAGCTTAACGTCCTCCCTGCTCATCATTATCCTCGTGCAACCGAACACGTTGATGCGATGATCGAGATCGTCGAGAATCTCGTGGGCAAGGGTTTGGCGTATGAGCGGGAGGGCAGCGTCTATTTCGACGTATCCAAGTTCGCAGGATACGGAAGACTGTCCCACCTTGATATGGGAGGCCTCAAAGTCGGTGTCAGGGTCGATGTGGACGAATACGACAAGGAGAATCCTCAGGATTTCGCGCTCCTGAAGAGGTCCAGCGAATCGGAGGTCGCCCGGGGGATATTCTACGAGTCCAAGTGGGGAAAGGTCAGGCCCGGCTGGCACATCGAATGCTCGGCGCTTTCAATGAAGTTTCTGGGCCCCAGCATAGACATACACACCGGGGGCGTCGACCTGATATTCCCCCACCACGAGAACGAGATCGCTCAGTCAGAGTCATACACCGGTAAGCCGTTCGTCAAGTATTGGATCCACGGAGAGCACCTCATGGTGGGGGGCCAGAAGATGAGCAAGTCATTGGGCAACTACATCTCCTTGGAAGACCTGCTTAGGGAATACCCCGGGAACGTCGTCAGGTACATGCTGGTCTCAACCCACTACCGTAAGGTGCTGGACTACACACAGGCTTTTGCTGAGAACGCTAGGAACAACTACCAGAGACTCCGGAACGCATACGAGAACATGCTCTTCGCTCTCGGGACATGCGAAGAAAGAACAAGCCCGGTTGATGAAGAGCTGCTGGAAGAAACTGCTAGGGCGCAAGCTGAATTCCGCGAAGCCATGGATGACGATTTCAACAATCCGCTGGGGCTTGCGGCGCTGCATGAGTTCTCCGCGGCGGTCAATCGGTATCTCCTACATGGCAGGAACGGGAGAGTCCTTGGCTCCGTGCGGGCGGCCTTCGATTCCATTCTGTGGGTCCTTGGCCTTGAGTTCCCACAGCCTCCGCCTCTTTCGCCTCAGCAAGCTGATCTCATCCGGGAGCGCGAGAAGGCTAGGGCCTCAAAGGACTGGGCGAGGGCCGACGAGATACGTTCGGAACTGAGGCGGCAGGGCCTGATTCTGGAGGACACGGAGTGGGGCACGAAGTGGAGCAGGGCGTGAATTCACCCGAAAGAAGTCGGATCCACCCGCTGGGAGGTCACGATGTATTCGGGCTAGGTCGGAGATTAGCTGCACTCGTGCTAGTTCTCACTCTGCTCGCCTTGTCCCCGTCCTGGGGGATACCGAGGAAGGATCCCCAGACCGGCAGACTCAGGGTTCTCTACATCGGCACGGCATTCTGGGGTACCTCGCCGGGAAGGATTCTCCTTCTGGACCCCAAACTGGATCCCACCTTGGTCCCGATCATCACCATCTGGTACACCGAGGAGGAAAACGCAAGGTACATGCGCCTCTACATGCCAAGGAATTATGAAGACCTCGTGACCAACAAGGACTTGATCCATCTGGCGGGCTGTGACGCAGTGATGATCACCCCTAGGTGGCAGAACGATCTTTCCCGTGCGGTGGTCGAGGATGGTCTGGGTCTGCTGATGACAGATGGTCACAGAGGATTCGGAGGTGCCTCGGCCCAGCAGGCCGAATGGAAAGGAACCAAGATAGAGCAAGAAATACTCCCGGTCGATGTCTACACAAACCAGTTCGTGGAAGGCCCAATCACCATCAGAATCCTCGACCCCACCAATGCCCTGATGGCCTCCTTGCCCTGGGCTACCGCTCCCACCCTAACTAGGCTGAACAAGCTGACCGAGAAGAAGGGGTCGGTGAAGCTTGCAGATGATGGCAGGGAGGGCTTCCCTGTGATCTGCTACTGGAATCTCGAAAAAGGGAGGTCGACAATATTCGCAACCGATCTTCACGGTCATTACGCTGAGAGATGGGTCAAGGAATGGATCTACTGGCATGACTTCGTCTTGAATCTGATATACTACTCCTGCGGTGCGGATGTGCCGAGTGATCCTGAGGTCATGCACGCCATCCGGCAGTCTCTGTATGAGTACAGCGTGAGGGTCGCGCTCCTGAGGGACATGATGGGGTTCATTGAGAAGTTTGGGGCCAATCCTGCGGTGATCGATGATGGCCTTGGAGCCGTAGATGATCAGAAGAGAATGGTCGATCGCCTCTACCTCCAGCAGGCTTATGCGGAAACCCTGGAGGGGATGGATGCCGTCATCTCCTCGTTGAGCAGGCTCGAGGAGAAGGCCGTGGCGATGAAGGACCGCGCCCTTCAGTGGATATACCTGACGGAGTGGTTCGTCATCTGGGGCACGTGCATGCTAATCGGGGCCTTGCTCTGGACGCTGATGGTCAGAAAGAAGCTGTATAGAGAGATCGGCACGACCCGTGCTGTATCGCCCTCCTTCGGAGGTGTGAACGATCATCTCTGAGGGTTGTTTATCTGGATGAACTCCAACTTGCCGTCGAGGTAGATTCTGATCAGCTCCATGTTGTTCCAGAAGCCTACGCTTCTCCCCTGTATGAAGGTCATCACGGTCATCCTCTGGTCCTTCCTGACGTTGTTGAAGACGAGTTCGCCGTAGGGCGGTAGCTGGTCTAGGGTCGGCAGCTGGGGGTACAGCTTCTTCTCGCCAAGGGACACATAAGTCGTCCTGTCTTCGTCTATGCCGAACTCGATGCTTCCCGAGCCACGCGGGTCTCTGGCTGCCCGGGTCCGCGGAGGATACCACTCGCGCTCAGGGAAGAAGTCGGAGATCCCCTCGTAGCAACGGACGGTGCTGCCATTGAATACAAACAGGTATAGGGAACGGACCAGGTGCGCCTGATCCTTCATCGCCGCGCTCAGCGCATCCGCGTAGTCCAGAAGAACGGCCCGGTCGCTTCCGGAGACCAGGCTTTCCGGGAACCCCTCCGTGATCGTCTCGGGCCCTGTGTCAAGGGGTAGGAGCATTGCTTCCAAGGCACGGAGCTTGACCATGTTGGGCAGGAGTTCTTCAAAGGAGGTGGCGTTCTCCTCTCCCAGCAACAGCGTCGTTGCTGGTATCAGCCAGCCGAATTTGACCTTCACCTCGTCGAAGTCCTTCCTGAAGACGACCGTGAAGGAGTAGCCGAACCTGGAGTCCGAGGACAGGTCAAGATAGGGAGCGTCGTTTTTGATCACCTCCACCGGCCTGTCGGGCCTCTCACCGATCATGAACGAAGTCAGAATGGTCGAGAACACAAGGGCGATGAGTATCACGCCGAGGTACTGCCTGCTGACCAGCATCGATCATCCCTCCGCAGTCCTGGTCGTGACGACCTCCTTGTAGAGCGTCCGTCTTATCATCAGGGCCCAGATAACCGAGCCCGCCACGATGCTGACCCCCGTGACGGATAGCCACTCCACCAGGTAGATCCAGAAGAGAGCCCTATCCTTCAGCCTCATGGCCTCCTTCTCGATCTCGCCCAGACGCGCAAGGGCCGTGGTCATCAGTGCTTCGGCCTCGGCAAATTCCTGGTTTGCATAACTGTCAAAGGCCTCATCCCTTACGACGTCGACTTCAACCATTTCTGCATCGATCTTGGACGGATTGGCCCCGAACTTGTCGGCGAAATCCAGGATGCCGTATATGAGGCCCCGTCTGGTCCTGTATTCTTTGAACTGGTGTCTGAGCAGGTGGACCATCGGTATGTCGTCGGGCAGGTTCCTCTTGTCGACGTAGAGCACGATGTTGAGGAAGACATCGATCCCGTAGGGGTTGGTCATGACGTTCCACCAAGGATCGTCAACGTCCTCGGCGGTGCACCATGTTCGCGCCTTTCGATCCCCGTACTCCCACGATATCTGCCACGGAAGGCCCTGCGGGGCCATCGTGGCCCACACCGTCGACTCCGGCCTTGCTGAGAGTTGCCCATACTTGGCTCCCGTCACATCCTCTATTCCGTACGGCGTGAACGCGGAGAGAACCGGTGCAAGGTCGGAGCGCCTGTTGACCACGATTCGGTAGGCCCTTTCGATTGGCCATCCGAAATCCGTGCTGTAATCGTGCGGGAATACCTCGCCCATCTTGGTGTTGGTGAAGCGATCGTAAACTGCGGTTCCCCTACGCTGGTTCGGCGCATGGAAGATGCCTGTTCCGTACTTGGTGACCATCGTGTGGAACAGGTTGATCTGAACATCGGTGAAGAAGTTCAGGTTCGTGTCCAGCATCACCATCATGTCGAATCTGGACAGGAAGTCCTCCTCGGTTCTGGGCGTGTAGATCCTTGCCGCCCTGTACTGGTCCTCCACAGGTATGTTCTCTACATTGCACGGCAGAACGTGTATGGAATGCCTTCACAACAATTCCAAGTCGGACTGGCGGGAGAGGCCCGGGTAGTGGGGGAGGATCGGCACACTCTGACCCAAAGGAGATGAACGCCCCAACGAAGCTCCAAAGGCCCCTCTTTTGTCGATATGAGCCGCTATTCGCCGCGGATTCCGGCACTATCAACAGGGAATGGTGAACGACAGTGTGCTCCCCTGGAGCAGTGCTGCGCCGACAGGCATTACACATCTTGCAGTACCCCCTTCTCGGGTTGAGGAATATCTCCCTCCTTTGCCTTCCCCCTCTCAAAGACTCGCCTCGCCCGCTTGCTCAGAATCAACACACACAGACGCTCTCGGCCCCAAAGGGTCTCACTATGAATCGCCGCTCGAGTGCTCGAGACAGCCCGCTTATAAAAGCCATAAAGAAAGCTTTGGAAGGTGGCATACGTAAGACATTTCATTCCCTCCTGGTCTACCCCCCGCATTGCCAACTCCCTTCTTCAGTAACCGCAGAGTGATCGTAGTGCCTCAAGGGTACACGATCGCCGGTTTCCTGGCCTTTGCATTCAGTCCACTCTTTCTATGGACATTGGGGGTCCCGAAGGTCGCGATGGGTCTCGGGGTTTTTTCCATATGTTCGTTCTTCGCACTGGCCACTTCTCTGCTGGGTGCGAAGGGGAACAGGGTGTCACGGTTAAAAAGAGATCCCGTCTTGATCGAGTGGCCTCCAACAACTCGCGCTATGACAATGGTCTACGGACTTTCCACCACTCTCCTGCTATTCTCTTCCTACGCCCTAGTGATAGGTGGAGTCCTTTACGAGGATGCGGCAGAAGACCCGCATGTGGTTGAGGCGATATGCAGAGCACCAGAGAAGGACTTGGTCGAAGTCTGGTATGGTCTACCGGACGCCACAAGGAAGATCCTCGCAGGCAACAATAGCTTCGGCGAAGCTTGTCTTGTGTCAACCAGAGTCGGTGCCCTCGGGTTGATTTCCCGCTTCTTTGGATATCAGGCCACAAATGCTCTGCAATCGGTGCGTTCGGACACATGGTTGGATGATGCGATTGCTGTTGAGACTGTCGTTGTGCCCATCGTCATCGGGTTCCTTCTTAACGGCTTCAGACAGCGGCGGACAATAGGTAAAGAGTTCTACGAAAGGGCGGTCAGAGATGCGTCAGAACTCAAGTTGTTGACTGGTAGAACCTCGAAGGACTCAGTGCAATCACAAAGGGATGCACTCGAAGCTGGAATCATGACCAGCTTCTCCTCCGCTAACAGGCTGCTGACTGCAGGTGGTAGTAGGCAAAGCGCGGAACGAGCTATCGCTGTCGTTCACAAAGCCTACGAACTTGGCGTAGATCTTTGTGACGAAGACTTGACCGCGCTATGTCTCAGAGCAGAAGGCAACTTACTGGTGGACATATTGCTTCTGGGATGGCACGACCTCTGTAGGTCGTACACCCAATGGATAGGTGAACTGACTCGGCGAGGGGTCACCAGTTACACACATCCCAAGAAAAGGGAACGCGTGCAAAACGAACTCAAGTCACTAGTCAATCCCAGAGATGGTGGCTACCATTCTGTTCCCAAGTCTGTCACCATGAGTCCGTTCGAGGCAGGCAAAAAGTTACTAAGCATCGCGTGTTCCTGGATGCATCGATGAGCTGGGCGCAGTAGTGTGATGAGTGTGTGTGTCATAGTCTTGGTCGATCGGCGTTGTGATCCCTCCGCATTTCTCAAGGAGGAAATCAGATTCGACAGATCTGGCGCATCGGCGTCGATCAGGCTCCAAATGTTCCTGTACGACAAGCTCGAGGGTCAACACATTGACAGGTTCCACTTAGTCTTTCCGGATGTACTGAAGCGAAAATTCGAGGACGAGACCGAGGCTTGGATTCAGGACACATACAACACATGTAGCAGGGAGTTTGACGACAGAGTGAACGGCTTGGATGTGAAGAGGAATTCGAGCTGGAAGGTGAAAAGAACCGCGCGCTGTCAAGGGGTGCCTGGATGGAGAGTAGAACTGGCGAATCGGCTTGATTTCTCCAAGAATGAAGACCTCGTCCTTGATATGGACCTACTTCTGGATATCCAAGCAGGGTTGGCGGATTTCGATGTTGGTGGTCTCTACCGCAGAGATTCGCTGTCTTCCGATGAAGATTTCTACGAGGTCAAGGTTCAACCAGTGTCCGAGGATGATCCGACCTGCTTCACGGTTGCTACGGTCAACTGTGATCCATGGATAGAGCGATACGGCGATGAATGGTACCCTCTGTTTTCAGTACTGGATTTCGAGGCACCCAATTCCGCCCCCTTCGTCGCAAAAAGGCGACGCCACGAAGCCACGTTCAGACTGCCAAAGACTCTCTGGAGTCTTATTCGGGAAACATCTTCCGCGGATGATGAATTGAGAACAGTCCTCGAAATGACGCGGCCTGTCCTTGACTTCTTCTACTCATTTGACGTACTGGTGCCAGATGGAAGGAATCCGACCTACAGGACACCCGATCAGCTATTCATAGGAGATGCTACCGAGAACGGTGTTCACTACACAAAGTTCAGCTGGACCGAAAGGACTATGCGAAAGGAAACGCGGCAAATCTACTTTGACCCAGCTCCC
>CAYVLA010000068.1:13155-16440 GCA_964452145.1 Hadarchaeota archaeon (SeqCode)
AGACGGCGGGGTCTGCCCAAAGGGGGGTGAAATCCGTATTTCCTTGCCCTTTCAAAAGTCGATGGATCAACACGAATCCCCTTGACGCCAGCATCGCGCCAGCTGGGATCAATAAGGGACGACCTATCCTCTTCGCGCATCTTCCTCGCTAGTTTGGCGATCGGTGCCAACCCAACTTCCTTCCAAGTCACGGTGATGTCACCCTTCCTTAATCCTTATAAACTTTAGCCTCGACCCTTCTGAAACCTCGTCGTCTTCCTGAAAAATGTTGTGACGTTTCCCACGACGAATCCCCCGTGAGAACGCCCATTATGACCTGCGCTAATATGGCCCGAGTCGGCTCCTTCAAGGAGCAAAGACCTCTTGCTCCGTTGCATATCTGTTGAGATGAAATCGTTGATAAGTGTTCGTAGGAACCTGATGGAACGCTCCGTTCTGCACCCCTCGTACCAGCGAAATGCGATTCGCGTGCGGGTATGTACTTCCAAAAGAAAGCCATTGATCTATCCTCCATTCCCCACACCGATGGTAGCCTTATCCCTTCCCCTGCAATGCCCTGACTGTTGTTGAGTCAATCCGTCATGTTGATGCGACCTCCTTCTTGCTGCCGCCAGCTACATTGCCCAGTTGATTGTCCTCGCGCATCGATGCCGCAGACAGACAATCATATCACCAAAGCCTTCAGTGATCTGTAGATCACCACGGCGATGGGTAGTGGGCTGCCAAGAGATGCCAAGAGGCTGGCATCTGCTATTGGAGTTGGGGCGTCCAGTGTCAACAGACCTACCATAGGGAATATGGCCAAGAGGCCGAGCATCAACCCTGCTCCAATTGAGGCGATCCCACATATCAGTTTCAGGATTCCGTCAGTATTCATCTGGAATCACCCCCACGAGACGGCTGAGAGTCACCCCTGCCAGCTCGGTGCGCCTCGTCCACTTATACCTCCCCCGGGTAGGACATCGACCAGAGGGCCGTCGGAGACTCACAAATGGCGGCCTCTTCCTTTGCCGTTGTTTGCGGAAACCGAAGGGACCCAGAGCACGACAATCGCGTCACCGAAGTCGGTGACAAGCGTCACCGGCGTTTGCCTGTCGGCCAGCGCACGAGATCGGCTACCCTCTGCTGGCCCACGGGCATGTCTCGGCCCATAGGCATTGGTCGCATCGGTGGCTTGGTCTGGGTGAGGCACCGCTCTCGACCTCGTCCAGCCGACGGGCAACACCCCTCAACCACCGGGCATCGCTCGCGGTGTGCCCCACCGCCGAGACCGAGTCCCGGTAGAACACCATGGCCCGGGGCTCCGGGAAGCCAAGCTCCACGAGACCGGCCAAATAGCCCAGCACCTGCAACCGGTCACCGGACCATAACCCGCCCACCACAGGAGGCGCGGTGTGCTTCTCCTCGACGATTACAGGCGAGCCATCCCTGCAATCAACCGCATCCGGGTAACCAAGCAGGCCGCGCCCAGGCACCAATTCAGGCACGATTGAAGCGAATGTGCGGACCTGGAACGTGTTCGCCAGCACAACCCGCCTCCACAGGGCTCCGCGCAGGGCTCCCCTGAGGAAGTCGAGGGCCTCCCCCACCGTGTACACCTCGACAGGTTCGAGTTCCCCGAGACGGTCAACATGCCACGAGAGGTCGACCTGGTGCCGGACGGAGCCAGCCTTCGCGGCCTCTGTATTGTCTCGCCTCGGCGACATCCTGCTGATGATGGGCTGGGGCCTCGCAGAACAGGAAGGACCTAAGCCTGGAGGGGCTAATGGCAGATTCACGGAAAGAGTTGAGATCGACACCCAGATCCGGCACGGTTCGCTCCACGACGGGTGGTAGAAAAGCGTATCTCGACCGGGGGCGTGCTGTGCCTTGGCGCTCGCCCCGATGGCAACTGTGCCCAACCCCGTTCGAGCCTCCTTTTTCAGGCCGGACCCTGCCCTCTGCGGCATGGACAGGAAGTGCGGGGTCTGCGGGGCGACCTTCGAGCAGGAGATCGTGAGGTGTCCTTGCTGCGGCGACATCATCGACAGGGAGGCCCTCAAGAGGAACTGTGACGTTTGCGGGAGGTGGTTGTGGGGCCGGTCTCACGCACAGGCGACGGCTGTAAAGGGTCGGCTTGTGTGCCGCGAATGCCAGACGAATCGCATCGGGCTCCATGCCACCCCTCCTTAGCGTCTCCGCCCGACGTTCTTTGGGTCATGTTTTTCACTTCGCGTCCTGCCGGGTGGATGGGAGATTGCCGGTCAGCTCCAGAACGGCAGGATAGCGGTCAGGAAGCCGTGATGTCGTGTTTCATCACGTCAAGTGTGGCGAAAAGGACACCATGCTCGAAAAAGAACTCTCTGGTCAAGGCCCATCGCGATATATGATCGCCGGCGAAAAGAAGCAGATTTATGTGGATGTCGGTGCTCAGGAGAAAAAAGGACGATTGACCCATGCTTCTCAGGGTCCGCGTTGTGCCAAATTCCCGGAAGGCACAGATCGAGGAATTGGGGCAAAACCATCTAAGGGTGAAGGTGGTCGCTCCGCCGGTCCGTGGTCGGGCCAACCGTGAGCTGATCGAGACCCTCGCCCGATACTACAACAAACCAAAACAATCAGTTGAAATAAGAAAAGGGTCGCATTCCCGAGACAAGATAGTCGAAATCAAGGACTGAAGCCAGCTTTGCACGCAACGACCGATCAGGAAGGTGCGGTCCTCCTCCCTGATCCCCTCAAAGATCCGATCAGGGATGCGGTCAGTACGAATATCATCCATGGAGGTTCAGCGATGCTCACAATCGGCCAGATATCCATCGTTGGGCAGAAGGGTCTTGCGTTCTCCCAGAGTGGGATGATCCTCGAAACATATCCGACTTCGCCTCTCTCCACAGTATAGAGGAAGAAGTTCTGCTTTTCCATTTCCCTACCAACCACAATAACCTGGTCTTTACCACTGCTATCTACAATGCCTACCCTCAAGCATAGATCCATGACCTTGACCTGGGATTCTGTTTCCTCCCACAACCGGTAGAAGTAGCCACCTTGCTCGAGAATCCTGCCCTCATAGATGATCTCCGGCTGGTACTTCCAGATCGACACCCCTCTTTCGCTTCCTGTCACGATCTCGCCATGTCCGTCCCCATCAGGGTCTCCTATGTCAACGCTGGGCATGCCTTCACCATGATACTCCCAGATATTCAGGAACTGATCCCCAACGAACTTCCACACGCAGAAGCTTGGCCTACCGCTCTCATAGGTCATCGCCGGGTCGTCACGAAGCCATTCCTGGATCGGTGACTCGCC
>CAYVLA010000069.1:0-16398 GCA_964452145.1 Hadarchaeota archaeon (SeqCode)
GGGCCCCTCTCCCGAACCTGATGGCAGCATCAAGGGTCCTCGAGGAGTTCAGCCGAACTCCTTCATCGCCTGTTCCCTGACCTCAGGCGATACGGCCTCTACATTCACGATCTTGCCATCCTGGAGCGTAACGATCCTATCGGACAGCCTGGCAAGACGAGGATCGTGGGTTGTGACCACGAACGTCTGGTTCTCGGCCTGGTTGAGTTCCTTCATCAGTGCCACGATCGACTTACCCGTTCTCGTGTCAAGGTTCCCGGTCGGCTCATCCGCGAGCACGATCGACGGGTTGTTCGAAAGCGCCCTCGCAATGGCAACCCGCTGTTGTTCCCCTCCGCTAAGTTCGTTCGGTCGATGGTTCATCCTGTGTTCGAGGCCGACTCGCTTCAATAGCTCGCTGGACCTCTCCCTTCTCTCCTCGTCGGGCTTGCCGACCAATTCCATGGGGAGCTCCACATTCTCGAGGGCCGTCAGCGCCGGGATCAGGTTGAAGAACTGGAATATGAACCCGATCTTCTTTCTCCTTATCAAGTAGCTGTCCTCAAAGTTCGCCGTTATGTCCTCTCCATCGACCATTACCCTGCCCTTGGAGCAGCGCCCTATTCCCCCTATCATATTCAGCAGGGTTGTTTTGCCGCTGCCCGAGGGACCGATGAGACACACCATCTCCCCCCGCGCGATCTCGAGGTTGACATCGTTAAGTGCATGAACTTCCACTTCCCCCAGCATATAGGTCTTCCAAAGGTTCTCTGCTTTCACCACGATGTCGGCCAACCGCACTCCTCCGAAGCGGACTAGGTCTTTGGACATATAAATGAATTTGCGCCTGCCTCGGCGAGGCACTGGTACACCGGACTGCCGGGCACCCGGAAGAGAAGTCAGATTGTGCTTGGTTGAAGCAGAAGGAGGATTCTGGCAAGTGCCCTGCGACTCTAATCCGAGCTGATCGGAAAACATTAAAAGGCCTCGCAGAGCTTCTTCCAGCCAACTGGGAGGACACTAAGAGATGCCTGGACGAAAGATGCTCATCGGCGTTGTATTGCTGATAGTTCTGATCATCATGGGGATCTTCTTCACGCCACTGAAGTATAGCGTCCTTGGCATGAAGGGGAAGGTCGGATTTGTCGGGGCCCGCGTCGCCGCCAGCCTCGAGGACTCCTCAGATGTAGGGTTCATGAGGCTCAGGGATTACTTGAAAAACCATGGCTACGAGGCCCACCAGATCGCCGCCCCCAGGGTCAGGCTCGCGGACCTGCAGATGTACGATGCGTGCATAATGTTCGCGCCTCAATCCGCCCTCGACCAAGAAGAGATAGACGCCATACATACCTACGTTCAGAACGGCGGTGGTTTCGTTATCTGTGGGTGGGGATGGCTTCGGGAACGCCTGTCCCACATCAACAACATCACGGCGAGCTGGGGATTTCTGTACATGAACACGAGGTGCTACGAACCGGAACAGAGCTATACGGACTACGGCGTGTCGGTGAGCCAGTTCACGGTGGCAGCCCTGGGACTGGTGGAAGGAAACCCCGTAGCCAGCAAGATAACCTATCCGTATGTGATCAGAAATGGGGCGACCATCGAGATAACCGATCCCGGCAAGATATCCAAGGCCATAACCCTGAAAGGCTACGCGTTCGGCGAGCACGTTGATTACCAGGATCTGAAGCCCAACGCCGAACACGGCGAGCCGGTGGGGGAGCAGGCCATCGTGATGGTGAATGGGGAGTTCGGAAGCGGCCGGGTTGTGGGGATGGCCGACTACGACATGTACATGAACAAGTGGATCTTCCAGTCAAAGCCGGCCGAGAATGCCAAGTCGATGGTCTTCGTTCTGGATTACCTCACCAAGCAGTAGGCGTCCTTCCAGCGCCAGGGAAGAGTCGCGGGCTTGTGCAACACTAGGTCATACTACGATAGAGCGGCAGGGGAACTGGAGCGGAAGAAGGTAGCCTGCGACCTGGATCGAGAGGAAACCGAGAGCATTCTCGGATCGATGCCTCATGATGCGGGGTCCCTCCTCGATGTGGGTTGTGGAACGGGCCATCTCCTGGAAAGGGCTGCCTGTGCGCGCCGCATCGGAGTGGATTTCTCGATCTCAATGCTGCGGCTTGCCAGAGGGAGGAGGTCCGAGTTGGTACTCGTGCTGGCCGATGGGCGGCGGCTGCCCTTCAAGCCCGCGACTTTCGCTGCTGTAACCTGCCAGGATGCTATGGGGCATCTCGAGGATCCCTCGGCGATGGTCAGAGAGATGTTGCGGTGCATCGCCCCCCGAGGTAATGTCGTGGTGACGGTTGTCAAGACCAGCATCAAGTCGCGTCTTCTCTCAGCGTACTGCCGGCTTGCGATGGGTGTCTACGTGCGTTCCTTCACAAAGGAGGGTCTGGAAAAGATATTTGAGGCTTCTGGGGGCCGCGTTCTGAAAGACGAAGCCATCGGGGGTTCCACGATCAAGCTGGTTGCATGCCCCCGAGAGTGATTCTTGGGATTGCGTTGCCAGTAATACATGGCATCAACAGAAGGATCCCCAAGGGGATTGCCTTGCGTGAGGCCCATGAACTGAAAGAGGGATTCCTCACCCTCTGGAAGTTCAGGCTCTCGCCGAGGAAGGAGTTCATCGAGGACATGATCGTGCTGTACTACCCCTTCTACCTTGTGCCCTATCAGATCGGGTGGGGCAGGGCGCCCTTTGCCCCCGGGATGCTCGTCGACGCTCGATTCAGGGAGTTCTCGGTCCTGGCGGGAGTCCCGCCCCGCAGCAGGGTCGAGACGGAGGATCTGGTGATACAGCCCACCGTTGACGAAGACTCCGCGAAGAGGTTTGCTGAGACCAAGCTCAAGGAAGCCATGAAGAGGAAGCGTGCCAAGGAGATAGCCAAGCGAGGCAAGGACCTGAGCACGTACGACGTGAAGGACCTCGAGCTCATCTACTGGCCTTTCTGGGCCATCCGGACAAAGGACATGTGGGGGAATCATAGGTTCATCGGGGTCGATGCTGTGCTCAACTTCAGAGGCTACAACCAGGCGTTCACCAAGTTCTTCTCCGGCCCCCTCTTCTCCGCGATAAGCAGGAAGTTCGAGGAGGGCGTGCTGCATCATGTCGGGACTCCTGCCTCAGGGTGAACAGGTGAAACAGGGGGCAACGCTCGTCATCGCGGAGAAGCCGAGCACGGCTAGGATCATTGCGAGGGCATTGGCTGCGATCGCGGGTGAGGACCCGAGGACGCAGAGACGCGGAGGCATAGCCTACTACGAGGTGTCGCTGGGGGAAGAGACCTGCATCGTCGCTCCTGCCGCCGGCCATCTCTATGGGATCGCCCAGAGGGGCTCGGGGTGGTCATACCCGGTCTTCGAAATCCAGTGGAAGCCCTCATGGCAGATCGGCAAGGCCAGCATGCATACGAGGAATTACCTGGAGAATTTCGAGGCCCTTGCCGGCAGGTGTACCTCCTTCGTCTCGGCCACCGACTATGATCGGGAAGGCTCTGTGATAGCCTACAACATACTCAGACTGGCATGTGGGACCGAGAAGGCCCGGAGGATGAAGTTTTCGACCTTGACCATTCCGGACCTCATCGAATCCTATCAGAACGCGGCCGGGGAGTTGGATATGGGCCAGATCCAGGCCGGGCTTGCCCGTCACATCCTCGACTGGTACTGGGGGGTGAACATCACGCGGGCCCTCACCTTGGCGAAGAAAGCCTACTCGGGAGGCTTCGGCGTGCTATCCTCAGGGCGGGTTCAGGGACCCACCCTCAAGATCTTGGTCGACCGCGAGCGGGAGATAGCCAGATTCGTCCCGAGGAAGTTCTGGACCCTGGAACTGGCCTGCCGGCATGAGGGCACTGATTTCACGGCCAGATACGACCCCGAAAGGATCTGGGAGCAGGCTCAAGCCGAAGGGATCCTGGCGGACTGCCGGGGGGAGCCGGCTGTAGTCGCCAGCTCCAAGACAAGGATCGCTACAATACGGCCGCCTTCACCCTTTGACCTCACCTCACTCCAGATCGAGGCCTACCGCTATCTCGGCTTCACGCCCGCCAAGACGATGGACATCGCCCAGGCTCTCTACGAGGCCGCTCTGATCTCCTATCCCAGAACCAGCTCTCAGAAGATGCCTCCGACGATAGGCTACAGGCAGAGGATATCGCAGATCGCCGGCCAGGACGCGTATGCGGAGCTTTGCGACAGGCTCCTGTCCCAGGGACACCTCAAGCCGAGGGAGGGACCCAAGACCGATCCAGCCCATCCCGCGATCTTCCCCACGGGCAACATGCCCAGGCATCTAAGAACCGACCAGGGCAAGCTCTACGACATGGTGTGCCGAAGGTTCCTGGCGACCTTCGCGCCTCCAGCCAAGCGGGAATCCAAGGATGTGCTTCTCGACGTTGCCGGCCATCGGTTCCGATCATCCGGTCATAGAACCCTGGAGGCGAACTGGATCGATTTCTACAGGCCCTATGCTAGGTTTGACGAGACCACCCTTCCGCATCTGGAGGTCGGGGAAGAGGTCGAGGTCCTAGATCTGCGCGTAATCGAGGGGGCAACCCAGCCTCCTGCCCGGTACACGCAGGCCTCCATAGTGAAGGAGATGGAGAAGAGGGGCCTTGGAACGAAGGCAACTCGGGCCCTTATCGTTCAGACCCTCTACCAGCGGGGCTACGTCATGGGCAGAAGCATAGAGGTAACCGAGCTTGGCATTTCCGTTGTCGACACCTTGTCCAGATACTGTCCGGGCCTACTGTCCGAATCCCTAACCGCGAGGTTTGAGGCGGAAACCGAGAGGATAGAGCAGGGACGAACGACGATTGACGCGGTGCTAGGGGAGGCCAGGTCGACCCTAACGGAGATCCTGGAGAGGTTCCAAGAGATGGAAGGCAGGATAGGGGAGGAGTTGGCCAAGGCTTCCACGCAGGCCGGGGCAAAGGCAAGGGAGATCGGCCCCTGCCCCAATTGCGGAGGGACCCTGAGGTTCATCACCTCGAGGAAGACCGGAAAGAGATTTATCGGCTGCTCGGGATACTCGGAGGGCTGCAGCTTCTCGGCTCCCGTCCCCCAGCTCGGGCGGCTCAGCGTGACCAGTAGGAAGTGCCAAGGGTGCGGTCAGCCCCTGATTAGCGTGTACAGGCCCAAGAGGAGGCCGTGGACCTTCTGCTTCAACATGGGTTGCCCGCTCAAGGAGCGCATCGAGGAGAGAGCTTGATGGTGAAGAACCAGAAGACGAGGAACAACAGACACGATCAGCCTCTGGACGTATTGTCCGAAATGGCCAACATGGACATTCTGATCAGGTTGGTGGATAGGACGGAGGTCATCGGAAGGTTGCTGGACTTCGACCAGTACATGAACCTCAAAATCAGCGTGAAGGGCGAAGAGTTGCTCATAAGGGGCAACAACGTCGTCCTGATCGGCTCTGACTGGGAGCAGACAGGAGCCGGCGAAGCCGGTAGTCCGACATGATACGCGCCGTTTTCCTCGACCTCGATGATACGCTGTTCGACTACAAGGGTTATGTCTCCGGGTCGGAGGCCTATCTATACGAGATGGCGGCCGAGGCCCTCAAGATCCCTGTGAGGTCTTGCAGAGCTGCATACCTGAAGACAAGGCAGGATTTGTACAGATCAAAGCCCCTTGATCCGTCCATCTTTGACCTGCGCCAGAGGATCTCGGGTCTGCTGGGCAGGGTGGGGAGGAGGCATGACGAGGCCCTTGCGGAGCGACTGTTCACCAGCTTCTCGGATCGTTTCCTTTCGATCATCCAGCCCTACCCAGATACAAGGCCGGCCTTGGAGGAGGTACGGAAGCTGGGCCGGTCCGCGGCGATAGTGTCAAATGGTATCCGAGATCAGCAGACCTCCAAGGTCCGTAGCTTGGGCCTCGATGACCTCGTCGATGTCCAGGTCTACTCCGAGGACGTTGGTGTCAACAAGCCGGAGCCGGCGATCTTCCATCGCGCCCTTGACCAGCTCGGGGCATCCCCCGGGCAGTGCCTCATGGTGGGAGACATCTGTTCCGTCGACGTCAAGGGGGCTCGGAGAGCCGGAATCCATTCCTGTTGGCTTCGAAGGGGACCTTTCGCCCGGATGCACCCGAGGGATGCAAGTGAGGCGCCGGACTTCACCATTACGGGGCTCGCTGAGATTCCGAGAATCGTCCTCAGCCTCTAGAAGCCCCCCGACGGTTGCCTGTACGCCTGCCCTTGGTTCTGCGGGAAAGGCTGCCCCTGTGAACGACCAGTGAGAGCACAAAGCACAGGAACGAGAGAACCAGCAACCAGGTCGGATCAAGGTTCCTGAGACGCCAGAAGAGCAACAGGAGGAAGATACCGGCTGAGGACAGTATCAGAGCGTAGTCGCTGACCAGAGTGAGAATGATGGCCCCGCTTCCCAGCAGACATGCCGCGGTTATGAGGCTCAGAGCGAAATCCTCCACGCTTGATTGCGGGAAAAGGGCCATGAAGCCCATCATGAGAAGGGATAGGCTTGTGAGGGCTACGCCGACCAAGGAGGAACCCCAACCGCCCTCCATCGGCACTCCGGCCTCCGGCTGGCCTGTCATGCGACGTCCTCTCCGAGCCCTGCTTTAAACTGCTCTGGCTGGGCAGACGTCTGGCCGTTCGCCCTCGCTCGAGAAACGATCCCAGAGCTCCCAGAGAAACATCTCCATGGAAAGCTCATCCAACTACTAGCCACCGACCAGAAACGAAGATCCGAGCTAGGGCTCACAAGCATCATGCCCCCCTGGCCCCAAACCTGTCAGCCAAGTCACCACCCGCCATTCAGACCGGTCTGTCTAGAAGGACCTTATCCAACCCGGCCAAGACACCCTTCCCTACCAGAACCATCCCGTCCGGAACTCGCGATGACAAGAAAGATCTGGGCCCCATGCCTTTGGTCTGGCCTCTGGTCCCCAGTAAGACCCTTTTGACCTCCACGGCCAAGCTGGCATAAGCGCTCCCCCCGCTCACTCCACCACTTTTTCATAAGAGTTAATACGCGCTGGCTGAACATTCATCGGGTGTGGCCTTGGTCGATGATCACAGACACTGTCTCGGGTGCGGACGAGCCATCTCTAGGAATGAGCAGTTCTGCAGCCCGGAGTGCGAACAGACCTTTTTCGCCTCCGCCCAGAAGGAGAGGAGGCGCAATCTGGCGTTTCTTGTCATACTGGGCATGTTCCTTTCACTCATATTCATCGTCCAGCTCTTCTACTGATGAGGCAATCAAACGGAGAAGCATCGGGAATCCTGCGCGACGTACAGGACATATGCAGGCTGGGGCCGAGGCTCCCTGGATCCGAGGCAGAAAAGGCCTGCCATGATCTTGTATTGGACCGTCTGCAACGCTTGAACCACGGTGCCACCGAGGTCGACGGATTCGGCTTCAAGAACTGGACGCCGCTGCACCAACAGCTTCTCTCGTGGCCCGGGGATCTGGAGCTTCCCGTGACACAGCTGGGCTACTCTCCTTCAGGCTGCGTGGAGGGCGGTGTCGCCTGGTGCGGAGGAGGGACGAAGGAGGAGTGCCGCTCGGGGAAAGGGCTGATGGCTGTCTGCTCATCAACGTGGGAATCCTCTGCCGGGTTCCTGCACAGAATCGAGAAGTACAGGAACGCGTGCCAAGCCGGCTCCACTGCCTTCATCCTCCTGGGAGAACCCGGCCACCCAACCCCGATGGGAATCATTCGCAAGAGAACCCCAGGCACGATCCCGGCCGTGGCCATGAGCTATCTAGATGGAAGGAGGCTGCTGGATCTCGCAACGACCGAAGATGGGTTCCGCCTCAGGACCGAAAGTGCGATATCCCAGGGGTTGTCCATGAACACGGTGTGGAGGTCCGGGGGCAAACGTCCCGGGACAGCGCTCTGCGCGCATTGCGATAGCTGGAGCGAGGGCGCTTGGGACAACGCTTCGGGCGTGGCCACGCTGCTTCACCTGGCCGGGTGGCTTACCCGTCACCGACCCGTGAAACAGGTCGCCCTGTGCTTCACAGGGGCTGAGGAATATGGACTCTTCGGGTCCAGGGAGCTGTGTTCCCGACACAAGGATGAGTTCGCCGTTGCCATAAGCGTGGATGGCCTGGGTTTGGGCAGGGAAGTGCAGGTGCGGTGCAGCGATCGACGGCTTGCCTCACTGCCACCTCTCAGGGGGGTGTTCTCCGACCTGCCTCTGACCCCGTGGGGCGATCACTGGTCATTCTATCAGGCAGGCATTCCGACGCTGTTCTTGACCTCCGGTGGCGAAAACCCTGCTCAACATACGCAGGAAGATTCGGCCCAGCATCTCAAACAAACAGATTTAGAGTCCTCTTTTAACCTGCTTTGCAAAATAGTGGCCTATCTGGACTCCTTATCCTGCGAAAGCCTCGGAGAATGACGTTTCGACCCAAAAAGGGTCTCTGCAAAACATTTATATACAAAACGCCGGACGGCCCCCCCATTCTACTAGCGGTTACTATCTGAGGTGTGCGTTTGTTCCAAGGCATAATTGTCTGGCAGATGAGCGCACTGGACATCATCCTCGCTGCGCTTTGGCTCGTCATCATCCTGTTCGTTGCCTTCTATGGCTCCAGGTACTCCAGAGGCACGTGGATGGAGTACATCATCGGAGGAAAGAGATTCCCCTGGTGGTACGTCGGCATTGCCAGCGTTGCCCAGGTCAGCCCCACCGGGCCCATCGTGATGATCACCAAGATCTCGCAGTACGGTCTACTCAGCGTATTCAGCGTCGGAGTCCCCTACGGTGGTGCCAAGTCCTACTTCAATACCCGTGTGTACTACAGGACGGGCGCCATCACCGAGAACCAGTGGCTCGACCTGAGGTTCGGCGGAAAGCCGGGGGCTTTCTTAAGGGGATACAGCTCGCTCCACGGCATGTTCGTCGGGGGGCCGATCGGCCTAGGGATGGGCGCCAAGCTCGTCGGACAGGCCATGTATCAGCTTGCCGGCATCAACGATATGCTCTGGGCTGCCATTCAGCTCTACATCGGGGCATGGCTCCTACCAGTTCTCGCCGGCATATGGGGCATAACGTGGACCAGCCTTCTTCTCTATCCCCTGATCATGGTGATGTACGGCTTATTGACGTACTTCGCATGGACGACGGCCGGTGGGTATCAGGGCATCATCTCCTCCTTCCAGGCGTGGGGCAGCCCCTACAACCTGCGGATACTGGGCTTCACCGAGGACTGGCCCCTGGGCCTCTGGTTGGGAGGCTGGGCCTTCTACCTGATCTCTGGCTGGGGTCCCATGGGCGGTTGGGGCGTCCTAGGGGCGAAGAGCGAGGACGACGCGCTGGTCGGGAACACCCTGGGTACCTCCATGCTCGGGTGGCCGGGCGCGCTGATATTCATCCCCATGGCTCTGGCAACGATGGTACACTTCCCTGAGATCGCGTTCGAGGAACTGGCCTTCGGTAAGCTTGTGCGAATCCTGCTGCCGTCGGGTCTGATGGGGCTCTTCGTCGGGGTCTGGTTGACCCCCGTCTTGATCACGGCCCAAGTCGGACGGATCTGGCAGGGAGGCACATTCGCCAACGACTTCTACCGAAGGCTGGTTGCCCCGGGCAAGTCAGACAGGCACTATATCTGGATCACCAGGATATCACTTCTGGCATCCAGTGCGCTAGGCATGATGTACGCCTACTACACCTACCAAGTCGTCCCGGTGATGTTCTGGTGGGCCACGCTCAACGCAGGCCACGCCATCGGCGGCCTTGCCACCTACTACTGGTGGAGATGGGGAGGGTGGATCGCGCTTCTGACCAGCCTAGTGGCCTATCCCATCAACATTGTCATCATGAACGTGTTCGAGGGTCAATACCCTGTATACACGCTGATGTGGATCATCATGGTGCTTTCGTGGTTCCCGGCGATGCTGCTGGTCTGGATTCTGCCGCCCTCATCCCCGGACGTGCTGATGGACTACTACCGACGGACCAGGCCTCCCGGATTCTGGGGCCACATCAAGCTACAGGTGGAGGAGCTGGAACGGGCGGCCACGAGCGGACTGTGAGGTGGAACAGGATGCAGAAATGGATAGCAAGGGACATGGTCTTCGCCCTGTTGATAGGCTTTGCGGGCACCTTCCTAGGGACGGGCATTACCCTGTGGCTTGTGACCCCGTACAAGGCCGTCGGCCAGGTCATGATCCCGACCAGCCTCATATGGTACGTGCTGTTCATCTACGATGTGAAGAGGCACGGTATGTGGCCGAGTGGCGAGATCATGGGCTAGCAAGCTGCAAAGCTTTTTATCCCGTGCGCCGCGATAACAGATACCAGGTGAAGACCCATGGCAGCCTTGGAGGTCCATGCGATCGAGAATATGGAGGACCTGTACATAGTGCAGGTCAAGAACACCGTGAACAGGTCCGTGACCCTTCCCAGGGGCAGCATCATCAGATTCCGGGCCTTTCACTGGGACGGGACCGTGACGGTGGACGAGCTCGAGATCGAGGACGACATCGTGATCGGGGCCAGGGATATCCACCGATTCGAGGTGGAGGGAGAGGGCACCTGGGCCGGCGACAAGGCCGAGATGATCTACGAGACCAAGGAATTCGGGAAACAGGTCACCGTGTACAGGGTCTAGGCCCGTCCCCAAGATGAGCTAAGCTTGCACCAATCTCCGGCAAGATGAGCAGAAGCAATACGACGCGTAGCGTGAGCGCCTCATGGGGCCGAAGGGATGCAGAAGATGGCGTCGACGGTATACTCGTCAGGGGTCTCCAAGCTCCTACCCAACCTGCTCAAGCACCTAGCTTCCTCGGGCTTCTCCCCCGGGAAACAGGATGCGGTTGCGATAAAGCTACACATGGGCGAGGAGGGAAACGTCAGATACATCAGGCCGGCTATCGTCCGGGCCGTGGCCGATTGGGTCAAATCCCAGGGCGCTGAGCCTTTCGTGACGGATTCAACGACCCTGTACCGGCGCAGGAGGGGGACCCTCTTCGACTACCTTCGGACGGCGGCAAGGCACGGCTTCTCGGCCGAGACCATGGGATGTCCGGTCCTGATCGCAGACGGCCTGAAGAGCAGAGGGATCAAGGTGAGGGTCAGGAACCCGCTGAAGCTCGACGAGGTCGGAGTTGCCCCATTGATACACGAGGCGGATGCGCTGATCGGCCTGAGCCATGTGACCATGCATCCGGATATTCTGCCCGCTGCCAGCATCAAGAACGTTGCGATGGGGTGCACCGACAAGGAGGCCAAGATGCGCATGCACGCGTCCAGGGCCAAACCCCGCTTCGACGCCGCCAGGTGTACCGGCTGTGGGATCTGCGTCCGCCACTGCCCCACCGGGGCGATCGAGCTCGAGGAAGCGAAGGCGAGGTTCGATCTGGACAGGTGCGTCTCTTGCGCCGAGTGCATAGCGTTCTGTGAACATGGAGCCGTCAGGGTGAGCTGGAGCGCCCTGTCCGAGGACGTGGCAAGGGGGGCCGTGGACGCGGCCCAGGCGGTTCTCTCCACATTTGAGCCTGGCAAGAGCGTTTTCCTGAACCTTGGCTACGATGTGACCGAGGAGTGCGACTGCGCGGCTGGAAGCGAGTATCCGGTGATAACGGATTTTGGCCTCCTTTCCAGCCTAGACCCCGTGGCAGTCGACGCAGCCGCCGCCGATATGCTGAATCGACATCCCACCTATCCCGGCGGCTCGATGCAGAAACTCTCCTCGGCCGACGACAGGCTTGCGGCAGTCCGCCCCAAGATCGACTGGAGGGGTTTCTTGGCGTTGGCCGAGTCCGCCGGCCTGGGCAGTCGCTCATACGAACTCGTGCACATATGATCCCGATGAGGCCCCGGGGTGGGTAGCAGTTAAGAATGGCCCGCTTGACCGTGATAGGGATAGGTGCAGTCTTGCATCCCAGATTGAGACATCCGGAAAGACGCCACACGTTGGCACCCGTCCACGACAGGCTTCCCTCAAAGGAAATGCTGGCAACGGTGATCCGGATCTGCTCGTCCAAGACTCGGGCCTCCGTCCTCCTTCTGGCTTCCTCCGGAATGCGGGTGGGTGAGCTGGTCCGTCTCCGCGTGGCCGATCTGAAATTGTCCGAGACCCCGCCGGCAGTCAAGATACAAGATACGCTTCGCCCCCACCGGTGGCGAATCTCATACATGACCGCCGAGGCTAGGCAGGCGGTGGAGTCCTATCTGGAGGAGAGGAGGAATCGAGGGGATCTGCTATGCGACCATACGCCGGTATTCGCATATGAGAGCGGCTCCTCGATGACCCCTCAAGCCATGGTGTCCCTCATTCGGAGGGCCTTCGATGCCGCCGGCATCAGGGGGCCGAGGATGATGCTTGATTCCCAGGTTTTTCGGCGTTGGTTCAAGACCCAGGTGATCCGTGCCGGAGCGCCCCGCGTTGTGGTGGATTTCCTGTGTGGTCGCCCCGGCGGCGTCAAACCCACCGACGAGGAGCTGAAGCGCTGGTACGTACGTGCCGTGCCGGGCTTGACCATAGTCTCGGCGACTTGACATGTACCTACCCAGGGCTGGGCTGGAGGCTGGACCCATCTCCACTCGAATGAGGGTTGACGATGAACGTCATAGTCGTAATGCTTGACAGCCTGAGAAGAGACCATCTGGGCTGCTATGGCAACACATGGATCAGCACGCCCCACATCGACTCCTTCGCATCCGACTGCATGGTTTTCGATCTGGCATATGCAGAAGGCCTGCCGACGATCCCTGTACGGACTTCGCTCTTCACCGGCAGATACACCCTTCCCTTCAGACGATGGCAGCCGCTGGAGAAGGAGGATGTCTTGCTTTCCGAGGTCCTCTGGGATAAGGGATGCCGTTCCGCTCTGATCGCGGACACCTACCACATGCACAAACCGCGCATGGGATTCTGCCGGGGCTTCGACAGCGTGACCTGGATAAGGGGGCAGGAGACCGATCCCTACATAGTCGACCCCGCGATTCGCGTCGATGTGGAGGCATTCAGTGAAAGGGACTGGAAGGCGGCGTATCCCGGTCAGAGCGACCAGCAGGCAAGAGACAACCTAGCCCAGTACCTCAGAAACATACACCACTGGAAGGGCGAGGAGGATCACTTCGTCGCCCAAACCATGACCGCGGCCGCAGACTGGCTTCAGGACCAGCAGGATCGCGGCAGAAGCGACCTCCTCTTCCTATGGATCGACAGCTTCGATCCCCATGAGCCGTGGGACCCTCCCGTTCCCTACAGCGAGATGTACCCAGTCGACGAATACCAGGGGCCCCCTATCATCTGGGCGGGTGGGCTAGCGAATGACTGGAGCCTTCCCGAGCTGCGCCACTACAGATCCCAGTACGCGGGTGAGGTCAGCCTGGTCGATCGTTGGTTCGGGGATCTCGTAGAGAAGGTCGATGATCTGGGCCTGTTTGACAACACGACGATGATCGTCCTGTCGGACCATGGCGAGCCGTTGGGCGAGCACGGAATCGTGAAGAAGGTCCGACCGTGGCCGTACGAGGAGCTATCCCACTTCCCCCTCCTCGTGCGTCCACCCGATGGGACGGAGCCGGGCGGGACACGCGTAAAGCAGTTCGTTTCGATGCCGGACATAATGCCGACGATCCTGGATATTCTCGGGGTTCCGATCCCTCCAACCGTGCAGGGAAACAGCCTGCTAGGGATTGCCCGAGGCGAGATAGCGGCACCCGGCTTCGGGATAAGCGGCCACTACGGACGCTCATGGAGCATCAGGGACACAAAATGGAGCTTCTACCTCTGGCTCGCCGGCAAAGCTCCATACACATGGGGGATCGGGTATCCGAAGCCGTCGGAGGACGGAAGACGGCCTGAGCTCTACGAGGTCGAATCCGAGTTTGTGCCCCCCAGGCCAGGGAACTGGCTGCCAGACCGGGACCTGGCCGAACGCGAGAACCTCATCGACGAACACCCCGAGATAGCTAGGTCCCTGGAGCTTGATCTAAGGAGGTTCGTGCAATCCCTCAAGCCATCGGAGGGAGACATTAGGGCGATGGAATCAATCAAGGCCGAGTTCTGATACAGGACATGAACCGGAAGGTCTCAGGGGATCTTGAAAGACCGAGCCACATCCTCGATGCGATCTCCCACGACGTCATATTCCCAGCATCCAAGCCCCCTCTCGACCGCCTTTTTGATATGAATCACCTCATGCGGGTCGAGGCCCATAACCCTAGTTGCGACGATGTCTGTGGCCACAACATCCCGGCCGGCTATGATTAGGTCCATTCTGACCGGCGAACCCTTGACGGGTCCGGGTCCCTCCATGCCGACGAATCCGTCGATCACCACGAGCGACGGCTTCAGCACGCTGTTTATGTCCACTATGACCTTGCTGATGCCTTTGCGATGGTACCGGAATTTCCACTTGTTGGGAAGAAGGCCGAAGAGGTTCTTCATCCCCAGGGTCACCTTCGTGGACTTATGGGTCTTAAGCTTGGCCGCGTCCACTATGTGGCTCTCAGCAACGATCCTGGGGACCTTGATGGTCCTCAGAGCTTCGGGATGCTCGGGCCTGAGCACGACCCTTTCCCGCTCTCGCGCAAGATTCCGAAAGGGCACGTCGTTATTTCTGCAGACATCTAGCATTCCGGTGGCTCTCGCAGCCACATCGCAGCTGGTCATGTTCGCATCGCTCTCCACGACCATGATCTCGCTGTTCACCCTCCGGATGGCGTGGACGAGTGCCTCGACCACGAGGGGGTCCGTCGTCGCCCCCGTCCTCCAAGTCAGGTCGCAGATGAAGTTCACCTTGATGAGGACGGGTTTTCCCCTGAGATGATCAAGCCCTCCTGATAGCTCCACGGCCCTCACTACCGTCTCATGAGATCTGGGCCCCTTGACGAGGGCCACCTTTGGTGGCATTTGCCTACCCCAGCGAATACTCCCGAATCCAAGATAAATGGATACAGATCCAGGGCTGGATGCGGCCCGGAGGCAACCCGCTGCTCTGATCTATAGGAACGAAGGCAAAGCAGGAGAGATAAGCCTTATGAAGGAGCTGGAGAAGCGGCCCTGCGATGGGCCTTTCGCATTACTATCGGACTCCCATTCTGCGGTACTCCGAAGAAGCCGACCTGATTCGGACAATGGCCGGCCTTACTGCCGGTCGGGTGAAAGGATTGAGAACGGAGTACTGCTACAACGTCCTATCCGACCGCCCCCTGTCAGCCACCGAATCCGGCATGCTCAGATGGCTTCTCGCGGAGACCTTCGAACCACGCAACTTCGGTCTGAAGACCCATCTGAAGGGCGAAGGCCATCTGTTGGAAGTCGGCCCCCGAATGAGCTTCACCACAGCATGGTCGACAAACGCCGTGTCGGTGTGTCATTCATGCGGGTTGAGCAACATCCGACGGATAGAGCGATCGAGAAGATACCTCCTAGACATCTCACAGCATCTTGGCGAACCCGAGAGGACCGGGATACTTGACCTACTGCACGACAGAATGACCGAATGCCCCTATGAAAATGGCCTCAAGACCTTCGAGACGGGAGCGATCCCCGAACCCGTGCGCGAGGTTCCCTTGATACAGGAGGGAAAGGCGGCCTTAGCACGGATCAGTCGCGAGTTGGGCCTGGCATTCGACGACTGGGATCTGGACTACTATTCAAGGCTCTTCGGCGAGGAGTTGGGACGGAATCCCACCGACGTCGAATGCTTCGACATCGCCCAATCTAACAGTGAACACTCGCGGCATTGGTTCTTCAAGGGGCGACTGAGAATCGACGGGGCGGAACCTCCCCATTCACTCATGGATCTGGTCAGGGGCACTCTCACAGCCAAGCCATCGAACAGCGTGATAGCTTACCGAGACAATTCCAGCGCGATAAGAGGCTACAGGGTAAGAACGATACTGCCCGCAAAGCCGGGAAGACCCAATCCCTTCGTGGAAGCGGATCCCGAATACCACATCACCTTCACGGCCGAGACCCACAACTTCCCCAGCGGGGTCGCCCCCTTCCCCGGGGCCGAGACCGGAACAGGGGGCCGGATCAGGGATGGCCATGCCACAGGGAGGGGATCGCTCATAGTGGCAGGAACCGCTGCCTACTGCGTGGGCAACCTCAGGATCCCCGGCTATCCACTCCCATGGGAGAACCCCACGTTCATCTACCCCGCCAACCTGGCCTCTCCGCTGAAGATCGAGATAGAGGCAAGCAATGGCGCCTCTGACTACGGCAACAAATTCGGCGAACCTGTGATTCAGGGCTACACGCGGTCCTTCGGCCTGCAGATGCCGGATGGAGAACGCCGCGAATGGATAAAGCCCATCATGTTCACAGGGGGGGTCGGCCAGATCGATGCAGGACACGTCGAGAAGGGGATTCCCCAGAAAGGGATGCTGGTGGTCAAGATCGGGGGGCCCGCATACAGGATAGGGATGGGCGGAGGCGCCTCCTCCAGCATGATCCA
>CAYVLA010000070.1:0-16270 GCA_964452145.1 Hadarchaeota archaeon (SeqCode)
ATGGGATCATGCTACCGGCCGATGGGATCATGCTACCGGCCGATGGGATCATGCTGTCGGCACAATGCCCGAGAAGGTCACGAGGATGTAGACGGCATAGAGTACCACCAGCATCGCGGCGGCCCGTCTTGAGATGATGCCATTCCTTCCCACTATCATCAGCAGCAGGACGGCGCCGATCATCACGGGCAGATCGAAGAAGGCGAGAGAGCCCTCAGCGGTGAGAGCTTCTCCGTGGACGAGCACGTTCACCAGCGTGGCGCACGCCAAGACCAAGGTGACGTCATAGACGTTTGCCCCCAACACGTTTCCGATGGATATCTCCTCGACTCGCTTCATGGTCGATGTGAGTCCGGTTGCGAACTCGGGGATTGAGGTCCCCACGGCCACGAGGGAAAGGCCGATCACAAACTTGGGCACATGCAGGGCCGACGCTATGGATGTGGCGGCATGAATGAGAAGGTAGGAACCCGATCCAAGTACGGCACCCCCAACGAGTATGTAGGCCAGGTCGCGGGCGAGGCTTCCTGAACGTGGTGCGCTTGCGGTGGGGGCCCCTACGAACCGGCGACGGTAGCTGTGGGTTATCGATGCGCAAAGCACAACGAGCAGAATGATTGCATCGACTGCTCCAAGTGATCTGCCCACCAGGGCGAGCGCGTAGAAGGCAAGGTAGACAAGAAGCACGTTGCGTCCGAAGTAGCGTAGAAAGGATTTGTCGAAACTCAGAGGTCGGATCAGCCCGCATATGCCGATTATCCCAAGAACGTTGAAGATCGTCGAGCCTATGGCGTTGCCGACTGAGATCCCCGCGTCTCCGAGGGCGCTGGCCATGGTGCTCACCGTGAGTTCGGGCAGGGTTGTCATCAGGCCGGCTAGGACCATCCCTAGCATCCCGGCCGAGATGTGTTTCCTTAGCGATATGCCCCAGATCGAATCCGCTAGCAGGTCGGCACCTTTGAAGACCATGATGAAAGACAGCGCCAGAAGCGGAACGTCAAGGAGGTTCATCAGCGATCGCTCACTAAGGTTCCCAGAAATGCGTCCCTACCACGGACCGCAGGGACGGTATCGGACAGTTGCATCGGTCCGGGAATGGGCACGGAGATACGGGCGGGGTCACGTTCAAGCTTCTCCAGCTACTCTCAGGCTACTCTCACAGACGCCCCAACTCGGGGGGTGGGTGTTAAAATGTATCTTAGACACAGGGCTTCACGGCAACAGGCTGACAACGGAATGCAGATGCAGAGATGGAATCTCGATCTGTAGTCCTTCCCTGGTCCGGTGCGAAGCCAAACGTTGGTGGCCCGGCTCCAAGAACGCCTCGTCCGCCTCGGAATCTGTTCTGGTTCTCACCGTCATCCTCCCCAGTGGTGGGACGAAGTCCGTGATCGGGTACTCAGGCGCGACCTGCATGTTGGCCGTGTTGCTCAGATGGACCAGCAGTCTTCCGTCTTTCCGCCTCAGGGACACATCGACACAGGGCGGGCCACGCAGCTCGACCATGGGTCTTGGAAACAGCCTCTTCACGACGCCAAGAAGGAAGCGCCTTGCCACCGGGTTATGGCTGCGGTGGTAGACAGTGCCGAAGGGGCCGAAGATCGATCCCAGCGATCCTTTGTGGTGATCGTTCATGGCCGCCGCACAGATCCTCTCCCCTCTTGTGTCCGAAGAGGGATAACCCCAGCCGAGGATGCGGGAATCTCCGGGTTGAACCCTCTGCCACAGTCCACCCACCCAAGCAAGAGATCCCTCTGCCTGCAGATACATGTTCTGCCTGTCTGCGGGTTGCCCCGTGAATTCGACAAGGAGGTAGTCTTCGAACATGTTTGTCACCTCGGCACCCACCAGAAGAAGCGAGCCTCCGCGGGCCACGTATTCCATGAGGGAGCCACGGAAATCCTCTGCAATAGCGACGCATTCGGGTAGGACCACTAACGGATACTGATCCAATTTGGGGACAAGCTGGTGTTCGGCAAGAACGTCCACCGAGCAGTGGAGCTCGAGGAGGGCATGAAGCATGCCGTTGATGGGGGCCATCAGATCGTCCCAGCCCCCGAAGAGGCGATCGCTCCTCCCATAGAGATTCGATCTGGATAGGACGAGAGCCACCTGGGGCACGGTTTGAGTCCTGCGGGAGAGGGCTTTGCGTGCGCGGCAGAATTTCGCCACCTCCGCCATGATCTTGATCATCCAGTCGTCGATCCAACCGGCCCTAGTTGGGTTGTAGTAGATCTGGAATTCTCCGCCCTGCCCAAGGACAATCGAGGCCTCTTGCTTGAGCTGGATCGGGGTCTTGAGGGACCAGCCGCAGTCCCTTCCTTTGTTGAAGCCCCAGGCCATCAGGTCCCACGGCAATCCCGTGGATGCCATGTAGCGTGCATTCAATCTTGCTGTGTTCACCGAGTCGCCGGGTGAGTAGTCCCCTGAGATGAAGTCCACCGGGACGGTGGGGGGATCGGGGGAGAGGCTCGTGTACAGCCAGTTGCTGGCGATCTGGAAGGTGGACTTGTACTCGTGAAGTGCGTCCACGTACCTGCGGACGTACTGCCTGAAGGCCTCCCTCTGGAACTCTAACATTTCGGGCCAGCCCGGATCCGCGGAGTTGGTGGGCATCTTGTCGAGGCCCTTCCGTTGCTTGTACGCCGTCCGGGCTGCGGGACCAAAATCCGGTTTGACTGCCCAGCAGTCTCCGTCCACCCAGGCGCCGTCCACATCGTAGAGATCGATGAGTTCCTTCATCTGGGGTATGAGGAGCTCGTCGCAGTACGGTCCGAAAGTGCTTGTGGAGTCCTTGTCAGGTCTCCCCTCGGCATCGATTCTGGCCCAGTCCGGATGCTTCTCAATCGCAACCGAATCCCAAACACCCGAATAGTGCACATAGAGACCGACGCCGCGTTTCCCGGTGACCTTGCGCCAGACTGCCAGGGAATCCCTCACGATTCCTGGGGACGGAGTCCCCACCCTCGTCGGGTAGCCCGCATAGCCCGGGTGGCCCTTGCAGTCATACTGGACGTAGTCGGGTCTGACTTTGGAGAGAAGGCGGTCAACCATCTCCTCGGTCAGGTCCTTCCCCAGCTCCGTGTCGGCCTTGCCCGGGTGAAGATCGAAGTGAAGCCCAAAGAAGCAGTCCCTCCTCCTTCTCGGTCTGGACCTAGGCATGCCTGGCTGTCGAGTCCCTCCGCTATTAGATTTGACTCTCGGTCATTGGGCTGAACGCTGATGGAAGGTTGACATGGCCGGCAGGTGGCGAGAGAACCAGTGCGTTTCAATGCCTTGTTCAGATGTCTGCAAAACCTTCAAATCCCGGCGGGGGGCTTATGGGCCGCAAGCAGGGGACATCTTTTATGGTCGCTCGAGAAATCCGAGACAGGAAAGTGGGCACATTCCCCGATGCGGGGGCTTGGAATGATCATAGAAGAAAGCCGGCTTCAGGCATTGACCTCCCTTTATTCCACGACGAAGGACCTGTTCCTCCAGAGCAACTCCCATAGGCTGTGGTGCTTGGTCCTTCTGGTATCCTCCCTGGTCGTATTGAGTCTGCTCTTCTATCTTGCAGAAGGGCCGATCAGGTCGGTTATGGCCGTGGCGGCAACTCTTGTGTCCTTTAGCCTCCTCATCGGCGAACTCCATCTGAACAGGAGGCTCTCCTTGACGCGCTCCGTTCTTGCCAATCTGGAAAAGGAGCTCGCATGCCATATCTCGGATTACCTGGGCCGGCCTGTCGCCGAAGGTCGTCGGAAGCTCGGGCGGAGAACCGGTGATTCGGCGCCCGCCGCTGCTTCGACAGTTCTTTGGCCGGTGAGCCTGATGTCAACGCCGGGTATCGAGGGGTCGTCTCTTGCCTCGACCGACTCGCGCAACTGGATACTCTTTATCCACGGATTGGCAACGTTCGCGGTCCTTGTGCCTCTGGGGGCCCAGGTTCTGGCGACGGGCGAGGTCGATCTGCTGAGTTCGTTCATGACCCTAACATTCCTTCTGGCCCTGCTGGTCTACTCGATCTTCTTCGTCTACGTGGTTGCCTCGGAGCAGAAGCTGTCGGGTCTGGTTCTGGGCAAGGCGGAGAGTAGCGCAAGGGATCAGTCCCGGAAGATGGCATGGAGATCCGTCGGGGCGATCGTGGCCGTTGTGGGCCCCCTGTTCTGTTATGCCCTCTTGGGTTCAAAGGCCTTGGAGATGGCGGACTACCTGCGGGGGGCCATCATGGGCAAGGGGTCGGGGTTGGGCTTCTGGGTCCCAGTGGCTCTTTCCGCCGGGCTCATCATGCTGTTCGTCTCCCTGTTCTGGCGTGAGGCCGTCCCGCACGGGAACCTGGAGAGATAGCGCTGGATTCCTAGACGGCCTCTATGGTTGAGGGGGGCTTCTTGGTCACGTTGTAAGTCACGCTGACCACCCCGGGAACACGGTAGGTGATCGTGTCGGCAAGCCTTTCGAGGGTCTCATGGGGCAGCCTCGTGGGCGAAGCCATCTTGGCGTCCTTGCTCTCCCAGCACCTAATCTCTATCTGAAGACCGAAATCTCTCTTGCCATCGCGTATCCCCGTGACCTTGTCTTCATGAAGGATGGCCATGTACTGGAATGCCCCGGTATCGGAAAGCTCGTCCTCGACTATGGCAGTGGCGGCTCTGACGATCTCGACTCTATCAGGCGTGACCTCGCCTATGACCCTGGCCGCAAGGGCCGGTCCCGGGAAGGGCGGCCTGTCGTACACGTCCTTTGGAAGTCCGAGGGCCTTGGCGACCGATCTGACACCGGACTTCCTGAGCTGGATGAGCGGTTCTAGGACCCTGTATCCATACTCCTTTTCGGTATCGATGCCTAGCTGTTCGAGGATGTTGTGTTGGCGCTTGATGCCCGCAACGGTCTCCTCAACATCGGTGTAGTTGGTTCCCTGCAAGAGGTAGCGGGCCTTGTCCTGCCTGACGATCCTGCTGAAGACGTTCTTGTAGAATGTGTCGGTTATGGCCTGCCTCTTCTCCTCCGGGTCCGTGAGGCCCTTGAGCGCCGTGAAGAACTCCTTGCGGGAGTCCACAAGACGGACCTCGACGCCCAGTTTCTTGAATTGAGATACAACCCTCTGGGGTTCGTCCTGTCGCATCAGACCTGAGTCAACGAAGTAGGTATGAAGCCGGGCCCCCAACGCTCTGTGGCCGAGCATGGTGACGGCCGAGGAGTCAACTCCCCCTGATAGTGCATTGATGGCCGATCCACCCCCCACGGCCGATCGTATCTCTTCAACTTTCTCGGCTATGAACTCCTCCGGTCTGAGCTGCTCAAGAGTGATCTCGTCTAAGTCCATGATCGGCCGCCACCCTTTTCGCCTGTTAAAAATATTACGCGGGTAGCGTACAGCCCCGTAGCTGTGGTAGTGACAGTCTCGCGGTCAGGCTGAGGCGGCGTCCGTTTCATGGGCCTAGCCGACGATGGTCTTCCAGTCCACGTTCTTCTCGAAGAGCTTCCTTGCGATCTCGATCCTTCGTTCGTCGCGGATCTTGCCAATGGTTCTCTGCACGAGGTTCAGCGTCGTGAGCGTGTCATGGGGAACCAGTATCAAAGGGATGGACATGTCGTCGGCCCGGGGCAGGATCTTGATGCTCGGGTACAGATTGCCTGTGAGGACCAGCCCAGCCGCTCCCGCCTCCATGGCCGCGAGTATTATGTCCGTGCGGTCGCCCCCGGTTATGACCAGCTCATCGGCGGTTCTTCTGAAGTACTTCATGGCGCTCTCCATGGTCATCGCGCCAACAAGGTAGTTACGTATGGTCTTACCCATTCCCTCCTCCCCGGCAAGGACTTTTCCGTCGATGGCTCTACAGATCTCCGCGACAGTCAAGGCGCCGAGGGCCTTGTCCTCAGGAATGGATCCCAGGACTCTGATTCCCCTTCCCTCAAGGTACGGGGTGACCACGCGGCGCATTCTGTCCATTTTCTCGCCTGGCACCCGGTTCAGCAGAACCCCGGCAACCTGGGATCTGTTCTGTTCGCAGTAGTCCCGAGCCTGGAGCACATCGTCCACCAGCCAGTCGCTTGCCGCATGTGCGACGAGCACGACCTTTGAGCCCAGCTGGGCCGCGACGCGGGGCACGTGGAGACCAAGGAATGATCCCGTCGATAGATCATCAGGCCCCTCGATCAGCATCAGGTCCTTGCCCTCTGAGAGGCTGTTCCATGAGGCCCTTATCTTCTCGATCAGCTCCTCGGGCTTGGCAGAGGCAAACGCCTCTAAGAACTCGTCCCTGCCCAGGGTGATCGGACAGATGACATCGTGGGGATCCTTCAGGTCCAAGATGCGGCTCATCGTTTCGACATCCTCGTCTATGAGGTTGCCTTCGGGGTCGAGCGAGGACCCCAGGCCTATGGGTTTGAAGTAGCCAACCTTCATTCCTGCTGATCTTGCCTTGGAGGCAACGGAAAGCAGAACGAGGGTCTTCCCCGCCAACTTCTCTATCGATGCAATGTAGACGCTTCTCACCATCACGGTTCTCCTCCGATCTCTCTATCTCCAGCCACGGTGGCCCTGACGTCCACGGCCAGACATCCTCTCTCGTAGGCGAAGAGGGGATTGATCTCCATTTCGACTATCTCCTCGAAGCGAATCATTATTCGGGACAGCTGAATCATCACCTGTACTATCGATTCGACATCGGACGGGGCTTGCCCCCTAACGCCGCTGAGGAGAGCGTATGCCTTGGTCCCTTGTATCATCTGCCTTGCCTCCGTCTCCGTCAGGGGCGCAAGGCCGTAGGAGACATCTCGCAGGAAGTTCACATATATGCCCCCAAGGCCAAACATGATCAGCGGCCCGAACTGCGGGTCCCTGACCGCGCCCACGATGACCTCCTTTCCCGCCGGGTACATCCTTTGCACAAGAACGCCTCTTATGGTTGCCTGGGGCATGGCAAGCCTCATCTTCTGGAGCATGCGGTCGTAGTTCTCCTCGACCTCATCCCGACTCCCCACGTTCAGAACGACTCCCCCAAGATCGGTCTTGTGGACTATCTCGGGCGAGACGATCTTCATCACGACCGGGTAGCCGATCTCATCGGCGGTTCTTGCTGCTTCATCTTTGCTGGTGGCCACGCGAGCCTTGGGAATGGGCATGCCGTAGGCATGGGCCAGGGCCAATGACTCCTCGATCGTGAGGTTTCGCCGCCCCTGTCTGCGGACGGCATCAATGATGCTCTGTGCCTTCTTTTCATCTGCCGAGGAATCCGCGGGTATCCGTTCCGGCCTCCTCTTGGCGATCTCACCGTACTCCACCATGGAGCCCAATGCCATCGCCGCTTGCTCGGGGAAGTGGTAGTTGGGTATGTTGTTTCTGCGCAGGGTCTGGATCGCCGCGGAGGCGTCAGCCAGACCCATGAACGCTGCAAGCATCGGTTTCGACGGGCACTTCGCCGCGGCCTCAGCGACGACCTGGGCGATCCGGGCATCGGGCGTCATGGCCTGAGGCGTTAGGACGACGATGATCGCATCGATGTTGGCGCTTTCCGCAGCGGCATCGAGCGCGAGGGAGTAACGAACCTCATCAGCGTCCCCCAGGACATCCAGAGGGTTGTGCACGCTGGCTTGCGGAGGAAGCTTGCTCCTCAGCTTCTCCATTGCCGTGTACTCAAGCAGTGGCAGTTCCAAGCCCGCCTTCTCGCAAGCATCGGCTGCGAGTATGCCCGGCCCTCCACCGTTGGTCGCTATGAGGACGCTTCTTCCTGCGGGGATTGGCTGGGCTTCCAAGGCAAGAATGAGGTTGAAGAGCTCCTCGAGCGTGTTCATCCGGAGGATGCCTGCCTTTCGGAAGGCTGCAGAGAAGGAGGCGTCGGATCCTGCCAGAGATCCTGTGTGCGATGAGACGGCCCTGATGCCCACATCCGTTGTCCCGGCCTTGAGAGCTATGATGGGCTTGTGTCTGGAGACCTTTCTCGCAACCTGGATGAACTTGGACCCGTTCCTCACCCCCTCCAGATACAGGGCTATGACCTTGGTCCTGCCATCCTCGGCCATGGCCTCAACGAAATCGGCGGCGTCGAGGTCGGCCTCGTTTCCCAGGCTCACGAACGTGGTCAGACCGACATCGTTATGGATTGCCCAGTTCAGAATCGTGCTTCCAAGGGCTCCGCTTTGCGAGATGAAGGCAACGTTCCCCAGCGGAGGATTGGAAGAGGCGAAGGAGGCGTTCAGTCTGGTCTGAACGTCGATCACGCCAAGGCAGTTGGGTCCCTGCATCCTCATCCCGTGCTTCTTACAAACGTCCACAAGCTGTCGCTCCAGAGCGGTGCCTTCCCTGCCAGTTTCGCTGAAGCCTGCCGAGATGACCACGAGGGATCTCACTCCCTTCCTGCCGCACTCCTCTGCCACTGTGGGAACCACTCGTGCCGGGACGCAGAGGATGGCCAGATCGATGTCGCCCGGAACCTCAAGGATGCTTGGGTGACACCTCCGTCCCAGTATCTCGGTTGCCTCGGGGTTGATGGGGTAGACCGTTCCTTGGTATCCGCCCTCCAGTACGTTCTTCAAGATCCGGTGGCCAACCTTGGCTGGGTCTCGACTTGCACCTATCAGGGCCAGCGATCTCGGCTTAAGCAGACTCTCAAGCTTCATCATGGTGCCTCTTCAGGGTTGGGCATGCTGAAAGGGGTCGAAGTATTCCTCGATGCGTGCCCCTTGCTGGGGCATATAATTCTTTTCCGTGTGAGGTGAGGAGTGAGGTGTGAGGCGTGGCGAGTTCTCGGGGATGGGAAGTGCTTTGAGATTCCGTGCTGAACAGCTTGCCTATGGAAGAACTAATATTTCCCCCAAGCATGCGCACAAAGCGGTGAGAAGGTGTCCGAGACGCGTCTCCGGGAAAGACCCTACACTGACAAGCGGGTTGGTCTCCAGGAGGCTCTTGACTTCATCAAGACTGGCAATCACATCTTCATAGGTTCAGCCTGTGGCGAGCCACAGTACCTGGTCAACGGTCTGGTCGAACTGGGTAGCCATCTGGCGGACAACGAGATCATGCACGTACACACCCTGGGCGTGGCACCGTATGCCAACCCGAGGTACTCCGGCAGATTCCGACTCAACGCCTTCTTCGTCGGGATAAACACCCGGGAGGCTGTCGCGGAGGGGAGGGCAGACTATACGCCCGTGTTTCTTTCCGATCTTCCAAATCTGGTCGCCCGAGGCATGGTGCCGATCGACGTTGCCCTGATCCAGGTGACGCCGCCCGACGAGCACGGTTACTGCAGCTTGGGCGTCTCGGTTGAGATGACCAAGACGGCTTCGGAGCATGCCGAGCTCGTGATAGCCCAGGTGAACAAGCATATGCCCCGGGTTCTCGGAGACAGCTTCATCCATCAGAGCGAGATCGACGTGATCGTCGAGCACGACGAGCCGATCCTGGAGTCGCCGCGGCCGGAACAGGACATCGTCTCGGAGAGGATAGCCAGATACGTCTCGGAAATGGTGGAAGATGAGTCGACGCTTCAGATCGGGATAGGCAGCGTGCCTGATGCGGTTCTAGATTCCCTAAGAGAAAAGCGTGACCTTGGGATACACACCGAACTGCTGACCGAGGGCGTAGTCGATCTGGTCGAGGCGGGGGCCGTTACCTGCTCTAAGAAGACGCTGAACAGAGGCAAGATCATAGCCTCCTTTGCCATGGGAACCCGCCGCCTTTACGACTTCATCGACAACAACCCAATGGTGGAGTTCTACGAATCCAGCTACGTCAACGATCCGTTCGTCGTCGCCCAACATGATCACATGGTGGCGATAAACCAGGCCCTTGAGATCGACTTGACGGGCCAGGTTTGTTCAGACTCCCTGGGCTATCGCTTCTACAGCGGACTTGGGGGGCAGGCTGACTTCATGCGGGGCGCAAGGCTGTCAAAAGGAGGCAAGGCCATCACCGTCCTGCCCTCGACTGCAAAGGAGGGAACCATCTCGCGCATTCGATCGCTTCTCAGCGAGGGGGCAGGCGTTGTCCTGACCCGGGGTGACTGTGACTACGTCGTTTCGGAGTACGGATCCACCTCTCTCAGAGGCAAGACAATACGGGAACGGGCATTGGCCCTTATGAACATCGCTCACCCCAGATTCCGCAACGAACTGCTCCAATGGGCCAAACAGCATAGCTACGTCCCACCCGAGGTTCTTCCGTTCCCCGAGATAGAATACCCTTGCGAGTTTGAGAAGACGATCAAGCTCAAAGACGACACCGAGGTGGTCCTTCGCCCGATAAGGCCCTCGGATGCCACGATGAAGCAGCATCTCTTCTATGCCCTCTCCAAGGAGGCTGTGGTCAAGCGGTACCTCGGATACCTCAAGGCCATGCCCCTCAAACGCGTATGGCCTTACGTCACCGTGGACTACGAGAATGAGATGAACATCGTTGCCACGGTGAAGGAGGAAGGCATGGAGAGCCTTATCGGCATGGGCAGCTACGTCCGCGTGCCCAACACCCAGACCGCCGAGGTCGCGCTCGTGGTGAGGGATGACTGGCAGAACAAGGGTCTGGGAAGCAAGCTTCTGGAGCACCTGATCGATGTCGCAAGGCAGAAAGGCTTCGATGGCTTCACGGCTTGGGTTCTGGCCACCAACACCGGCATGATGCACATTTTCAAGAAGCTCGGCCACAGGGTCGAGTACAGAATGGAAGGCGACGTGTATCACGTCAACGTAGATTTCAAGAAGTGAGTCGATCCGGGTTCCGATCAGGAAGCTTGCGGTTTGCCTGAAGCGCACGCTTGGCTGTACTGTTGGAGGGTGCCCCACCTTTCGATCCCGTCATGTCGGTTGGACGTGGAATGGAAGTGAACCCAGATGGTTGACCGATCCAGTTCCGGGTGCAAGTCGTAGAGGGATCGGTCTCCGCAGCGAAGAGCCTCTAGGACCAATGGCATCTCCCTTCTCAGTATGCGGTCCCGCCAAGCAGCCCTGCCGAAGACAAGGCCCCCGCTGACATGGCAATGAACGTGCAGAGATGGTTCGTTCTCATCGATCCTCCACTCCGCGATCACCTCATCCCTCATCAAACGAGTGTACAGGCCCGAGATCTGCCCACGGTCGTAGTCCGGCCCTATGGTCAGGAAGAGTTCGCCCGTCCTGTCGGAGTGTGTCAGCGTATAGCGCCGCGGATGGATTGGGCCGTGCTCATCGACGCCATGCAGGTAGACCACGTGCAGCTTGTCGCGGCTAAGCCTCAACCCCTTACCCCCACGGGATCTGCGATCAGGTGCTCTGCCGAGATCGTGAAAGGCCCGCATCGCGAGGCCGTGCCTCAAGGCCCCCAATGATCATGCAGAGGGCAGATATCGTCAGGAGTGCGAAGCCCTCGGCAACCGGTGAGTACGCATACCCGATCTCATCCTGCGTGTCGGAGCAGTACCACATGGAGTAGCGTTCGTCCTCCAGAAGCAACCTCGGGAACCACACCTTGGCATCCCAGTCCCCGGGGCTGCCGCGGAGAACTGGATTCCCTGCAACCCTGATCCACGCTATGCCGTCATGCGAGCTGGCGTAGCAGATGGTCCAGTTGACGTTGATGCCCCTGTACCACATCTCGTAGCCTCTCGATGTTTTCAGCACGCAGGGCCCTCTCACAGTAACCGCATCGGCGCCCTCCCGGGATGGAATCAGTACCGGATTGGCGTGATGTTTGGTCCAGGCTATTCCATCAAGGGAGGTCGCATAGCCGATTGAGTACGAGGTAGTGCGATTGTAGGCAGTGTACCACATCTTGAGGACCCCGTCATCCAAGATGACGCATGGATCCGCGACGCCGCTTCCATCGTACCAGTCGGGCCCGGGAACCATTACGGGGTTCCCAGCGTACTTGGCCCACCGGATGCCGTCCGGGGATGTCGCCAGACATATCGTCCAAGAGTTGCTGGAGTCCATGCCCGTGTACCACATCCTGTAACCGAACTCATCCCGTAGGATGGTTGGACCGAAGATGAAGGCGCTGTCGTATTCCCCAGGTCCGGGGAGAAGGATGGGATTCCGGGGATCTTTGTCCCAGTGCAATCCATCCTGGGATGTCGCCAGACCCAAAGCATGTACGGAACCATTGCCAGCATCGTACCACATCCTGTACACGCCTTGCTCCCACAGGACAGTGCAGGAGGTGATCTGTAGGCTATCCCAGCTTCCAGGGGGCCCCTTTGCAAGGACTGGATTGCCCTGGTACTTGACCCACTCAAGCTGGCATGCTGCTCTCGGAAGGAGCAACGAAGCCACAATCAGGCAACCGAGGGCGAAAGGCCTTCTCACGCGAGGTGATCGTGCTCTGGAGATAGGATTCACCTTGGCAGGGACACTCGGATAGGTTATTAAATGGGACAGCGTCACCATGACGGTGAGATGGATATTCTCCGGGATTCACGATCGGGCCGGGGTGATCCTGTGGGTTGCTCTTGTCCTGCTGATCACTTTCTCCATCCCCGCCAAGGCACAGAGTTCGGGCACGGTCAAGGTCATGGTGGCCGGGGTGGAGGGCCTCATCAACCTTGCATCTGCATGGCTCGAGGCCGACCCGTTAACCGATCCCCGGGCCATTCCTGCAAGAGCCCAGGACAGCTCGTGGACCGGCGAGCAGGTACGGAAGTTCGTCCGCATCTACTTCCCTCGCACCTACGAGGAGATGATTCAGTTTGGCTACATCATGCTCAACAGCATCGAGGTCTGGGTCTTCACGGATCGACAGCTGAAGATGATGCACGACTCGATCTGTGAAGATGGGCTGGGAGGCATGCAGGAGAGAAGCGTCATGAGCATGCACAGCTACATCTCGATTCCTTGGGCGGAATCCATCCTCAGCGATGCCTTCCCGAACGACGCCGATGCGGTGGTCTCTATCGACTACACTCTGCACCAACACCCAATGAGGGTAGTCATCAACACCAATGAGAACGTGCCTCCCGTATTCAAACCCTACAAGTATCTGGCCGGCGTCGAGTACTCGTTCGGCGGTGCCTACGGGACGAATCTCGCGATACCCAAACCTGGTGCAGTGGTCACCTCCTACTCCGTGGGCCCATATGCTTACGGGTATGCGGGCGCGCTAGCCGATCCCGGCTTCAAGAGCCCTGGCTGGATCCCGCATACAATGTACTGGAGGTACGGGAACGGGACGACATGGACCCACCAGGATCTCATCGGCATGTACTGGAATACCCAGTACAACCCATACGCCCCCGACATGATCCTGGCCGAGATCATCTTCAGCACCGGTAGAGATCTGCCCGACGACGTGGTGCTTGTCCACCGCCTGCGATCCAAGTTCTCAGACTACGCCTCATCGCGCGGCTACGTCACGGCCTTGATGGACTTCATAGACAGGTTCGGTGCCAATGTGGCCCCGATCGCAGGCCGCTTGGCCGAGATAGGCAGAGGCGTTGGTGAGGCAAGGCAACTGTATCTGGACCAGCAGTACGCCGAATCCTCGGTGTCGATGGACATAGTCGCCCGTGAGTTCGACGACCTTCGGGAGATGGCTCTGAGGCTGAAGGATCGGGCCCTGCTCTGGATTTATCTGGTTGAGTGGTCGGTCGTGAGCGGAGTATCGCTCTTAACAGGTCTCGCGACCTGGAGCCTCATGGTCCGGAGAAGGCTCTACAGGGATGTGTCTGCTACGCGTCTCACCTCTTCTCGGCCTTTCCGCTGACTTCTCGACGCGACATCGTGAGGGCGGGTCGGGTGTTTGCCGGAATCATGGGTGGCCATGCACCACCGGCCATGGTGGTCTGTGATTGGGGGGACCGTGCCTCGATTCCAGGCAGGCTAGTCCGCCAACCCAGTCATAAGCGGACTTTCCGCCGGATTCGGCCTATGCCGTTCGTCTTGACGCGCTAGACCGCCAACCAAGTTATAAGCGGATCCAGTTCTACCGGCAGGTTCAAGCCAGCCGTGTATCGTGCGTCGATGAAGGTGAGCACCGTGCGAAGGCATCTATCGTCAAGGGAGAGAATGCTATCTGCGCTTGATCACGAAGAGGCAGATCACGTTCCGCTATGCTTCATGATCTACGCCGCGCTGCGGGGCAGGTGCAGAGATGACCACGAGTTCGTTGAGAGACAGCTCGAGATGGGACTGGATGCCACGGTTGCGCTTCAGCTTCCATCCTCCGAGAGTCCACCGCAGCACCGGGATCTCCCGGGCCTGCCCGTGAGGTTCCATCCTGACGTGGAGGTGAGCGAATGGCGGGAGGAGAGGCCGGGGGAGAGATATCCCCTTGTCCTCCACAAGGAGTATCACACGCCGGCCGGAGTCCTCACGACAGTGGTCAACAGGACCGAGGACTGGCCGTACGGTGATCACGTTCCCTTCCTCGATGACTACCTGTGTCCGAGATCCAGAAAGTTCCTGATTGACGGCCCCGGTGACCTTGAGGCCCTTCGCTACTTGCTGGTTCCTCCCACGGCGAAGGATGTTGTCGCATTCAGGGAGAAGTCTGAAGATGACAGGAAGTTCGCCGCCAGCCACGATCTGTTGGTCACTGGGGGTCGTGGAGTGGGGCTTGATGCCTCGGCTTGGCTGTGCGGCTTCCGGGGCGTCGCCCTCGCCGCCGTGCGGCAGCCAGAATTCCTTGACGAGCTGGCTGAGATCCTTCATGAATGGAACCGGCAGCGGATGAAGGTCTTTCTTGACGCGGGGGTCGACCTGTTCATCAGGCGGGGCTGGTATGAGGGCACCGATTTCTGGTCTCCTGCTCTGTATCGCCGCTTTATACTCCCGCACGTGAGGGACGAGATCGAGATGGCCCACGAGGCAGGTGCCAGGTTCGGTTACATCATGACTAGCGGTTCGATGCCGCTTCTGGAGATGCTCGCTGATGCCGGGCTTGATGTGTTGATAGGGGTCGATCCCGTGCAGGGCAGGGGAACTGATCTGGCTCTGATGAAGAGAAAGCTGGCAGGCAAGGTATGCCTCTGGGGAGGGGTCAACGGCTTCATCACCGTGGAAACGGGAAGCAAGGATCAGATCACCGACGCGGTCACGCGGGCCGTGAAGGTGCTCGGACCATCAGGAGGCTTCATTCTATCCCCGGTGGACAACATACGTGAGAATTCCCCCAGGGCTCGTAAGGGCGTCATGGCCATGATAGGGGCCTGGAAGAAGGTGAGGGACTACCCGGTCGGCTAGCTTCCGGAAGCGACCATCTCCCGTCTATCTCATCCGGAAGGGAATCCTTCCCCAGACTGCTTCAGACTCTGCTGGTGCGTTCCGCCATGAATAGAGGTGCCCAGCGACGGACGGGATGCGCCGACCATTATCACCACTGGCGGATTCGCTGACCCTGCCTTGGTGGTTGACTCCCAGACGCGATCCAGGGGGGGTCGGGTGCCCTAGGTGAGCCTTGTGGTGTCGACTTGTCGGTATATGCTCCGTCTTACCATGAGCATCCAGAGAAAGGCGCCAGAGATCATGAACGTGGCAGTCATCACAAGCCACTCTGTGACGTACACCCACAACAGTGCAGCGCCTTTCAGTTGTCTCGCTGTCTCATGTGCGTCGATAAGGCCCTGCAGCGCCTTGCTCATCGTTGCCTCGCATTCCTCAAACTCTTGGTCTAAGTACTGCTCGATTCCCATGTGGGCGATGGCCTCGAGTTCCCATATTATCTCTTGAATCCTGTGTGTGCTTGCGCCAAGTTTGTCTATGAAGTCGCTCAGCGAGATGAGAACGGCGACTCTGGCTCTGAAATCGGTGAAACGGGACTTGAGGCGATGGAACACCTCGACATCCTCGATCAACTTCCGCCCCGTCGAGTAGAGGATGATGTTGGTCAGAATGTCCGGGGCGAATACGTTGTCGTTCGAGGACTTGGGGTAACGAAAGAACCCAAGGTCCTTGTGCATGGCGTCGCCGGTCGTCATGGTCCTGCCCTCGCCGTAGTCCCACACGATCAGGTAGGGAACATCCTGCGGCCCTGGGAAGTTGCCTACCTGCCATGCGATGACTCGCGATCCGTCGCGCGGAATGATGAACCTTGACTCGCTGCACGGGACTCTCTCAATACCGTATGGGGCGTACGCCGTCAGGACCGGGTCCGGGAAGTCCCTGTTGACGCGTACGGTGAAGAAATTGGCCGGGCTGGCCCCGCCACCTCCACGCGCGACCACTGCAGGTGCATCATTGGGGAAGGCCAGCTGCGTGAGCGAAACGGCCCAGGATTCGTGGATCTGGGTAACTATGCTGAAGACGCTGGCATCATTGAATCCTCCTGCTCCTCCGCGTATGGCGTCGTGCATCCACTTGTCCTGTTGGGTTGTGAAGAGGTAGTACT
>CAYVLA010000071.1:0-16217 GCA_964452145.1 Hadarchaeota archaeon (SeqCode)
TCGGTCATGCCCAGAAGGATATCCGAGAAGTCCGAGAACTCCTCGACGTAGGATATCTCGTACTTATACAACTCCTGCCTTATGTAGTCGACCTCGAACATCGCCTCCAGCCCTTGGACCACCAGGCGTCTGATCTTGATTGGCGTGAGCCAGTTGACGTCCAGGGACGCGACCACATCATTGCGGAACCTGATGAGGATCTTGGCGTAGTCGGTCTGGTCCTTGTGAATCACCCTGCCGCATTCACAGTAGATCCTTTCGACCTCTGCGCCTAGCACCGATCTGAGGACATCCACGTCGTGGACCCCCAGGTCTACGATGGCGCTGACATCCCTGACGCGGTTTGGCAGGGGGCCTGCCCTTGTGGCCCCCGCGATTGTGGGCTGTCCGAGCTCTCCGATCATCTCCTTCATCTTCATGACGGCAGGGTTGAATCTTTCAACATGTCCGACCATGAGCGAGACGCCGCAATTCCTTGCCTTCCTAACCAGCGAATTGCCCCGCTCCACGGAGAGGTCGATGGGTTTCTCAACGAGTACATCCAGGCCGTTCTCGATCGCGCGGGATGTCATTTCGTAGTGCTGGGCCGTTGGGACGGCGATGCTGACAGCATCGATCTCAACCGAGGACAGCATCTTCTCCGCGCTCTCGAAACAGGGGACCTTGTAGATCTTGGAAATGCGGCGGCCTCTGACCGGGTCAGTATCGCACACGGAGACCAGCTCCGCACCTTCCAGTTCGTTATAGATTCTGGCGTGGTTTCTGCCCATCTCGCCCACGCCGATGACGGCGATCTTCAGGGGCCCCAACGTCTTCACTCAGACGGTGATCCGGGCATGGACTCTTAAATATCTTGAACGAAGGCTCTTGCTCGTCTTGCGCCTCTTGGCAACCTGGCCCAAGACTTTGGGTTCCCCCCCGGAACAACGAATCCGATCCGCAGCCATCCTTTTGCGTTTCCTGACATCGCCCAATGCAAAGGCACACAGTAGTGCGGAACCTCACCCCGCGGTCGCTGTGTTGCGCGCTAGTCTGGGTTCCCAGAGTGGAACGCCGTCTCGTGCAGACCATCACGTCTTCTTTACGTAGAATAAGTAGGCACGCCCCTCGAACTGCAACTCGTAGCGCTCTCGAAGAGTCGTGTTGATGTGCGCCCATGTGTCCGGTTCAGACTTCTTGTACCTCTGGAAATTGGCCCTGTATCCGGGGGAGATGGCCAGATAGTCGGGCCGAATCCCGGTTCGAAACCCAAGCCTGTTGTCGTCTTGCGCCATTTCATCATTGAAGTCGTAGAAGAAGGCGATCTCCGCACCGCCGTAGATGAGGCCCCCCCTATAGTAGGTCGAGTTGAAGGTCCTAAGGTCGGGGAGATACTGGTTACCGTAGTCGTCTCTGACAATCGTATAGACATTGCTGGCAAGGGAGAGGAGGTAAATGTAGCTGAAGGCCAGAACGAAGAAGGCGTCGGCATACTTCCGTCTTCTCGTGTGCTGCCAAAGCGCAAGGACGTTCATCAGGAAGAATGGCACTATCCAGACGAGGTATGTGGAGGTTTTGTTCCCGACAAGGAACATGAGACCGAGGAAGATGGTCACGAGCGCGCCCCAAAGCAGCCGGTCCTTGCCCTTCGCAAGCAGTGGGTATCCGAAAAGCCCAACGAAGTAGAGGACGAGCACCGGCGCTGGCGCGCGTTTGACCACGCTATCCACGGACAGGAATCCGTGGGATTTGAGATACCTTGTGACCACCTCGTAGTAGACGGATGTCCATCTGAGGCCATTTGCGAAGACCTCCTCCTGCTGTCTGCCGAGCGTGTTGAGTAGCAGCTGGTCGCGGAAGGCGCTGACATCCCGCGCGATGTAGGTTCCCCATGCGGCGGCACCCAGGACGTAGGGCACCAATGCTACGAGAAGTGTCTGGCGAGTCATGCTCTTTCTGTCCAAGTAGACCATCGTGAACAAGAGTGCCAATAAGCCCAGAAGCCCGTTGGGATGCGTCATGCCCGATAGACATACGAAGGCGTTGCCCAACAGTACCGCCCTCGAGAGGTTGGCGGTTCTGAACCTAAGGTAGGTCCACAGACCTATCAACGACAATGCGGCGGCCATCATGTCCATCCGGCCATCGCTCGCGGACTTGAGGTAGAAGAAGTTGGTGCCAACGAGCATCATCGAGAGGACCGAAAGGGCGCGATTCCCGCCGAAGAACCTGGCCGATAGACTCCGAACGGCAAGAAGGCCAGCCAGCCCCCACACAAGGCTGATGAAGCGAGCCTGGAGAAGCCCGACGCCGGCCAGCCCAAATGTCAGCGCTTCGGTGACGAAGTACATGGGCGGAAGCCAGTATGTGTACTCGTGGATTCCTGGGAAGTCGGTGTCATCGGCCAAAAGGGTGTTGCCCATGAAGCCTTTCCTGAGCAGGTTGACTGCCGAACTTGCGAACCAAGCCTCGTCGCACCAAGGGGCGTTGGTGGCGATCCTTCCTACGGCCAAGCCGAGGTAGATCAGCACGGGGATCAACGTGAACCATCTGTGTTCGATCAGGTGGCAAATGGCAGCACGCCCCCGTTGCGTCATTGTCGCTCCTCGACGGAGGCGCGGACAAATAAAGGTTCTTCGATGGTGATGGTATACATTGGTGGGCCCGCTGATCTGGCCAAGCACGAGGCCCATGCCAGGAGACGCTTTCAGGCCCGACTCGCGAATCCGAGCATCTCATCCGGTCTGGCGAGTCAACGTGTTCGTCGCCGTTTGCATAGAGGTTCGTTGCGCCCCCACGGCGGCGGCAATCATTATCAAGATACTAGCGCAGGCTTAGCCGGGATTCCGGATAAGCATTTCACGGGTGAGGCGATGGCGAGGTACCTTCTCATATCGAATCTGTACAATGAAGAGGCCAATGTCAATACCCTGTTTGATTGTGTGGAATCCCAGACCTTGCCTCCGGCACTCTGGCTAATCGTCGATGATGGAAGCACCGACGGAACCCACGACCTCCTGCTCAAGAGGACGAGTTCGACCCCGTTGAAGGTCCAGGTTTGGACCGCGCCGTCCAAGGCCAAGCCGGATCATGACAGCATAGGCTTTTCGATAAAGGCAGCGCTCCGCTCGCTTGGCCCGGATGTGTATCACATCTTTGACTACTACTGCGTTCTGGACGCTGACTCTAGGATCGCCCCCACGTATTTCGAGCAGCTCCTCAGCCGCATGGAGGACTCCCCCAAGCTGGGGATGGCTTCAGGAGTGATCTGGACGAAGGATGGTGTCGAGGCTACTAGATCCGACCTTGCAAGGGGGTCGGGCAGGGCGACCAGGGCTAAGATCTGGCTGTCGGTCCCCATAGATGATATGCCGAACGTTGCGTCCGATGCCTTCTTCAACGCGAAGACGAAGATGATGGGATTCTCCTCCTCCATGTTCAGCGATCTGCGGGTGGTCGAGGACAGGCCGACGCGTCAGATGACGCCTGCTGGACGGTATCGGCGCGGTCGGCTCATGGCCATGTTCTGGTACAATCCTGTGGTTGTGCTCGGACACGGGCTGTTGATCTTGTTCAAGAAGCAGAACCCACTGCCTTTGATTCGGGGGTATGTGCACGGCATGAGGGGCCCGAGAATAGGTGATCCCAGCGTAAGGGCGTACTTTGGTCGGCGAATGATGATTGACTGGGCAAAGGAGAAGCTATCGCGACGCAGAACGCGAGCGGCGTAGCCGCACAGCTCGGTATGTGCTCGTATCTTCCGTAGGCAAGATATAAGACGGCGCAATGCAAGTGCAGGTTAAGATCCTGGCACTCGTGGGTCAAACTGGTGTCGCCGCGAGAGGAGCTGGGGCCCGGTGGACGTTGAGATGAGCGTTCAGATCTCTTTCGAAGGCCAACGCGGGGCATGGCCAACTCTCAACGCTCATTTTCCTTCAAGGATCGATGAGGCGTCCTTTATCGACATCATTCGATACGGCTGGGTCGTGGATGCTCAGTGCACGCTTCTCTCCGGGGTAAAGAAGAAGATCAGGTATGAGAGAACCCCGGGCCCGCAGACCAGTCTTGCTGAGGCCCTATCGTCGGCAGTCGCCCGTTCCGTGGAGAAGAGCCACGCGGTTGGCTGCATGATCTCCGGGGGGCTGGACTCCACGATTGTCTTGGCCGCGTTGGCAGGCGTCACGGACAAGACCATCCACGCGTTCACGATCGCCTTTGGCGAGTCCGACGATGAGACCGCCAGAGCCAAACTGGTGGCCGATGCTTTTGGCGTCACCCACCATACCTTATGGTTCAAGATCCCGGAGGCACTAGAGAAGGCCCGGACCTGGGCGAAGCTGTCGCCATCGGGACGTTTTGTGTACCTGCCAGTGCTGGAGGAGGCCGCCCGACTGGGCATCGATACACTGTTCAGCGGGGAGGGAGGGGACGAGGCATTCGCCGGTTATGCCCAGAGGTATCTGAGGATGCTCAAATATCATAAGTACCGACCAGCAAGGAGGCTGGCTGGTCCGGCTTCCCTCCTCCCCGGGAGGTGGGGTCGCATGGCAGGTATCTTGGGGCACACGGCCTTCTTTGAGGAATTCTATGCGGCATGGCAGACCCGTGTTCCAGACATTCGAGGCGGGCATGAAATACCTGCAGGTGAGGGCGGGGAAGATTGGATGGCAAGAATCCTGAGACTGGAGAGGAACCTGAAGCTTGTGGACTACCTCGCGCACATCCAGTGTTGTTCGGTTGCGTACGGGGTCAAGGTCGGGTACCCACTTCTTGACGCATCGGTGGAATCATTCTCATCCACCAGAGAGTGGTCCCGGATGTGGGACGGCCACACCCTGCACGGCAAGTACCCACTTGTCGAGGCTCTCAAGACGATGGCTTCACCTGAGATTGTGAGAAACGCCACAATGCCAAAACATGGGTTCTCGCCCCCGTCCATGGACAAGTGGTGGTCGATGGGGCTCTGCGAGCTGCACAAGGAGACTGTCAGAGGTCCCTTGAGGGATCTGCTGCCGAGGAGCCTGCTTGAGCTTGGAGACAAGCCTTCTGCGGGGAAGCGTTCCCTCTACGCTGCGGCCCTGGATGCTTGGTGTGTAGACAAGTTCATCCAAGCCTCGCCAGGTGAACGATCAAGGTAAGACCCGGAAATGTCCGCGGAGGATCATGGTCAGGTTTGAAAACCGGCAACGCCACGCCCCTTGCTAGGGAGATGGAGTGCATTTGAGGATATTGATGCTTGGGGACCAGGCAAACGTGGCAATCCAACTCTCCAGCGCGCTGGCTGCCCGGGGTCATGAGGTCTGGCATGTTCTCGTAGACACGACCGATGTCAGGGCACGGGTTCCAGCCGAACCAGCCAGAGGCGTCGAGGTGATGTGGAGCAGGCCGACCTTGCCGTCATTGTTCGAGCGTGCCTCGCGGCTGTGTGGTGAGACCGACTTCGACGTCATACACTCGCACCGGAACTTCCTTCGGGATTGCAGGCAGCGCCTCGTCCCTGCTTTCGGATGGAAGGCATGTCGCCCACTTCCACGGCGACGACATCAGGCGAGGCGGCTGAACCTTAGGGGTCTCGGGGTCAAGAAGGTCGGCCACATCATGTCTGTCGCGGTCCATCCCGACTACCGCAGGAGGGGATCGGGAGGAGGCTCCTCACCAGGACGCTGGAGACCCTGAGGGATAAGAGCGCAACCGAGATACACCTCGCGGTGAGGATCAGCAACCAGCTGGCTAGGGACATCTACAGGAGCTTCGGCTTCAGGGAGGATAGGGTCCTCAAGGGCTACTACAGCGACGGGGAAGACGGGATCTTGATGGTCAGGGAAGGGCAGGAGTAGCTCGCCCGTTATCCAGAGCCAGAGCCCACAAAAGAGATATAATTGCCCTCGCACCCACCGCTGAGGGGAAGCGGTCCTTGGGCGTCTTCACGAAGGAGTACGTCTTCGCCACCAAGGGGGAGATAGACATCCTGGATATCACGGACTACGTGAGTTCCGCCGTGGTTGAGTCGCGGTTCTTGAGTGGCATCCTGACCGTCTTCACAGCCGAGGAGACCTGCGCCCTGGTGGTCATGGAGTACGAGCATGGCCTGATGCAGGACCTCAAGAAGGCCATCGGGGCCATCGTTCCCAGGGGGTGAGGGACACGTCCACGACACCAGCGATGACGATCCCCACTCCCACCTGAGGTCGACCCTGCTTGGGAGCAGCGTGACGGTGCCCTTCGTCAACGGGAGCCTTGCCCTGGGTGCGTGGCAGCAGATCCTCCTTCTCGAGCTGGGCCGAAGGCCAAGCACGAGGAAGATAATGGTTCAAGTCGTCGGAGAGCAGGTGATGCAATGGGCGAGAAAGAGGATATAATAGACAAGGAGCTTCTGGATATCCTGGCCTGCCCCTTCCGCAAGAGGGATATCAGGCTTGAGGGAACCGAACTGGTGGGTGAATGCGGCCTGAGGTACAAGATAGAGGACGGCATACCTCACATGCTGTACCCGATCTGTCCGGACAGCAAGATTGAGACCCGGATGACGAAGGAGAACGATGAGTTCGTCTGCGACAGGTGCGGCAAGATCTTTGGAGGACAGGCGAGAGCGGCAGTTGTTGTCGCAGGATTCGCGAGACGTCCATTCTCATAGTGGCATGTACATGCGAGGCATGTTCATACTATTGGTTTCAGGATAGTTGAGCGAATAAAACGGTCATCGATTAGCAAAGTAGATGAGAGGAGTGCGATGGACGAGATCCCCGTAGTGGCTGGTGTGATGCCTGCGCGCAACGAGGCTAATTTTCTCCCACGAACCCTGGAGGCACTGGCCAAGCAGACTCGGAAGCTTGACAGCTTCGTGCTAGTGGACGATGGATCCACTGATAACACTGCCCGGATCGCCTTTGAACTGGCTGGTAACGTTGCTTCCCGATCCAGTGTGCTTGTTCTTTCGGATGTGCCCCACCCACATCTGAACACTGGGCGGATAGCCGAAGTGGTCAATGCCGGTATAGACCACTCACTTGCCTTACTGCAACCCAGACGACCTGATTACTTCTTCATGATAGGCGCAGACGACGTACTTGACCGTGAGTATGTCGGCTATCTGTGCCACCGTATGGAAGAGGATCCCATGCTGGTCATCGCTTCGGGTGCGATTGATGGGCTTAATCTCTGTCTGGAAACACCTATTGGCGTGTCGCTGATCAGGGCATCATGGTGGAGACCACCGAGATACAGACCCGAGTATGGAGAGGGTGCAGAGACCTATCTCATACTTCGTGCTTGGTACGATGGTTACAGGACTCGCCTGTTTCCCCAGGTTGTGGATCATCCCCAGAGATCTGTTGGCACTAGAGCTGACTGGCACGGCAGGGGGCAGGCATGCCGTCAGTTGGGTTACACTTGGGTCGAGATATTGGACAGGACACTGAGCATCTCTTTCGCCCAGAGATATGGGATCAGGAAAGGTATGAAGTTTCTCCGCGGCTATCTTGCTGGTCCGGAGCCCTCGGAAGACTGGTTAGGCAGCGTTCACAGAAGAATACTCAGACGGAAAATGACAGAACGATTCGGGTCTATGGGCAGCCGATTCTGGCCTCGTTGCCGAAGCGGGTGATCTCTTCTCAAAGAGTCCGAGTGATAGGGATTTCTTTGAGACGGCCTTGTGGAATGAGCCCTTCCATGTGATATACCGCTCGACGGGGGACATGATCGTTGGCCAGGGTCCATGTGTTGGTACCGGGCGAGCTGGACATCACGGACAGGCGATCCCTCTACGGGCCGGCGATGGAGTCATAGGTGGCGCATGTGATACCTCGGATTCTGCGTCCTTCGCACCGAACTTGCCTCAACGCGCCGGTGATCCGTCGACAGGGGTAACAGTGACAGGGGTAACGGTGACAGGGGTAACGGTGACAGGAGTCACATTGAGGGCATTTGTTGGGCGTTCTTGGGGGATGACAGTGAGGAAACGGGTGAAACGACGGCTCGAGCTTTGTGTTGGTTTGCACATCCCACCCCTTCTCAAAGCATCGGAGGATGGCTGATTGCAGGCTAACCGAAGGTGGATCGCCTAGTGAGCCTGGCGCCGATGCTGGAAATGGCGTCTATCCGGTATGCTGCGTGGGCCATTTTTGTGAGAGCGATCAGGTCCCATCCATGGCCAGAAGCGGGGTTCCGTCCGCAGATTGGGCGATCACATCTCCCTGCGAGATGGCAAGGTTTCCCTTGGCCTTCTACGCTATGACGGGTGTGTGAGTCCCTGTCTTGCGTTACCAGGGCCGATGGCACGACACCGTGAAGATGAAGTCGGTCTCCCTTGCGGTCATAGTGGCTTGACACGCAGTGACGATTCTCCCTAGGCGGATCTAGCGAGGGTATGTTATGTTAGGGCAGGCCGATCTCGCCAACGTGCCGCTCCTCTGAAGCCACTTGAGGTTCCGATCTCTGATCGCCGCCCATAGAACCGCTGATGCTTACACTCGCCCGCGTAGCCTGGAATAGAACTCGATATGGTCCTTCGAGAGGAACCCATGCTTCAGGAGGACCTTTGTGCGCCAGTAGTAGTCCCAGAATCGATTCCCGTGCGTTGTCATCCTTCTATACAGGAGAATCTTCAGTATGAACAGGAACCTGCCAACCTTGGACATCCTTATCCACAGATCCATGTCCTGAGCTCTCTCTAATCGCGTGTCATAGCCCTTCCATCATCATGAGATCGCGCCTTGCCATCGCGGTATCCTCGATTATGTAGTCCCCCCATGCGAAGTCGGCAGGGACTCCGGGGCGCCCAAAGGTCTTGACCACATGGTCATTCTCGTCCACTAGGGGCGCTTTCCCGTGTACCAGACCCCACCCCTTTGACATGAACTTCGCTTGAACCTTCAGGGTCCAGGGGGGCCACCAGTCATCTCCACAAAGGATCGACACATAGTCCCCCGTGCATGTCTCAAGACCCAGTTGTTCCGCCCAACCGATTCCCTCCCCCTTTCGGGAATAACTGTTGAACCATGGTTTTCGGCCACGTTACTGGTAGAATCCGTGGAGCAATCGTCCACAACAACCACTTCATCTGGTGGCCGGTCTTGGTTGAACGCGCTGTCAACTGCTATCCCAATGCGCTTCTCCTCGTTTCTCGCTGGAATAATGACGCTTATGGTCGGCAAGGACACACCCTTGGTTCAGTGCCTAATCAGTCAAATGGGTTGTATCTTGGAACAAGCGACTTATAAGTTGTTGTCCGGTCCGTATGCATTGAACGGGGCACGAAATGACCGTTCGGCAATGTGACGTGGGAGATCAGATGAGGAATCTGCAACCACATCGTCCCCTGGCGGTTCCGCATCGCTGTCGGCTTCTGGTGCCGGTCGAAGTGCTGGTTCGCATTGCATATCCGTACACGGAAGGACATCTTGTGAATCTGCCTCGGGAGTCAAAGGAGTGGTATTCATGATCGGTGGGGGCAGAATGCCATCTCATGCTGGGAATTCCCTTGCACAACACCCTGAAGCCCCCGGGGTTTCCTGCCCGAGCAGGTGGGGGACTTGAGCGGTTCTACCGTTCGGGAGGATAGCCCATATCGACTATACATTAGACGTGCCTCCCTCCTTGGGGTCACGAACCTGCTGGTCAGTCTCCGAGGGATCCTACTGATCCCGGTTATTGTCAAGACGCTCGGTGCGGGCGTCTATGGAGTATGGTCGCAGATCATGGTTGTAGTCTTCCTGGCCTCGAACTTGGCTCTGTTGGGGCTTCAGAGCGCTATAACGAGGTTCCTCAGTGGAGACGAGGAGAGGCACCAACTTCGGGAAGGGTTCTACTCGATCCTCTTCGTTGGGATGGCGATCTCACTCCTGTGCACAATTGCTGCACTGCCAGCTTTGAGGTTGATGCCTTCGATCACGCAAGATCAAGTTCTAGCGGGGTCACTGTATCTCGCTCTTTGGCTGATACCTTTGTCAAGCGCCAACATCGTGGCGATGACGTATTTCATAGCTAGGAGATGGATCTCCCGGTACGTTGCCATTTCGCTGTGGAGATCATTTGGGGAGGTCTTTCTCATTGCTTTTATGATTCTTCAAGGAGGGGGTCTGCGGCAGGTCATACTCGGGTCGATCGTCGTACAGTCCTCCGCTTTCCTAATCATGATCTTTGTCATTGCAAGGCATATTGGATTCGAACTCCCAGATTTCTCCAAACTTAAGGAGTTCCTGATGCTTGGACTACCGACTCTCCTTGCGCTACTCTCTCAATGGATTGTTACCTCAAGTGATAGACTTGTCATTGGGGTTTTCATGGGAAATAAGGTTGTCGGTATCTATTCCGCAGCGTACGGAGTTGGGAATTTCGTCTTCTTCTTCATTTCCCCGCTGAGTCAAATCATGGTGCCCACCGTGGTTGCTTTCTGGGAAGAAGGGAACCAGACTCGGGCAAGGATGTTATTGGAGCGGACGCTCAAACTCTTCCTGCTTTTCACCATTCCTGCTTTCTGCGGTCTCACCGTGCTCTCTGGTTCGATCCTGGGTCTACTTGCTACCCAGGAGTTCGTCGCCGAGGGAAGATGGATAGTTCCTTTCGTTGCCTCGACTGGGATCCTGTATGGCGCATATGCGGTTGTCGTTCAGGCCTTCAACCTTATGAAGAACACTCGACCGGTGGGCATCACCTGGGCCGTTGCTGCTTCTGCGAATATAGCTGGGAACGTGATTCTGGTGCCATTCATCGGTACTCTCGGTGCTGCGATCTCGACCACGGTGAGCTACGGGTTGGCTTTGTTGCTTGCGGTCGCCTACGCCGATCGGTATTTTCTTCCAAGATTCCCAGCCTCGTTCTGCGTGAAGTCCGTAGCAGCTTGCACCATTATGGTGTTGGTGTTGTTCGGATTTCGTGCAAGAGGTCTTCCAAGTCTTGCTGTTGCGGTCGGCGTCGGAGCCTGTGTCTACTTCGCTTGCCTTTGGGTCTTCAGGGGATTCAGCAAACCAGAGCTTGACTTCCTCAGAGCCTTGGTGTCTCGAAGGAACTTGCGCTGATCTGGTGGAACGAGTCTGCGACCGGATGTTGGATCTGCGAGGTTACATAAACAGCACTTATTAGGTGAGAAATGAGTTATTCAGCGGTACCCGCATGCTTATGGGCCCGTGCGGCGGCTGCGCAGAACCATATTAAGTCAAAGGTCGATTCCAGGGTATCTTCGATTCGCAGTCGCGGGGCATTCCCGGGATTCAGGCGGATACTTCGACTGTGGACTGAGGGGTTCGTGTCCTTGGTTGATGTCGAGGGTGTGCGATGAGAATCATCCATATCTACAACACAGAGGGAGTACCTTCCAACCTGGCACGGGCCCAGAGAATGCTGGGCAACCAAGCAAAGGTCTTCACACAACAGCATCCGCTCAGTTCTGATGCAGACATTCAGGTACCCTTCAACCCTCGGCTCTTCTATCTAAAGGCATTCAAGGAACTTCTGAGGGGATATGACATTGTGCACTGGCATGGAGCTTTCGGGAAGCTGGTTCACGATCGGCATGAACAGATCCAGGATCGCCAAGTCACTTGGAAGCAAGTTTGTCCTCCACTGTCGCGGAGATGATGTGCGAGGCAAACCCATCGCCGTTTCGGATTCTGTGTTGGTATGGTAAGTACGTTGGACCTCAAGGAATTTATCCGAGGCCCGGCAGCGCGGATACTCAATCCTGTTGATCTGCCAAGGCACGGTTGGAGGACTGCCGCGGAACGGTACAAGGACATGCAGGACCGGGGAGTGCTTCTGCCGCAGAGGCGCAAGCTGTCTCGCCAACCAGTCGGCCCGGAACTTCTGTAGAATCATGACCAACTCTCCCCTGAAGGACTCGAGTTCTGCCTCGACCTTTCCTACAAGCTGGGCGTTCCTCAGTTCTGTCTCTTGGGGCCAGCTTGTCGACAGCGGGTTTGGCGGTGGGCTCTTGACCCCAGTTGGCGGAGAGATCTGGTATGACACAGTAGACTTGGCCTACGGCCCGCGCCATCTGTCTCGCAAGCTGGAACTCGCTTAGCACGGCGTAAGTATTGTTGTCGGTCTTGATGTTGGCCTCTCCCGCAAGCACGTTCCCAAGGTCCCAGGTCAGATGGCGCGCTGGCTTCTCATTGCAGATGTATTCCATTCTTGCAACCCCGAAGCTGATGGGCGTCGTTAGAAGCAGGACCATCAACAGCACGCTTGATGGGAACCGGTTGAGGGCGAGGGCCCTGGGCAAGCCTCTTCCCGTCCCAGGAAGTTGGTCCAGTCGTCGCGCTCTCTGGACTCCTCCATATCAGTCGTTCAACGCGTCGTAGTTTACCTTGTATATCTTGACCGCGGTATCCCGGTAGGCGGTGCCTGAGGGAGACTGATGGATGAGTTCGAAGTTCCTCGCAGCCGAATCCTGCTGGGCGAAGATCAGCTTGTAGATCGTCGTGTTTCTTCCCTTGGGCGTCAGATCGGTCCAGGACACGCTGCCCGTCTCTGTATTGTACTTGTAATAGCCATCGGGGAAATCGGTGATGTTCCCGACTATCTGGGCAAATGCGCCGGCGAGCCAGAAATCGTGGTCGGGTACCACGACGTAGGCAACGTCGTACTGTTTGTATATCTGCACCGCCACATCCTCGGGTGAGAGGTAGGCTGTTGCGGTGTTTTGGATCGTGGTGAAGTTGGTCGTGGCACCATCGGATACGCATCTCCTCTGCGCCACGGAGGTGATCCAATGGCCATAGTCCCACCACGCCAGCACTATCGAGTCCTCGGGGGTGTGCTTGTTGAGCCATTGCAGGGCATCATTCCAGCCCACGCCGAGAACCGGGGTACGACCCTGGACAAGATCCAGCCCCATGAAGATCGATGGCGTCAGAAAGAAGATTATGGCCAGAGCTGCCAGGGGACCCCCAGCCTTTGCCAGGGTGATCTCCCTCCGGATCTCGCTTCTGGCCTGTCTGGACCCTTCCTTCCTGAGGGCCTCTAGGGACCGCTGCCTTGAGACCATTGCGATGAACTCGGTCACCGCAATCGCAGCCAGAACACAGAGGGCGGGCGTCAGCAGCATCGTGCTCCTTATCGCAGAGAGGCCCGCGTAGAAGCCCGATGCCGCCCACAGGACCATCAGAACATCCTCCAGTCTTCTCCTGTGAAGCGAGAAGACGGCGCCCGCGATGGCAAGGAAGGGGTAGAAACCGTAGCGCGAGAACCAGTCGCCGAACGTGGGCTTGGCATACTCCTGAACCGTGATGTGCATGCCGATCTCGGGTGATTTGAACGGGTTCAGCATTATGAGGAACTTCTCGGCAACCCTGAACTCTATGATCCCCAGCGTCGACCCGTACAAGGGAAAGAACGCCACGAGAGCGCCTATGACCAGGAAGACTACGATGGCCGTGCGCCTCGGGATCATCTCCCTTGCCACGGCGATCCTGGTAAGGATCAGGTAGCCCCCGAGGCCCATCGTGGCGAGCGCGTGTATGAGGACGAAGGGGTTCTGCAGGCGCCAGTTGGGCAGGGCGGTGCACAGGACCAGCATGGAGAGGCTCAGCGCTAGTAGGCCGACCACGGTTGAATCCGGTATCTCGAGGATGCTGGGGATGTCCAATAGGATCACTATCAGGTAGAAGGCTGACAGCAGGAGCAGGATGTAGGTGAAACCTCCCCAAGTCATTGCGACAAAGCCCATGAACAGCCCGGCGATCAGACCCTTCAGGACGCTTTCGTAGAGATCGCCCCCCTTCAGCAGCCTCACCATGGCGGCGAATCCGACCAGCATCAACGGGATGGCCAGACACTCCTTGTCGGTGACGCCGCCCATGGTGCGGTTGAGGAATTCGGGGATAGTTGCCAGAAGGAGGGCGGCAATCAGGCCCGTCTTCACATCTCTGAGATCCTTGGCGATGAAGTAGATCGGTAGCACGGTAGTGGACCCCGCGATCGCGGCAAAGATCACGGTCCAGAACGGAAGCGTGATGCCCATCCCCAGGAATCTGAGGAAGAGGTAGGTGTACGCCACCGCAAAGGGCAGAAGGGGCATCTCCAGGGTGAGCGGCCTTCCGCCGGGCTGCCATCCAAGATTGTCCCAGACGGGATAGTATCCCTTCTCGACCACGTCCCTGGCCATCCGGAACATGAAGAAGGCATCGGGGTCCATGATGCTGTTGTAGCGTGCTGGAACCATTCTGATGCCAAATGATAGTAGGAGGATGAGGAGTAGGGCCATCAGCGGCCAGCTTCTGAGCGTCTCGGGCGACAGGGATAGGCGGGACGACGTCCACTTCACCCTTGGTGAGGGCCCGGTGAGGGCGAACTCTGAAATATATATCCCATCCGGAGGGCCGCGGACATCCCGAGCGGAAGCAACAGTACAAGTAATAAGGTGCCGCCTCACCGGAGCGAGAGTCGAGCACCATGCTGAGGGACCTACTCCTTTCGCGTCGTTTGATACTCCTTCAGGTCGCGTCGCTGCTTCTGCTGTACGCGGCGGGGACGTATGTGAGGCTGGCACCGATCAGCCAGTGGGGTGTGTACGTGACGGCCGATGACCCGGTTCTGCACGTACGGGTCACCGAGTACGTATACGAGAACGGGCACCTGCCAAGGAACGATACACTGGCCTGGTACCCATGGGGTCAGAACTGGGAGAGAGCCCTTCCGAACTTTCGATACTACCTCACTGCCTTCTCTTACTGGATGGCCCGGCTTCTGGGCGCTGGGATGAGCCTCTACGACTTCTGCGTATTCTTCCCAGCGTTCTTCGCTCCTCTGGCCATCTTTCCCATGTTCCTCCTGGTCAGGCAGCTGAAGGACTGGAAGGCCGGCTTGGTCGCGTCGGGGGTCCTCGTGCTTTCGGCAGGGTACCTGACTCGGACAGTTGCAGGTTTCTACCGCCACGAGCAGGTCGGCGTGCCGCTCCTGATACTCTGCATGTATCTCTTCGTCAAGAGCATGAAGGCCGACGGATTTCGGACCAACCTCGGGTACGGGATCTCGTCTGGGATGGTTCTGGTCCTGCTCACCGGTACCTGGTCCGGTTTCAGATTCCTCCTGGACGGCTACGCCGTCTTCGTCTTCTTGATGATTGTACTGGGGAGAATTGACCGGAGGCTCATGGTGGCGTATGTGGCCACGAACGGCCTGGCCCTGGCCTCCACGTTCGTATGGCCCAATCTGAGTTACTACTTCTACACCACTTTTGAGTTCATGATTGCGTTCGTCGTGGTCATCATGGCGCTTTTTTACGAGTACGTTCTGAGACGCCGTGTCGATGCCTCGAAGTTGCCCGCGGCGGTGGTCGGCCTGAGCACCTTCCTCTTCATGGTCATGCTGGTCACGGTGAGCAGTCTGCCTGCCGGAAGGCTGGAACTGGTCGTGAATCCGCTGCGAATCCCTCCACCTGGTGATGTATCCCAGACGGTGGCCGAGCATGCCAGCATGCGTCTGTCCTTTTCGGGGGGCAAGATGGATTGGCCTGCTCTCAGCTCATATGGCATCTTCCTCTTCTTGGTGCCCATGGGAATCGTGCTGCCCTTTTTGAGGCACAGGAAAGCCGAAGATTCGAACGTGCATGTGCTGGCTTTGTTGGTTTTCTGCACCTTCCTGCTCTTCCTGGCCCTTGACCCCTATCCTGCGCTTGTGTGCTTTGCGCTCCTACTCCTGGCCCTTCTTGGGCTCTGGCTTCTCACCCCCGTTGAGCACCACCCGACCCCAGAGGATGTGATGATGATCCTTTTCGCCCTCCTCTCGGCGTACTTCTTCAAGAACATGATCAGGCTGAACATACTCTTCTCATCCTTCGTGGCGATTCAGTCCGGCCTGTGTCTTGGCTACGCCTTCGGAGCGGTTGAATCAATCGTCAAAGAGGCAAAGCTCGAAAGGCCCGAGCCTCGGTCAAGGAGACGAAGGGACAGGCGCAGGCGTAGGCGAGAGATTCCATCGGAGAAACCTGCCGAGGCCCCAGAGCGAATGGACTACGGCCAGATCGTCCTGGCCTCACTGATCGCGGTGCTGCTGGTCTGGACCATGATGGGCTCGTACAAGTCGGCTAGAAACTACCCTCTGGGTCTTAGAGAGGACTGGTTCCAGGCCCTGGACTGGATCGAGCAGAACTCCGATCCCGATGACGTGATAATGTCGTGGTGGGACTACGGGTACTGGATTCAGACCTACGCCAACAGGACCACGATCGCGGACGGAGCCACTACGAACAGCACCCAGATCAGAAAACTGGCTAGGGCGTTTGTCACGAACGAGAAAGCGGC
>CAYVLA010000072.1:0-16212 GCA_964452145.1 Hadarchaeota archaeon (SeqCode)
TGCGCTTCTGATCGTTGTTCAGCCTCAGGTCGCCCATCAGGATCTTGGTGAACGGCTGGGTCCAGTCTGCAAGGGTGCCTGGTTTGAGCATCACGGGTATCCCGGCCGTGATGTAGAATCCTGTGTGGCAGCTGCCGCATGTCAGTCTCCCTCTTCGCACCTCCCAGCCACGGTATCTTGCGTCTTGAAGCTTCAGAGATCCGTGGCATAGCGGGCAGTCCATGTGTTCCATGATCCTGCTGTTCATGGTTCTATGCCTTGGATGGTGGGGTTGGTCCGATGGCTTGAAAAACTCAGCGCATCTGGCGGGCAGCGCTGTGCAGGAGATTGCAACGGAATCTGGCCCTGGCTAGGTAGATCTTAATAGGCCGGACCGCCCATTAATTATAGCAGAGTTCTGCCTTGGGGGCTCTGCTGTTTCCTCCTCGACAGACCCCGCGAGCATGGGGACTGTTTGGTCTGATTTCGCCGCGTCACGATGTCTATGCACCCTTTAGTCCATGTTAACGCAGGGAGCAAATCTCAGTCCGTGCCCAACCAGACCAATACGGTGAGAGGCTGCGATCCAAGATCGTGACTCTCACAAATTGGCCACCAGAAAGCTTTCCTTCGGAAGGATCGACACACCCCCCCCAAAGCTGTGGCATTGAGATTCGTGACAGGCTAAGGGCAGGTGATGCTAGGACTCCTGTTTCGGCGTGACTTCAAGGGTGAACGATTCTCCGGTGGATGAGACTGGTCCTCCTCCGCTTGAGTATGTCTTGGACGCGATGATTGTTAGCTTGTAGCTTCCGGTTCTGGCGATGGGGCTGATAGCTATGTTTAGGGTCGCGTTGTGAACATCATTGCTTGTGAGCTCAAATACGGTGGGATTGATGGCATATGTGATCCCATCGGGTAGGCCAGCGTTGCCTACAAAGCCGATGACCCACTTATCGAAGTCTGGAGCTATTCCCTGAAGCCAGAGCAATATGTGAAGGGTATCATCCGTGTACTGTCGCCTTAGGCTCATCTGTATGGTGCCGGTGCTGCCTTGGCGAATGGTGAGCTTGGGAAACCCGCTCGGGGGTGATCTCGGTGCTACCTCCTCGAAGCCTTCTGCGGAATCGAGGTCGACCTCCATCCTGAAGACAGGGATCGGGACTCCAATTGGATGTTCTGCCATGGGGAGGAGCGTGATGAGAACGGCTAATGCGGCTAGGACGACCCCCAAGGCGCAGAGCGCTCTCTTCATACCTAGAACACATCTTGTTCCAAAAGATAAAGGTTGGTTTGCCCGATCATGCAGACATTGGCAAGCGAACGGGCCCTCTGACCCTTAGATCTTGCGGTGGAACTTGTGGGGTGAAGAGTAAGAACCCAGATGGCTCGTTGGGAGGTCAACATCCCAACGGGGCAGATCGCTCTTAGCCGAGACTAACAGCCTTTGGTCCTTCTGAAGGCTCCCCCTCCTGCTTGAGGGGTAGGTCGACCGGGCGTTCTGCATCTCTGCAGTACGTATTCTCCTGGTGTGAGATACTTCAGGAGTTGATCTAGAAAAAGGGATATCTTTATAAGTCTAGAGATAGAAACAGATGTCGAAGTCTGTAGGTGCTCACTCCAAGGGGGTGTGCGCCGGACTCATGGGCGACTTCGACAACATTAACCTACCTTATTTTTATCTTGGATTGCAGATCTGCGATCAACTTCTCGGCGCGTTCGCGCTTGTCCCTCGGAAGCACATCCGCCTCATCCGCAACTTCCACTAGGAAGTTAAGAAACAGCTCTGCGAACTCCGACCAGTGTTTTACATCGAACCCGCAATCCTTGCACAGCTTGAGGTTCTTCTTGTCCTCAACAGACAGTGAGTCACCAAAGATAACGAATGTGGAACCTTGCGGGCCTCGGCCGTGAATATCCAGATAGCGCTCAAGGTAACCACTCACTATCACTGGCTCTGGAACCTTGCTCCTGTCTTGCTTGTGCACTAGGTACGGCAGCAGTCGCACGAGATCGGGAAGGGAGGGTGGCAACAACCCGCCAAGCTACGAAATGAATATGAGGAAGTAGGTGTGGGGAAGGGTCGCGCCTCAAAGGACTACGGATCGGAGGCATGAACGACGGGGTCTTGGAATAGGCTTGGGCTCTGCACACCCGGAGATGCTGATATCGCCATTGAGCAGATCATATCGTTATTCGCCGTTAAGGATGCATGTCATTGAGTCGGATCGTCCTAAGGACCACATCGACGATGGATTTCGAACTGACTGGGCATCACTACTGGCAGCATCCACACAAGACCACGCGGACAGGGTGAGTCTCGCCAGATCTTGAAGCCTCGCCAAGGCGACTAGCACTCGCCGCGACACGGGCAAGTTCGAACTTCCGGCCCCCTATCACATGCCCCGACTGACAACACCAGAGAAGCGGAGTTTCGCCCTCGCCAACACCAGGGTGAAGCCGATGCCGGTGACTCCGGCCTCCAGCGACCACGAGTAGAGCACGGCCAAGGACAGGGCGACCAGCGAAGCGAAGACCCAGAACCTATCGATAGATACCTGGGAGGCCGCACGCGATCCCGCAGGCTTGACCAAGTGTCCCATAGCGACATCTATCGCCAAGATCAAGAAGAGTATGACGGAAACAATCAGCACGCGCAGCATCCCCATCAAGGCCCCGAAATAAAGAACGCCACCGATGCCTGCAAGGATCATGAACAAGGCCAGGGGAAGCAGCAAGAACGGGAACACCTTGACCACGTAGCGCCGCGCCGTTCTCCCCGTCAATCTAAGGTATAGCACGGGTACTGCAACGAGGACGGAGAAGACGGAAAGAAAGAAGGTGAGAATCCCCAGCCCCATGCTTGTCGCTCCCCGGCGCTTTGGAGCCCCAACCCTGGGAGATCCAGCAAAGGCTGAGGAGGCCTCGGTTGCCGACAGCCAGATCAGACAGAGAACAAGGATACTGGTCACCGCCGCGGCCGGCTTGTACCAGTCGTTCAAGAGAGATGCAAGGCCGTTCCTCACAACGAGCGCTACAGGCTGCCGATCCTTGCTAGCTACCGTCCCGGACAGGTCGTCTTCAGGGTTGGCACCTGTAAACCTCCAGTAGAAGAACCTGCCGGCGTCCCCAGAATATCGGGCAGCCGGACCGGGGTTGGCGTTGTCGAGCCAGAGGCCGCCTGTTCGGCGTGGAGCGTCCGCTGGCAGACGTTCTCTCACCCCAGTTGCAGGACCCTGAGGCAAGGAAGGAGCTTGAGAGGTTACGCAGCCTTCTCGGCAAGTAGAAAGATCCGGCTGATCGGGCCGGGTCATGCACATCATGATTCTTGAAACGAAGAATGGATGCGGACTGGGTAGTATTCGCTCGGTGTAGTGAATGGGCCCGGCGGGATTTGAACCCGCGACTTGAGGCTTAGAAGGCATGCGGGCGAAAAGCTCCCCGCCCTCTCCTAACTAGGCCACGGGCCCTCGGATGTCTGCTGTCCTGATCGATTAAAAATCGTTCTCCGCCACATTCCGCCAAGGAAAAGAGGATCCCCAGCTCCTATCAGGCCAATCCGGGGCCGATGGGTGTGATCTGGCACGATCCCGGGGCCCAGATCAACCTTCCAGCATCCAGCATGCTCGATGCTCGAACAAACATTTTTATTGCGTTCCAAGGACGAGCCGCCAGGGAGCCGCAAGGGTCCTGCATCTGGACCGCGGCCGCTCTTGCTTCTCCGATCGGAGTGCGGAACGGTCCATTGTGTAAAGGAGGAAAGCAAATGGCCAAAGTGACTCTTAGCGTGATAAAAGCAGACGTTGGGAGTCTGGCGGGACACACAATCGTTCCGCCCGAACTGAAGGATATTGCGAGAAAGAGCCTAACCGAGGCCAAGAATAGTGGCCTCATCGTGGACTTCTACGTAGCCAACTGTGGCGATGACCTAGAGCTCATCATGGGTCACCACAAGGGCACCGACAACGAGGAGATCCACGGCCTTGCTTGGAAGACCTTCGAGAAGGCGGCGGACAAGGCCAAGCAGATGATGCTATACGGCGCTGGACAGGATCTGCTGTCGGATGCGTTTTCCGGCAACGTCAGGGGCATGGGTCCGGGCATTGCCGAGATGGAGTTCACACAGAGGAAGGCCGAGCCCCTTGTGGTATTCATGATGGACAAGACCGAGCCGGGCGCCTTCAACCTGCCGATCTTCAAGATCTTCGGCGACCCCTTCACGAACGCGGGGCTGGTGATAGACCCCAACGCCCATGCGGGCTTCAGATTCGAGATCTGGGACATCATGGAGCACAAGAAGGTCATGATGAGCTGCCCGGAGGAGATGTACGACATGCTCGCCCTCATCGGGGCCAAGAGCAGGTATGTGATCAAGAGGGTCTACCCCAAGAAGGAGCACCCCAAGCTCCCGGCTGACGAACCGGTCGCCGTGGTGAGCACCGAGAAGCTCTACCAGATCGCGGGCGAGTACGTGGGCAAGGATGATCCGTGCGGAGTCGTTCGGGCCCAGTCCGGCCTGCCCTCCACCGGCGAGGTGCTTGAGGGATTCGCCTTCCCCCACCTAGTCTCCGGCTGGATGAGGGGCAGCCACAACGGCCCCCTGATGCCCTGCGCCGAGAAGGATGCGGTATGCTCCAGGTTCGACGGCCCGCCGAGGCTGGTCGGGCTTGGCTTCAACCTGGCTAACGGCATCCTCCATGGCCCGCTGGACATGTTCGCTGATCCGGTTTGGGACTACCAGAGACAGGAAGCGTCCAGGATCGCTGACTACATGAGGCGGCACGGACCCTTCGAGCCACACAGGCTGCCTCTGGAGGACATGGAGTACACCACCCTCCCCAAGGTCCTGAAGAACCTCTCCGGAAGGTTCGAATCGGTCGAGTAGATGGCGGAGGATCGGTCCTTGCGTATAAAGACGCCGGTTATCGTGCTGAACGTCAAGGCGTACGTCGAGTCCTCCGGAGAGAAGGGCATTGCGCTCTGGAAGGCGTGTGAGGAGGTCTCCAGCGAAACAGGAGCCTCCATCGTGATATGCCCCCAACAGGTCCAACTCGGTTTGATCGCCAAGGATGCCAAGATACCGGTCTTCGCCCAGAGCGTGGACGCGGTCGAGGTAGGGAGCCAGACCGGCTGGGTCACCCTCCAATCCATCAAGGCCGTCGGGGCCAAGGGGACCTTGGTGAACCACTCCGAGCACCGGCTCAAGCTGGCGGACATCGAGTGGATAGTCTCCAAGTCCAAGGAGATGGGCCTGTCCACCTGCGTCTGCACGAACAACGTCCCCGTAAGCATGGCCGCCGCGGCGCTTGGGCCGGACTTCGTGGCGGTGGAACCACCCGAGCTGATCGGCACCGGCATCCCGGTCTCGAAGGCTGACCCCGACATCGTCCGGGGAAGCGTCGAGAAGGTCAAAAAGGTCAACGCCAAGGTGATCGTCCTGTGCGGGGCGGGCATCACGACCGGCGATGACGTCGAGGCCGCCACAAAGCTGGGTGCCGAGGGCGTCCTCCTCGCATCCGGTGTGGTCAGAGCCAAGGACCCGAAGGCCGCCCTGATCGACCTGACCAAGGGTATCTAGAGGTCCTTCCATTCTGCGAAAGATAGTTCAGGTTAGCCAGGGCTTTGCGCCCGGTGATATCAATGAAAATGGACGTCATCTCCCTTGGGGAGGCCCTGATAGACTTCATCTCGACCAGGTCGGGGGTCTCGCTGGAGGATGCGCCCGGCTTCGAGAAATGTCCCGGCGGTGCCCCGGCCAACTACGCGGTAGCCTGCTCAAGGCTCGGCCTCCGGACCGGCTTCATAGGAAGGGTCGGGGATGATGCCTTCGGCCGGTTCTTGGTCTCGACACTGAAGGCAAACGGGGTGGATGCCTCCCAGATCAGATACTCCGAGCAACGCACCGCGTTGGCCTTCGTCTCGATAGCCGAGGGAGGCGAGAGGCAGTTCATGTTCTACCGACGTCCCTGCGCGGACGTGATGCTTGAAGAAGCCGATCTGGACCCGGGCTACATCTGCAGAGCAAGAGTTCTCCACTTCGGAACGGTAAGCCTCAGCGAAAGCCCCAGCAGGGAGGCGACCCTGAAGGCCGTTGAGTACGCCAAGGAGGGCGGTGTGAAAGTCTCCTTTGACCCCAACATCCGCTTCCATCTCTGGGCGAAGAGCCGCGAACAGATAAGGGAGGAGGTGATCGGCGTCGCCCGCAAGTGCGATGTCTTCCTGCCCTCCGAGGAGGAGGCTCAGTTCCTCTCCGGGGGTGACATCGAGGAGGCAGCCTCCGAGTTCCTCTCCTGGGGACCGAGGGTCGTGGCGATCAAGCTGGGTGAGAAGGGATGCATCGCGGCGGACAGGGACCACCTAGTGCGGGTCCCCGGAATAAGGACGCAGGCCGTCGACACCACCGGCGCGGGTGATGGTTTCGATGCGGGATTCACCTTCGGCCTGCTTCAAGGGTTCGACCTTGAGAAGGTCGCCCTGTACGCGAACGCGGTGGGGAGCCTCGTGGTCAGGAAGAGGGGTGCGATGACTTCGCTGCCCGGCAGACCAGCGGTCGAGGCCCTGATAGAAGAGGTGGTCGCTCAGAGGCAGGGCCGATCCGGCTAGACATAGTCCGCCAGAGACGTGCTCTTCTCCAGACAGTCCTTCTGCCTTGCCAGCATCCCGTCGACAAGCTGCTTCAGGGACTCCTTGGGCACGAAGCCCACCGACGAGCCTATGGGCCTGCCATCGCAGTAGAAAGCCAGAGTCGGCGTCCCCATGACCCCGTTGTTGAGGGCGATGAGCCGGTTGTCAAGGCTCTCGAGAATGTTCAGCTTGGCGAACTTCACCCTGTCCTTGTAGTCGTCCGCAAGTTCGTTGAAGACCGATTCCAGCATTCTGCAATACGGGCAGGTCGGATGCCAGAACTCCACCAAGACCAGCTCCTTGCTCTTGAGGACTTGGTCCCTCCAGTTGCCTGCATCCACATCCATGACACTGGTCACGTGATCACCTACTCTGCCACCCTGATGGACCTGGGTTGGAACTGGGTCACCGCAATAACCGGGGAGAGGTCGGGCACGACGAAGGAGTCCCACTTGCCCAGGATCTCCACCTCCTTCCCTGAGAACCTGGCCAAGACGTCGGAGGATCGCCATGCTTCCGTGCCCGACGAAATGATGACGTACCAGCTGGAACCCCCGGCGGTGTAACTCGGCTGCACGCTGATGCCGTCGATTCTTAGCACATGGGTCCACCCCTTCTTGTAAAAGTTAGCATAGTCCCCTGCAGAACCCTGGGAGCTTAACTGGTCCACGTCCGCCTCGGTGATGAAGTGGGGACTTCCAACTTTGGGAACTGCCAGTACCGCCCTGTCGTTGGCTTCCAAGAAACCCCGGACAACCACCTCCTCACCAGGGAGGGAATCGTAGATGTACGCCGCTTTTGGCACCTTCGTCCACCCATCTCCGCCTCCGGAAAGGAGAACCAGCATCGCTGCCCCGATCGCTGCTCCGCATAGAAGCACAAGGAATAGTAGGTTTTTCACGACCCTCCCCGGCTGCCAAAGCTCATATTTGCTTCCCTCCGGTCTTCCGGCCCCGGACAAGGTACTCGTGCATCGCCTTGGCGGCTAGCCGCCCCGCTCCCATGGCGGCTATGACCGTCGCCTCTCCCGTGACTATGTCTCCCCCGGCAAAGACGCCGCTCTTGCTAGTCTGCCCGGTCTCGGGGTCGGCGGCGATGTAACCCCACTCGCTGGTCTCAAGGTCCTTCGTGGTAGAGGCTATGAGGGGGTTGGCTCCCTGCCCTATGGCGACAACGACGGTGTCGACCTCCTTCAAAAACTCAGAGCCCGGTATCGGGATGGGTCTTCTTCGGCCCGAGCTGTCCGGCTCCCCAAGCTCCATCCTGATGCACTCCATGGCCCTCAGCCGGCCTCGCTCGTCCCCGACGTAGCGAACCGGGGCTGCGAGGAACTCGAACCGTATGCCTTCCTCCTCGGCGTTCTCCACCTCCTCCGCTCTGGCCGGCATCTCGGCCCTAGTCCTTCTATACACCACGGTGACCTCCTCGGCTCCGTAGCGGAGCGCCGACCTCGCCGAGTCCATGGTTACGTTGCCCCCGCCGATGACGGCCACCCTCCTTCCGACCTTGATAGGGGTATCGTAGTCGGGGAACTTGTAGGCCTTCATGAGGTTGGTTCGGGTCAGGAACTCGTTGGCCGAGTAGATTCCGGAGAGGTTCTCGCCCGGAATGCCCATGAACTTGGGGAGTCCCGCCCCCGTTCCGATGAAGACGGCGTCGTATCCCGATGCAAGCATATCGTCCACGGAGGCGGTTCTGCCTACTATGAAGCTGGTTCGTGTCTCGACTCCGAGCTCCTTCAGTGCGTCGATTTCCCTCTGGACGATGGCCTTGGGTAAGCGGAATTCAGGGATGCCGTAGACAAGGACTCCGCCTGGCTTGTGCAGGGCTTCGAAGATGGTTACCCTGTGCCCCAGTCGCGCCAGGTCCCCGGCGACGGTCAGGCTGGCCGGTCCAGAGCCAACCACGGCAACCCTCCTTCCGGTTGGGGGGGCCACGGATGGGATGCTCACCCTGCCGGCCTTGGCCTCCCAGTCGGCAACGAACCGCTCAAGTCTTCCTATGGCCACTGGCTCACCCCTCCTGCCGAGCACGCAGAGCTGCTCGCACTGGGTCTCCTGAGGGCAGACACGCCCGCAGATGGCGGGGAAGACGTTCTTGTCCTTCACCTTGGCTGCGGCGCTCTGGAAGTCACCCTCGGCGATCAGGCTGACGAAGCCCGGGATGTCGATCTCCACAGGGCATCCTTGGATGCACTTGGGCTTCTTGCATCCCAGGCATCTCGATGCTTCCGTCCGGGCCTCCTCCGGTCCATAGCCCAGAGCCACCTCATCGAAGTTCCTGGCGCGTTCCGGGGGACTCTGCTTGGGCATGGGGGTCTTGGTCTTGCGGGGGGCGGGCATTCGATCACGCACTGCATCGTTCCATGGCACACTTCTCCTCCTCTAGGTAGAAGCGTTGCCTCTTGATGAGGAGGTCGAAGTCGACCAGGTGGGCATCAAACTCGGGGCCGTCGACGCAGGCGAACTTGGTCTCTCCGCCGACCTCGACCCTGCAACCCCCGCACATCCCGGTAGCGTCGACCATTATGGGGTTCAGGCTGACCACCGTCTTGATGGCGTGAGGACGCGTTGCCTCCGCGACGGCCCTCATCATGACGGCAGGTCCCACCGCGTATACGAAGTCAATCCTGCGCCCGGAGACTATGAGCTCCCGCAGAACATCGGTGACCAGGCCCTTCCTTCCGTACGTGCCGTCGTCGGTGGTGATGTAGAGCTCGTCCGAAATCTTCCGGAAATCCGCCTCCAGAATGACCAGGTCCTTGGTTCTCGCGCCCACTATGGAGATGACGGCGTTTCCCGCCTCTTTGAGCGCCTTGGCAACCGGGAGCGCGCAGGCCGAGCCGATTCCGCCCCCCACTATGACGCAGGTGCCGTAGAGCTCTATCTCGGATGGTCGTCCCAGCGGCCCGGCCACATCCAGGATATCATCTCCGATTGAGAGCCTGCCCAGAAGCGTTGTGCTCTTGCCAATCTCGAGAAAGACCAGGGTTATCGTGCCCTCTTGAGGGTCGGCATCCTGTATGGTGAGCGGTATACGCTCGCCCTCCTCATTTACCCTGATGATGACGAACTGGCCAGGGAGAGCTCTGCGGGCGATCTCGGGGGCCGAGAGCTTGATCCTCTTCATCCTTTCGGCGAGGACCTCCTTGCTGACTACCTCGCTCATGGGGTTCGTCCGCGATGCGACGCTGAAATGTGTTCTCAGGAAGCCGATGGCTTTCGGGATGTCTTGGAGCGCTCCTCCCGAGAACCGATGGCAAAGGCTGCATCCTGAATCCGCGGCGATCGACACCGGGGGCATCTCCTGGGGGAGGAGATCTTGGAGGACGGGAAGGCAAACCCGCACACGGCACAGAATGCCCGCCTGACCAAGAGGGACTGCCCTCGGGCCTTGAGCGTCTTGGCGATGTGCTCTAAGTCACAAGAGATGGTCCTTTCGTGGAATCCGGTGACCGCCGATATCTCGCTCGCCGTCATGGCATGGTCGGCTGAACGAAGGACTTCGACTATCACGCTCCTTCTTGACATCGATTGTCCACCGGGTGAATCGCTGGGAAACCATTAGGATTAGTAGCCCGGCTCGGATTCGAATTCCCCGGAAGCTTGGGACCCAAGCCTCCTCCGAGGTCTCGGGCTTTCCACCGGTCTGGGACCGACCAAAGGCCCGAATGATTGACCGCTACACTCGGCGGGAGTGCTTCACCCTCCACCGGGCTTTCCGGGCTATCTCGGATCGGGCCGAAGTTCTAATAAATCTCTCATCAAGGGCGGATCCGGAAATCAATAAATACCAAGGGCAGGGAAGGCCCACCGAGTTGGACGTTGAGACGAAGCGGGACACAAAGTACATGGCCGACCTAGCCAAGAGGGTTATGGAGAAGGCAGGCTACACCGCGCAGGAGCTTGCCGAGGAGATGGAGAAGAGGAAGGCTGAGTACGACATGCTCACCGATGAGGGCGCCTTGACCCTTATCGCTAACGAGCTTGGTGTGGTGGAGCTGCCCGAGGAACCCCCAACGACCAGGATAGGCGACCTGAAGGCTGGCATGCAGGATCTCGACGTTGTTGGCAAGGTGGTCCGGATCAACCCTCCCAGGGAGTTCACCCGCAGGGACGGCTCCACGGGCTGTGTTTGTAGCTTGGTCCTGGCTGACAAGACGGGCTCGGTGCGCGTGACTCTGTGGGACCGGGAATGCAGACTTCTGGAGGAGGTAGAAGAGCAGGACGTCCTCAAAGTCCTTGGCGGGGTGTGTCGCTCGGGGTTGAGGGGATGCGAGATCCATACCGCCAGAAGGGCCAGGTTCGTCCCCAACCCCTCGGTCGCCGAGGATCCCAGGGTGGGCGATCTGGACTCTGTAGCATCCGTCGTGGAGGCTCCCGCCCTGAGGAAGAGGATTCCAGACCTAGGTGATGGTGATGCCAACGTTGAGATCAGGGGCACTCTGGTGAGGCTATACCGGGTTTGGACCTATGATGCCTGCCCGAAATGCGGAAGGAAGGTGTCGGAGGGGCTGTGTGGTGTGTGCGGGGTGGTGGAACCCGTACGGAGGGCAATCCTTGACCTGGGCATCGATGACTCCGCCGGGTTTATGAGGGCAAAGCTTTTCGGGGAGGTGGCCGAGCAGCTGCTGGGGGTCAAGGCCTCAGAGATCGGCTGCGCCCTTGATGTCATGATCGAAAGGGGGATGGAGAGAAGAAGAGCATCTGAGGAGTACCTCAACCGTAAGCATGCAGATCTTCTGGGGAGGGAGCTCGTGCTCAGAGGAAGGGTCGGCATCGATGAGTACCTTGGCATGGTTATGTCGGTCGATGACGTCAGAGATCCCGACCCGGTGGAGGAGGCCCGAATGGTCCTGAGGGAGGTGGGGCTCGGACTTGGTCGATGATGACAAAGGCGGACGAGTGCGGGCCCAGTCGCTTGACCACGCGGCCGAGAGGCAGGTGAGTCAGATCATGCTCGAGCAGGGCTGGGTCAGCCTCATCGGGACCGTCATCTCCAGAAACGCGGGGCAAGCCTCGTTTACCCTAGACGACGGAACCGGACAGGTGATCGTTAGGGCGCCGAAGATACCCGAGCTGGGCAGCCTTGTGCGGGTGATGGGCATGATGCTCAGAGGGGAGTCCGGAGTGGTTCTGGACTCCTCGATCATCCAGGATCTCTGCGGCTTCGATGTAGATCTATACCGCGGGGTGAAGCAAGTGGAGGAGAGCGTATTCAGTCAAGAAGAAGGCTCCCATCGATGAGGGTGCGCCTGGGTGATGTCCTCTCCTCCGAGTTCGTGAGGAGCGAGAGCGATTTCGAGCCCAACTACGTTCTGACCAGGCTTAAGTCCAGAATCCACAGAGTCAAGGTTGTTGGCACCGTGAGATCCGTCCCTTTTTTCGGTCAGGACGGGACCTACGCCCGGTTCCAGCTGGACGACTCCACAGGGGTGATCTGGGTGTCCGCCTTCCATTCGCGCGTCGCGATCGTCGAGAACCTGGCTCAGGGGGACATGGTCCAGCTCGTCGGCACCGTGAACGAGTACCAGGGCAATCTGGAGATAGTTGCCGAGTGCGTGTGGAAGGTTCACCCCAACTTCTGGCTTCTGCATCGGGCCGAGGTGGTGCGATCCGAGCTTGAGAACCGCAAGGCCTATGAGATGGCTAGATCGGTAGCCGTCCATGAGAGGAACCTCATCGAGGCCGGGGAGGTTGCCCGGGAGATAGGCCTCGACGCGGAGACGGTGGAATCGCTTCACCGGGAGGCCGGAGAGGAGGAGGCCCAGGAGGACATAGCCTCGGAGATCCTTGACGCCATTTCTAGGCTCGACGCGGGGGGCGGCGTGGCCGCGAAGGATATTCTGGATGGCCTCAAGGGTACGCACTCCCGAGAGGATGTGGAGAGGGAGCTGTCCAGGCTAATGGATGAGGGCGAGATCTACGAGCCCACCGTGGGGAGGTTTTCCAAGATCTGATCCAACCGTCCCCACAGCGTTCCCCGAAGGAGCCAAGCGAAGGCCTTGGTGTGGCGTGACCTCAGTCGGTCAGCCTTTCGATGCCCTCGATTCCGTCAAGATGCTTGTCAAAGGAGTATGTCTTGGAAATGCCCCTTTGCCTCATGAGCACCACGGCCAATGCATCGTTTGGTCCGATCTCTCGCTGACGGGCTAGATCTAGTGCTAGAAGGTAGTCGGGGGCGGTGGGTTCGAGCATGAGTATGTTGTCGCTGCCAAGAATGCTTGTGAGAAGCTCAGAAAGCCTTGCGATGGCCATGCCGGGCTCCAGCACGTTTGCGACCTCGCTGACGTGGATAAGGGATGTGGCCACAGGTTCACCTTCCTCGATCCGACGGACCATGTTCTTGGCCCTCTTCTTGATCTCCATCGCGTGGCTATCGAGCTTCCTCTCTGGGGAAAGGAATGCGTATACGAACACGTTGGCGTCGACGTATATCATCTCTTGGATCCCGGCCTTCGGCTTTCGATCTCTGCCTTGAGTTTGTGGTAGTCGGAGAACTCCGCGACATCGATCCTCGCTTCGTCGAAGAAATCCGTCAGTCTCGAGCTCGGCCGGGGGATGACCTTCAGTTCATCGCCCTTGTCGAGGACCCATACTTTGCGACCCCGCCACGGCTTGGGCAAGACTATGCGTCCGTATGAGTCGATTTCTTTTGCTTCAACCGTCATCCTGCATCAGAAAGCTATTGGTGGCACGAAATAAAAATTTTGCCCGCATGCGGCGTTCATGGCAGGAACGCGGGTCGGCGACAAAACTCGACTTCTTTGGATGGACCCCCTGCTATTGGTTTCACCGGAACAAGGCGATTACACGGTCAAGCTGCTAGGCTCCCTGGGTGCGGGCAGAGATAGGCAGGCCACCTGCAGCATCCATGATTTTTGCCAGGGGCATCGACAAAACACCGTTCCCAGCACCCCAGTCAAGAATGATCCTAGTATCGTGAGGATGTCTCTCCGACTTCCGCCACCACAATGCCCGGTTGTTGGCTTTCTGAGCTCCGATCTCGTCAACCTTCGCATCCACCATCTATCGATAGCATACTCAGGCAATCAACATTCCAAAGAACATCCTCCGCATCGCTGATTCTCCGAGTCTTTATATGATGAGTCACGACACGGAGGAGACAAGCACGCTGCCATGGGACGGGCACATCTTGGCTGGGATCCGGCCACCCGCAAAGGCCCCCGGGCGCACCAACCGCATCAGGCCAATTGTAGCTCCCTTAGCCGAGACGGATCTCCCAGGTAGAATCCCCTGCCCAAGAGTTTTCGCTGGAGGGCCTTGATGTCAAGCTCCCTGGGGGCCACCTTCTGGGCCGCACACATAGCGGCGGCGATGCCCCCAACCTCACCCATGTGCTTGACGGCCATCCGGTTCCGAAGCAGGGTGTCAGGGATGCCCGATGCACTTCTCCCCACGCACAGGAGACCGTCTATCTCCCTAGGGACCATCACGCGGTACGGCATGTCCGCCCATCGACATTCGCCCTCCTCGCAGGTGTGCCTCAGGGCGCGGAACTCGCCGTAAAGGTAGATGACGTCGTCGAATCGGCGTGCGGCCCTGCAATCATCCATCGTTAGGGTGTATTCGCCCTGGATGCAGGGACCTCCTCTCGCCCCGATGAAGGGGGCTATGGTGAGCAGGTACGCGTTCTCAAAGCCCGGCATGTTATCTCGGTAAAGCTGTACGTGTTCGAACACGTATGTGCGAAGCCTCGACTCCAAGAGGGAGACGTGAGCGGCGTCCCCGACATCGATCTCCTCCACCCGCTCGGGAGAGGCCAAGCCCCACGCCAGATTCTCGCCAGCGATCCTTGAGAAGGAGATCCTCGTCTCGATCTCTTTGCCATTGATGGCAATGTCCTGCCTGGCGTACTTGCCAGCCTCATGCTCTTTCTTCATGAAGCTGAGTATCGCGGAACCCGAAAACCTCCTCGCCCTGTTTGGTCCGAGGTGCTCCTCGGCCCATGCGACCTCTGCATCAGTCGGCTTGTGGTTCGATTCATACTCCTGGAAGCGTTCCCAATCGATCCCCCCCACGATGAACGAGAGCCCCACCCCAGTCGGTGAATGCCCGTCAACCTCCTGGTACTCCTGTTTGGGATACAGGATGGGAGCCCCCGCCCGCCTGGCGACATCGGCGTCTCCCGTCGCGTCGATGACGATCTCGGCCTTCACGGCCCGCCGGCCTGACTTCCCCTCAATGAAGATGCCCTTGACGTTCCTGCCCTCCACGATGGGGTCCGCCGCATATGCGGACAGGATGAGTTGGACTCCGGCCTCATGGAGCATCTTCATCATGACATAGCACGCGATCCCCGAATCCCTCGGGTAGTGACACCCACTGTATGGAGGAATGCATCCGCCTCCCAGTGCGGCGTGGCGCTCGATGAACTCCTTGGCCAGACCCATGAAGCCCGGGTAGACCGAGGCCTGATAAGGCGCTCTAGGATGGGGCTGGCCGCTGGCGAGAGTCCCCTGGCAGATCATGCCTGGTCCAATGTTGCCCCCAACGAAGCCGAAACGATCGATGAGCACAGTGGTCGCGCCGGCCCTCGCGGCCCCGATGGCTGCAAAGACCCCCGATACTCCGGCTCCAACAACCGCAACATCTGCTTCGTGGGAGACCGGTACCCTCTTGCTGGGTTCAAGAACGAAGCCCTGCACGGAAATCCCACGAAAATCCGTGAAAATGCCGAGGAAATGTCTTTCCCCGCACCCATGACCCTGCTCTGGCGCAGGAGGCCCATGCCTTTCCGAGGAAACTGAGATGGGAGGCCAGCATGGCCACTGACAGATTCCCAGATTTCGATCCATTGGGCGGTGGCATCTACGAGAACACGGCCTTTGCCCGGGTGGGCGATACTTAACGTCCCGACCTTCAGGTCAACCGGATCAGGATCAGCGCAAGGTGTCTCGGCGGCCCCACCAACCCATACGCCGAGGATGAGAGATACCCGGGAGATTATGCCATCCGTCTTATCGATGTCCTCATCAGGATGTAGAACTAACGGATGTGCGGAGGCGCTCCGCTTGCCTGCAGCATGCGTCTTCCCGGCCAAGGCAGGGGCCACCTTGCGGTCGCGCAATCAGACAAAACCGTTTTCACCAGCGATGAGGAATCCTGGTCAGGGTTCTCACCGACTCTCAAGGCCTTGTTAGGCCGGGATGTGGCATGCGCGGAGGAGGTCGCAAAGTGATGGTTGACGAGGATCGGGTTCTCATGGGGATGGGGATCGAGTCCGTCCGCAGGAGCGCGGCCGAGACCGAGGTTCTTACGCCCGGAGCCCGTGTGAGGCTCCGAGACGATGGTTGGCTTCATGTCCACCAACGAATCGGTGCTAGGCGGAAGCTTCTGAGCTGCCATCTACCCGCCAATCTTTCCCCGTTGCACTTGTCGCGAAGGTCGGCCTTCCTTTGCGTCTTCGCCGGCAACGGCCTTAGCCTCACCATTCAGGGGGACTCGGTGCTGATCTTCGCTCCCCAGCAGCACATGCGCTTGACTTTCCTGGGCCATTTCCGGCCATGCTACAGCCAAGAGGTCCGCGGGAACCGTCTACTGCTGGATTCGAAGGGCGGTTGTGGCTTCTTCGGAATCCCTCCCAGAC
>CAYVLA010000073.1:0-16183 GCA_964452145.1 Hadarchaeota archaeon (SeqCode)
GGTTGAGTGTGACTCCAGTGTCGAGAAGGTGTCGCTGTATCTCCAATATTCCTCCAGGTCGGATCCGCTGTAGAATCTGACCTCCCAGTACCCGCATAAGCAGGCAGTACACGATCCCACCACCACAGAGAGCGCCAACAGTCTCCCAATCCCAAGCAACATACCTCGACAACCTTGCTTCTAAGCAGGGCAGGTCCTTGATAAGGCTTGCGATATTCACGGTCAGCGTGAACATCCCATTCCTCCCCCCAGTTGCTCAGACTCATAACAAACACGATCGACAAGGCCTAGCTGTTCCTGTCTACCATCCCATTACACATTTCCCCTAGCCTTAGGATCGGCGTGGAAATCACATGCCGCTCACAATCACAGCTAGCGTGATCGTAGTCGCTCACGTTCAATGTCGGAAACCACAACAGTCGTTGGTGTTGGGGCGCATCTAGGTTTTCGTTCTGATAACCTCGCTGCCTTCAATAGACCAGAGTTGTGTCGTGGTTGGTTTGTGAGGAGCTAGGTTATATGTCGGAAGGAGGACTGCCACAGGTTTGGAGACGGGTTGGCGGGAAGGAGTTGAAGGAGTGAGGGCGGCCCGGGCAGCGCTGCGATACGCGATGATCGATCAGCCCGCTGAATCGTTCCTCGGCCCGGTCTCACCCCCCAGGCCTGTTCGTCTTCCGGCTTTGGGCCGGTCGATGCTTGTCGCCCTGATCCTGATCCCCGGGGCTTTGGGAGGCTTGGGCCTGGAGACACAATCACAAGAGGGACCAACCTTGGGGGTCGAGGCGGTGATCGGTCTGGGCTGGTTGCAGGGCGCGTGGTTGAACCCTGCAGGCACCTTGCTCGCGACCTGCAGCGACGCGGACATACACCTGTGGCGTCCTGACGGCAGCCTGGCCTCAACCCTTCATGCACCAGAAGCTGTCTCTTTTGCTGCTCCCTTTTCACGTGGAGCGACAAGAGGGGCGGACCCCCGAGAGCATTGCCCCAAAGCAGAGCAGGCAAGTGACGCAGGGCAATAGCACCTCGGCCATCGGGAACCAGAGCGAGTTGGAGTAGGCACCCTTCAGCAACAGCCAATCCTGATTCACCTGAGTACCAAGAGGATGCGCAGAGTGATAGTACTCAGGCCAATACGATCCAGCCGGAAATGCGCCGTTGAGTGTGAGGCAATAGACCTGGGTCTCGTAATGCGTCCGACCCTGAAGCTCGCAGATCCACTCGCTACACCCATCCTCGTCAACATCGCCCCACCAGCCACCGTTCTCGGCTGTCCGTCGAAACCAAACATGCTCGTCGAGATAGTATGCCTTCGGTTCTCCGGTCACGCCACCCATTACTATCGGGTATGGGGCTTGAACAAGCACTTCCTGTCTGCCATCGCCGTCAACATCAGCTATCAGCTGGTAACACGAACTGACACCGTTGACCGCTCCTTCGGGAAGAACGCCCTCCTCAGACCACCCAGTCAGATTGACGTACCACTTCTCAAGGGGCAACGCACCCCCAATGTCGATAGCATACAAACCGACGCTGGACATCACAACCATGTCCAAGCTGCCATCTTCGTCAACATCGCCAAAGGCCTGAAGAAAACGAATGCTGTTCGACACATTCTGATCGATTCGGGGGAGATCCCAGCTCCAAATCCGAGAACCCCAGAAACTGGCGCAAACAACCAGTCCTGGCCGATCCCCAGTCGAGTCACCCCATACGATGAGCTCGTACTCCCTATCACGGTTCACGTCCATGACGACCACAGGCTGAGCTACCCCCTTCACGCCAACATCAGACTGCCACCGTTCAGAACCGGTCCGGGCACTCAGGCAGTGGATCTTGCCGTCCTTGCCGAGGAACAGCAGCTCGAACTCGCCATCCTGATCTACATCCGCTATGGTCGGCTGAGCGTTGTTTGAACCACTGCCGGAAGGCACGCTCCATACGGTGAAGCCGTCATGGCCAATCCTGTGCACGAACCCCCAATCATCATTGACGAAGAACTCCATAAACCCATCTCCATCCACATCGCAGGCTTGAGGCGGTCCGAAGATACCTGCCCCGAGATTCGGATCATCCCAGACCCACAACAGCTCTCCATTGCCGTTCAGAACATGCAGCCCGTCGCCTGCAGCCAGGCACAGCTCGCATGTTCCGTCTTTGTTCACGTCCACCAACGAGACCTTGCCTGGATCGCCTTGCAGTCCATCTTGGTTCAGCGGTGGATAGATCCATTCAAAGTTTGCGTATGCGTCGAAGCACCATAGCCTCCTGCTGTGTCCTCTGCGGGTCCCGAAGATGATCTCGTTGATCCCGTCTCCGTCGATGTCCCAGACACTCTGGGATCCCATGTGCCCCGCACCAAACATGAAGGAGGAAAACACATCGCTTGTGTTCACTGCCCACTTCATCGTGAGCCGGTCCAGCCCGGTCCCGGCGTTCCCCACGATCCAGACGGCCAGCAGACCAAGGATGAACGCTGAATCCTTCAGCACATCTCTCCCCGTCCCCTCCACTGGCTCTCCATCCACGTCATGCCCCAAACACCTTGAGCCATCGGCTGCAACTAGTGGTACCGTTGTTCACCTCCACATTACCTATCTGACAGGTCACCGATGGCGAACTGAACTCAGCCCGGCAGAGGAATCTGAACTTGTACCTAGATGAATCGAAGTTGTGGGTGACCGTGAGGTCGTGGAGTGATGAGCTGGTCCAGGAGGTTTGTTCTGTCACATCGTCACCCCCGACATACGTCCAACCCCCGTTTTGCTCCCTGTACACGAAGAAGTAGGCCCGAATGAAGGCACTGCTCGTTCCTGCCGAATCGCCACTCTCGGTATAGTCACATTCGAATCTGAGTGTGGCGTAGGTTCCGCCATCCAGTTCTCCCTCGTCGGTGTACCAGTAGTTCGACATTCCAAAGTAGCCAGATCCACTTCCGCTGTAGATGTACCCGGATCCACCATACATGTAATGCCAGGGACTCCAATAGTCGCATGTAACACTGGCATCTCCGGATTTCACCTCAAAGTGGCTGCCTTCAAAGTCGAAGTCATCATTAGAAAGAACCCACACTGGGAAGGTCGGAGAATAGACATCCACTACGCTTGTGAGCAAGCCCAGCACAAGCGACGTCATGGCGATTACTGTGCACTTGTCCCTCATCTCGCCCCGATGCTCTCTCGCCGTAAAGCCCATAAAAGACTTTCGATGTTCACGATTAGCGTGAACGTCACGTCGTCTTCAAGTCTTCTTCAGACTGACTCAGAATAGCGATCTATGGCCTTTGTTGCGATCAGCTTGTTGGCCACTGGGATATGCGAGCGAGACAGTAAGGCATCGACCGCGTAGAGATGGGATATACGAGAACGGTCCGCGTTGAGCGGAGCCGCATTGTGATCTCTCATACCTGTGAGCCTCAGTGTGGTGCATCCAACGGATCCGTACCTATTCCAACAGGGTCGAAAGGGGAAAATACGCATACCTCCCCAAGATCCCATAGGTAGGTAAGTCCAAGAGACTCGAGATACGGGAGGCATATCACTCTTCATCCCAATCGTAAGTCGAGGGCGTCTACTGCGGATCCTCTGCCGATGGCTTGAGTCCTCCTTTTCGCAAGAGGCTTACCGTTTGGTCCAGAGCCAGCTCCTCCACCCCGCCGGCAAGGCGTGCCTAAGCAAGGGGACTGGAGGAAGCCGGAATGGTGATGCTCTGCCCTGCCCCCTGGGTGACGGTTTCACATTCACATTCACAGGTACTGGACCCCCATCTCCTTGCTCTTGACCCCGACATTGCCAACCCTCTTCTTCGCGATCCTGCCCAGCCTCGTCAGCTCGCGGTGGGTGGGGGGCTGCAGGGAGGAAAGGGACTTGTCCAGCAGATCGCCTTCGGGCCGGAACTGCTGCAGGTAGTACACGTCGCAGTCCCCGATCACGGCCGCGATCGCCTGGATGTCGTTGATGCCGACAAGGCCAGGGACCACCGTCGTTCGAATCTCCAGGAACACATCCGACTCCGCCGCCACCCTGTATGACTCCAGCACCCTCTCCACAATCCTCTCCGATACGCCTGCAACCTCCGGATACCTAGCGGGAGCAGCCTTGAGGTCTAGGCTGACCCGGTCAACCAAGCCCTCTGAGATCAGCTCTGCGAGGACATCCGGCCTTGAGCCGTTGGTATCGATGAGCACCCCCCTCTCTCTTTTTCTGACATAGGATGACAGCTGGCAGAGGGCTTCCTCCTGCAGCGTCGGCTCGCCGCCCGAGAAGACGACCCCGTCGATCCAGAGGCTGTTCTCCCTAATCGCCTCCTCGATCTCAGCGATGGGCCTTTCCCGGCCCGAGCCCAGGGGCACGATGCTTGCGTTCTGGCAGTAGCGACACCTGAAGTCGCACCCCGCGAACCAGACTATCATGGCACACTTGCCGGGCCAATCCACCGTGGTGGGCACAAGGTAGTCGCCCAGCCTCATGCTCGTCCCCATCTGGGGTTCTCGGATTGCCCGTTGCTTAAGAATAGTCCATCAGGCCCATCTGGCTCCCCATCTGAGGCCACGGTCCTTTCGCACCTAGAACAGAACAGAGTTCGGTTGCGTAATGCCCGAGTAGGCCGAAAACAGGAATATCGGGCTGATAGCCAATCCCATCGACCCATCCCGAGCCTTGCACCAAGGTAATCTCTTAAAGCCCCCGCTGCAGCATGGAGGCTTGACTTGGGAGACGAATTCGACAGACTGACGAAGGCCATCGAGTTTGAGAGGACGCGTTCCAGGATGTCCATCCCCTCGGCCAAGCCGCTTCGTCGCCTTCTTGACGAGGAAAGCCCGCATCTTGCCTCCAAGGATGGGACTCGATACGCGGTGGATCGCCGCGACCTTGATCGGGTGACGTCGCTCCTGAGCGACGAGGAACAACGGGATGTCACTCTGCCCATATACCTGAGGCCGAGCCCAGGGCTGGGGCGTGGACTCTACCAGCTCCTCGGCGTGGGCACTGGAAGCGAGATGGAGAGGATGCATTCGAAGATCGTCTTCGGCCTCCTTGGCACGGCTCCGCACGCGTACCTGTACAACTGGGAGGTTCAGAGGCTCAAACGTGAGATGCCGTCCTTGATTCAGGTGCTCTACTAATCAGGACTCGGAACGGCCTAGTACCAGAGCGGCATGAGCGGAGATATAAGAGAGGCCGACGGCACGGCCTTCGCATGACGGGCAGGGAACTTGAGGCAAGGTTCGGGGAGCTTCGCCTGAAGACCCAGGGGCTCGCAGCTCTCATCGAGGAGGCCGAAAAGCGGGGCCTGGACGCGGCCTATCAGAGGGTTTCCCTGGCCATCGGCCGGGACTTCATCGAATACGGGCTGGAGGATCTTGCAAGAGGCGAGATTGCCAGATCGGAGGTAGCGGCCGACGAGCTGGGCCAGGTCCTCGGTGAGGCCAGCCATGAGATGGAGCGGATGCTGACGGACAACCTCAAGCCACCTCCTGTCCCCAGGTTCGTGACATCGAAGATCCAGATCAGGGACGGATCCTTCGTGGCACAGAGGAGGTGGCCTGATTCCAAAGCCGAGAACTCAACCATCATCTTCACCGGCTACGGGCACTTCGACCAGGTCAGGCGGGACCTGCTCAAGTTCCGGGACTACGGCGTCAACCTGATTCAGATCGAGATCGGACCCAGCTCCACCGTGGTGGGACCCGATCAGGTACGAATCGATGCCCTGGAGCCCGTCGCAGAGGTCTTCGATCGGGCCGCCCGGTGCGATGTCTCGATCTGCCTTTTGATCTCGCCCCACTACTTCCCCGATTGGGCTTTGCAGAGGTATCCCCATCTCGCCAGATGCGAGGGGGGATTCATCAAGTTCTGCATAGATGCGCCCGAGGCCAGGGAGATCGTGTCCAGACACATAAGAGCCGTGATCCAGAGGCTGAAGGACAGCCCCGCCCTCCACAGCATCTGCCTGACCAATGAACCCATCTACAGGACCTGCCGAGAAGACGCCTACACCAAGGTCCTTTGGGCCGGCCATCTGGAGAGCAAGTTCGATGGCAACCTCCAGCGGGCCAGGGCCGTTCTCCGCACCGACGCCCCAGACTTCGGGTCCTTCCCCATCCCCGACTGGCGAAAGGTCGAGCCAACACCCCTCTACTACGAGTGGTGCACCTTCAACCAGGAAAGATTCGCAGGCTGGCACCGGTGGATGGCAGACATCGTCCATGCGATCTCACCCGAACTCCCCGTTCACGCCAAGATAATGCCAACGGTCCTGGAGAGGAGGAACGTGGCCCTGGGCGTCGATCCGTTGCTCTTCTGCACCCTCTCACAGATAAACGGCAATGACTGCTGGTGCATGTACAACCACGGGGAGGGAATCTATGCCCACGACTGGCTGACCCAGAACATCTTCTGCGACCTCCTCAGGTCCTTCGCGCCCAACCCGATCTTCAACAGCGAGAACCACATCATAAAGGACAGGGAGAGGGCCAGAATCCCGTGGCAACATGTGAGAACGGCGCTTTGGCAGGGGGCAGTCCACGGCCAATCGGCCACCACGATCTGGGTCTGGGAGAGAACCTTTGACGAGAAAGGCGATTTTGCCGGCTCCATCATGCATCGACCGCTCTGTGTGAAGGCGGTTGGGGACGTCTCCCTGGACCTGATGCGCTTCTCCGAGGAGGTCTCTGCCCTTCAGAGGGCGAGGCCGAGCGTCGGCATCGTCTACTCCATGGCTGCCATAGTCTACGACGACAACTACCTCACGGATCTGAAGAAGGCATACGAGGCACTCAACTTCACGGGAAGCAGGATCAGCTTCGTTCCCCCAGCCCGGATCTCGGGTTTCCCGGTTCAGGAACCGATCATTGTGACAGGCGCCGCTCACCTTGAGAGAAGCGGCATCGAGGGGTTGGCACAGTTCGGGGCCAATGGCGGAAGGGTCGTACTCGTTGGCGAGAATTGTCTCCGAAGGGATGAATACGACCAACCAATTGTTGCTCAGAGGTCTGCCCGCACGGTCGTTCTTCCCTCCAGCCTGAAGGTCGAAGAGCTGAGATCGGCCCTGCTCCCCTTCCTACGACCCGTCCCGGTCAGGCCGCTTGATCCCAGCGGGGAACTTGCCTGGGGCGTGGAATGGCAATGTGCCCGCCTGGGCGCGCGATCGATCCTCAACGCAGTTAACCTGCTGCAGGATGAGATCGAGGTCAGATGGGTTGGTGCGAACGGCGGCGCCCTGCGGCTCACCGATCTCTTCGACGGCACGATCGCATCCGAATCCTATCTACGGCCTCTTGAGCCAATGCTAGCGGATGTCGAGATGCCGGCCTGAGCCCAGCATGGTGAGGTATACTCCCGCCAGAACCAGAGGCGCGCCGACCATGATGGTCCAACGGGGGACCTCCCCGAGAACGAGAAAAGCAAGAGCCGACGAGAACACGGGCTCGCCCAGCGTCGAAACCGCAATCACGTTGGCCCGCAGGTACCTGAGAAGGTAGTTGTACAGGGTGTGTCCCATGTGGCTCGGCACGATCCCGAGGGCAAGGAACAGGCCATAGTCTCTTGCCGGAAGACCCAGCATTTGGGACCCGGAGAGAACGCAGAGAACTGTCAGCTCCAAGGCGGCAATTGTGTAGACCCAGAACGCGTAGCTCACGAGGGACAGCCTCCGGCGAAGCCTCCTGCCTCCGAGGATGTACCCCGCCACGGCCATCGCTCCAAGAAGAGCCATCGTTGCGCCCCGCATATCGCCCGACACCCGCCCTCCGGGTAGGAAGACAACGGCTGCTCCGGCCAGGGCCACCACAATCCCCACGGCCTCCCAACCCCCGGTGCCCTCACCAGCAATGGACCTGCCGAACAAGGCTACAAAGACGGGGGAGGTCGAAACCAGAAGCACCGAAGCCGCCACCGTCGTGTCGTAGAGGGAGGCGATCCACAGACCGAAGTGGGCCGCAAGACAGGAGCCTATCCCAAGCAGGGCCAAGGCCTCCCTCCCTGAGATCCGAGTCAGATCCCTCCGCTTGAGAAGGGCGAAAGGCACCAAGACCAAGACTGCGAATAGAAGCCTGAAGGCCGCAACGGGGAGAGGGTCCGCTGAGCTGAGGCGGATGAGCACCGCCGCCGTGGAAACCGACGCGACACTGAGGGCAAGCCCGGCCTTCGGATCAAGGGCTGGAGTTCCCTCCATGGAGCCCGCCTGTCCCCATGAGGATAAAACCTCTTTCATTCATCATTCATCCGTGCCGGTTTTCCGCCTTGTTTCACGTGAACAGATAGGTTTATATATCCCTTGAAGGTTAATAACCTTAGGTTGATAACCCGGCAGTGGTCGGGCAACCGTGAGCAAGAGGTGATATGAGATGTCGTGGTGGGACAGGAGAAGGCGAGCGCGCAGGCTCGACCCGTTCGATGTGTTTGACGACGAGTTCTTCGGAAGTGACTCATTCGGCGGTCGCTTCTTCAGGGATTTCGATGAGAGCATCCGGCAGATGAGAGAGGAGATGAACCGGCTATACGAGAAGGCGAGGAGCGGAGAACTGGAGAGCCCCGAGAAGGGTGGCCCCTACGTCTACGGCTGGTCCTTCAGAATGGGTCCGGACGGAGTCCCTCACCTAGAGGAATTCGGGAACATCAAGGGGCTGGCTACCGGGACAAGGGAGGGCCTGCCAGCCGGCAGGGAGCCTTTGGTGGACGTTCGGGAGACCAACGATCAGGTGATCGTTACGGCCGAGCTGCCCGGAGTCGAAAAGAAGGACATCGATCTGGAGACCACCGAGAAGAATCTCGGCATAAGGGTTGATACCGAGAATAGGAGTTACTACAAGAACGTGGAGCTGCCCACAACCGTCAGAGCCGAATCCGCCAAGGCCGCCTACAATAACGGGGTCCTCGAGGTCGTCCTCGACAAGACCAGCCCAGAGGTCAAGGGAAAGAAGATCAAGATAGAGTAGGTGTGCAAGGGCCCCCTTCAGCGAAGGGGCTCCCTCTTTCTTGGGGCGGGTGAGCTTGGAGAACATAGACGACTTGTTGATGTTGTTGGAGAACCCAACACGCAGAGAGATCCTCAGACGCCTGACGATGGAGACCCACTATCCTCTACAGCTGGCCAAGGAGCTGAAGCTCAGCCCGCAAGCAGTGATGAAGCATCTGGATCTACTCGAGAGACACGGAATGGTGCGTTGTTCGCGCACACAGAGCAGGACGGGTCCCACGCGGAAGTGCTACGTGGCAACGAAGAGCTTGTCACTCCGATTGGAGGTCACCCCCCATCTCTTGGAGGTCAGGGTCGACGAGCTTCCCGGGGCCGAGAGGACGGAGGACAAGGTTAACGTTGCGCAGGAGTCATTCGACATCTTCGGCAGCTTCGCTAGCATCAGAGATCGATTGAGGGAGATCAACAATGAGATCTCGGCTCTGGAGACGCGGTTGTTGGAGCTTCTGTGGTCAAGGGACAGGCAGCTCTCGAGGGCGAGCCGGATGATATTGGAATTGTCGGATTCCTACGAGGAGAGGGGCATCATGCACTATCTTCTGACACACGATGATCCGGAGATCTCAGACATCTCAAGGAGCCTCGGTCTGAGGGAGGAGGTGCTGAGGGATGCACTATTGAGGCTCCAGAGAAAAAGGCTGATTTGATGGGAGGAAGACGAACATGGTCCAACCACAGAAATCCGCGTTCTTGAGGGTTGCGGAGGCACGGCACAAGGACGTGGGAAGGGGCATAGCTAGGATCGATCCCCAGGTTGCCGGGACTTTGGACATCGCCTCCGGCGACGTCATCTCGGTGGAAGGAAAGAGAACCACGGTCGCCATCTCTTGGCCGGGGTATATGGAGGACATAGGCACCGGCACCATTAGGATAGATCCAACTACCCGACGCAACGCGGGGGTGAGCATAGACGACAAGGTGACCGTTAGGGTGACCGAGGCCCGTGAAGCGGAGTCCGTCAGCATGGCCCCGACGGAGCCGCTCAGAATCGGGAACGCCGAGCCCTATATCGCCCGGTTGCTGGAGGGCCGGGTCGTCACGAAGGGAGACATCATCGAGCTGAACATAATGGGTTACAAGATCGATCTGGTCATCACGGCTTACAGGCCCAGCGCCCCTGCCGTCCTCCTTACGGGGAACACCAGCGTTACCCTCAGCGAGAAGCCCGCACCACAGGCAGGCGGAGAGATTCCGAGGATTACATACGAGGACATCGGGGGACTCGGCGACGAGATCCAGAAGGTCCGCGAGATGATCGAGCTACCCCTGAGGCATCCCGAGCTATTCGAAAAACTTGGGGTCGAAGCGCCCAAGGGGGTTCTGCTTCACGGCCCGCCGGGAACCGGGAAGACCCTTCTAGCCAAGGCGGTGGCCGGGGAGACCAGCGCCAACTTCTTCAGCCTCAGTGGACCCGAGATAATGAGCAAGTACTACGGACAGAGCGAGGAGAACGTCAGGGAGATCTTCAAACAGGCTCAGGAGAACGCCCCCAGCATATTCTTCATCGATGAGATCGACTCCATCGCGCCCAAGAGGGAGGAGGTCACCGGAGAGGTCGAGCGAAGGGTGGTCGCCCAGCTTCTGGCCCTGATGGATGGCCTCACTGCCAGAGGCAAGGTCGTGGTGATAGGTGCCACCAACAGGCCGAACGCTCTTGATCCGGCCCTGAGGAGGCCCGGGAGGTTTGACAGGGAGATAGAGATCGGTATCCCGGATCGGAAGGGCAGACACGAGATCCTCATGATCCACACGCGCGGGATGCCCCTGGAAGGAGTGGATCTGCAGGAGATGGCCAATCTGACCCATGGATTCACGGGCGCCGACCTCGCCGCTCTGACGAAGGAGGCCGCCATGCGAGCTATGAGGAAGGTCCTGCCCAGGATCGATCTTGAGGCGGACAGCATACCGGCCGAGATCCTGAACAGCCTGAAGGTCACAAAGGACGACTTCTTCTGCGCCCTCCGGGAGATGGAGCCCTCGGCGCTCCGGGAGGTCCTGGTGGAAAGCCCAAACGTCCACTGGGAAGACATCGGCGGCCTCGCCGATGTCAAGCAGGAGCTCAGAGAATCGGTGGAGTGGCCTCTGAAGTACGGAGATCTCTTCCAGCATATGAACGCAAAGGCCCCGAAGGGGATCCTGCTCTACGGTCCCCCGGGGACAGGCAAGACCCTGCTGGCCAAGGCCGTTGCCACCGAGAGCGAGTCCAACTTCATAAGCGTCAAGGGACCGGAGTTTCTCTCCAAGTGGGTTGGGGAGAGCGAGAAGGCTGTTAGGGAGACCTTCAGGAAGGCCAAGCTCGCGGCCCCGTGCATAATATTCTTCGACGAGGTGGACTCCGTGGTCCCGACCCGCGGGTCCATGCTTGGCGACTCCCACGTCACGGAGAGGGTGATAAGCCAGTTCCTCACCGAGATCGATGGACTGGAGGACCTCAACGATGTCACGGTGATCGCGGCGAGCAATCGACCAGACATCATAGATCCGGCTCTGCTCAGACCCGGGAGATTCGATCGCACCATCTACATACCGCCCCCCGATAGGGAGGCCAGGCTCCAGATATTCAGGATACATACGAAGGGCAAGCCGCTTGCTTCCGATGTGGACCTGGGCAAGCTCGCCGATAGGACGGCGAACTTCACCGGGGCGGACATTGCCGCTGTGTGCAATGAGGCGGTGATGTTGGCCATCAGGGACTACGTCTTGAAAGGGGGCAAGATGGACAAGGATGATCTCGCCAAGAGCCAGGTAAGCGCCGATCACTTCGAGAGGGCCATGGCCAGGATCCAGCCGATGTCCTCCGACGAGCTTCAGAGCTTCATGAACATCTCCAGGAGGTTCAGGAGAACGGGCATGGACGCTACCAAGGGACGCGGGGACGAGAGAGCGGAGCCCCTCTCCTATCTGTAGACAAACCCGTTGATCGAGCCCGGTTCCCTTTTCTGCCGGGCTCTTCCCCTGCTTGGCGTCAGTTTCGCTAGATGGCGGCCCCCGGGCCTGAGCGATGAATCGGGCGAGTCGGCGGCCGGAAGGCACGTGATTGGGCGGCAGAGTGGAATGCGCCAGGGACACTTTTCAAGCGCCAAACCCCCATCTAATGCATGGGCGCTCTGATCCCGAGGGCTACCCTGGCCCTTCCATTGTCGGTGATTTGCCTGACAGTTGTCTGCGCCGATCAGAGGATCTCGGTTCTCTACACGGGCGATCCCTATCCGGGCGTGACGCCCTACATTCACATGAAGGTCGAGCCCCTGCTCCGAGTGACCCCGATCCAGGCATCAAGGGACCACTACGCAGGCATATCCCAGAAGGACATCCTCCGCGCCATCCGGGTGTACATGCCCAGGAGTTACGGTTCTCTCATCGAAGGTTACCACATCGTCATAATCAGTGACTCCAACGCGGCAAGTTTCCTGCCCGAACAACTCAGATGGTTCAAGCGCGGAATCGAGGAGGATGAGATCGGCCTGATCATGATCGGGGGCCATGAGACGTTCGGCACCAACGGCCAGCATCCGGATTGGGGGCTGACTCCGGTCGGGGATGTGCTCCCGGTGGACACGATCAAGGGCGTCTACGACGGCGGACCTACGAGGATCGTGGACATGGAGAATCCCTTCATAAAGAGTCTTCCCTGGCGCTCCGATCTGGACTTCCTCCGCAACTACGCCTGCAACGTGGTCCAGGCAAGGGGGGGCAGCTCGATTCTTGCGATCAGCCGGATCGATCGAGGCAGGTACATCGGATGGGAAAACCCCTTCTTCTCCACGTGGGACTATGCGGGAAAGGGCCGCGTCTTCGCAATGACCGGCGACTGGACCCCAGGCGGCGGGTGGTTGCTGCTGCAATGGGAATACCTCCCGGATTTCGTCACAAACCTCATGCTCTACTGCACGAAGAGGCAGATGCCCCCCGACCTCAACGTTGTACACGCAATCAGAACGAAGTTCGCCCAGATGGGCTACCGCAGGATGCTGATAGCCTCGCTGATAGACTTCGTGGAAACCTTTGGGGCGAATCCTCGGAAGATACTCCTAGTACTGGCGGACTTCGAAGAGGCGCAGTCGACCGCCACCGGCCTGTACATTGATCAGAACTACGATCTGGCTCTGGCGTCCGCCAATGATGCCCTAAGTCTCCTAGACGAAGCTGACAGGATGGCGGACAGGGTCAGAAACGAGACCCTTCTTTGGGTATACCTGTCGGAATGGCTGGCAATCAGCGCCACCTCCATGATCTGCGGGTTCCTCATCTGGTCACTGATGGTACGCCGCAGGTTCTACAAGGAGATCGCAACGACCAGTTACAGAACCGAGTAGCCAGCTTCGGGACGAATCGATTCATCCTGGGTCCAGCCCCGCCACGGCGCCTTTGAGAAGCCTCAGCGCTGTGCTGCGGTCGCTCCAGTTCACGAAGATCGTTATCTCGGCCTTGCTCGTCGATACCTCGATGACGTTGACGTTGTTCTCCCCGAGAGGCATCAGGGCCTTCGCCGTGAGCCCGGGGGTGTAGATCAGCTTCCTCCCCGTTATGGTTATCATGGCACACGGGTCGCTCTTTGTCACGGCCTTGGCCGGGCCCTTTCCCCCTAAGGTCCTGTGAAGCACCTTAACGGCGGCTTCGCCATCATGGGAGTCGACGAAGAAGCTTATCGACCAGCTCCCAGTGCTGACGCTGACTATGTTGATGCCGTGTTGAGACAGGGCCTGCGAGAAGCCGGCCAGCAGCCCCTTGGCCCTGCTCATCTGTTCTCCCACTATCGTAACCGCGCAGACTGGGCGATCATGCATCGTGACGTCCATGCCTGCATCCGTAGAACCCAATATCTCAGTTCCTCCCGATTCCAGATTTCCCTTGCGGTAGTGTACGACCCTGGCCCTCTGACCGGGCAACTTGTACCTAAGGGCCCTCCATTCCACAACCTGCGCCCCGGCCACGCTCAGATCCCAGAGCTCCTCGAAGTGAATCGATCTCAGGAGCCTTGCGTCTCTGACAATCCTTGGATCGGCCGACATGACCCCCTCGACATCCGTAACTATTACGACCTCTCCTGCGTTCAGGCAGTGCCCTAGAAGGAACGCCGTCCTGTCGCTCGCTCCCCTGCCGAGAGTCGTCGTCCTGCCCTCCCGGTCCCTTCCAAGGAAGCCGCAGATGACGGGGACGATTCCTTGCTCAATCATCGGCAGCAAGCTCTCCCGGCACCTTCGTGCCGTCTCTTCCATGTCCACGTTCGCCCGGCGGAAGTTGCTGTCGGTCGCTATCGGCCACTCCGGCATGGAGGGGTCCAGGAAAACCGATCTAACGCCTGAGGCCTCCAGCACGCTCCAGAGAAGCCTGGCACTCAGGCGCTCGCCCATGGAGAGGATTTCGTCCACGGCCCTGTCCGACAGGTCCATCCTCAGTCCGGCGATGAGATCCAGGATCTGGTCGGTCGTCTGCCCCATGGCCGACACGACTACGGCCAGGTTGTGCCCTTCTCTGACCTCTCTCTCGACCGATCGTGCCGCCTTCCTCAGTCTTGCGGGCGTGCCGACGCTTGTACCGCCAAACTTGGCGACTTTGATCACCTAAGGGTCTCCTTGCTCGTCGGCCTTCGTAGGAGAGATAATAAGTATTCCCTCGCCGCCTGCTCGGCCCACTTGTCGGCTCCAGGTCGGCTCATTCGACAAACTTGTAGGATGGATCCTTTAGCTTGTTGAGGGCCGCGACGTTGCGCCGAAGAGGGGCCATCATCTCCCCAAGGTACGCAAGGTCCAGGTCACCGCCCCAGAGTGGCTTGAGGTATCTGATATCCCGAATCAGATCGAAGACTTTCTTCCTCGCCGAAGCGGAGTCGGCGAAGACTGGCACGTCGAAGTTCAGGGCCCTGTTGACGTCGAGAAGCTTGGATGCCGGGATGCTCTGGAAGGCCGAAACCACGTCTACTCCGCTCGGAAGGAGACCGGCTAGCTGTGCTGCGGCCGATCCCTCCTTGGGCCTGATATAGGCAAATCTGTCTGCGCTCTGCATCATCGGGCTCAGCGGCGATATGACAAGCTGCTTCCTGAAACCGCCTATCAGCTGCCGGATCACGCCCATGGCCTGCTCATATCCGATGCAGAGCACGACGATCTCCGACTCCTCGATGGCATGGTAGTTCTCCCGGGGGGATACGTTGCTTCTCGCCTTTGCATCCGGGATCATGGACCTTACCTTGTCGCAAGCTGAGCTTGCTCGATCATAGCTACGTGAACCAAGGAGGATCTCGTGAAACCCCGCCCAGCGCGCAGCCAGCCCAGTGCCGAGTGAGCCTGTTCCCCCCAGTAGCGCGATCTTCATGCCCGCTACCTCTCCGACAAATTCGCTGCGCCCGGCGACGGAGAGCGAGCCGATGGCAAATAGGCCTGCAGGAACCTCTTGCCCGAGCCGGTCGGAATGTAGACCGTGCCCCTGCCCCTCTTTCCCACTTCGCGGAGGAGCCCCTGCGACAGGAGTACCTCTATCAACCGATCCAGCCCGTCGCGGCGAAATCCCTGGCCCACTCCCGCAATTCTGATCAGGGAGTTCTTCGTGAATTCCCGGCCCTCGCCGGCGCACTTCGACAGCGCCCTCAGGATCCTGAACAGCCTGTATCTGGAGAAGAGACGGAGGATCTCCCTGATCGTCATGCTCTCCGCAAGGGTCTCGTGCCCTGCGTCAATCTCACGAAGTCGAGACTCGATGCTGTCAAGCCGCCTGCTCATGCCGGCCTCAAGGTACCGGGCAATCTCGGACGCGAAGAATGCCAGCACGAGTCGATTCTCCTCCGTCAAGATACCCATGGGGTCCTGCAGCCCCTCGGAGAGAAGGCCCTGTTCACTGCCCACCTTGCCTGCCTTGTCAGTCACCGACGCAACCCTAAAGCATACTTTTAAACAACGAGATAAATCTTTTGCGCGGAAATGACTCAGGAGTGCGAGAAGGGCGAGCCCGAGAACGTGTTGCTGCGAGTCGATGGAAAGGTCATGATTCCCCGCGGATCAGCTGCTTCCCTTCTCGCGGAGAAGCACTTCGGGGACAAGGAAGGCATCCTGTCGCCCATCGAGGTTCTCTACCTGGTCGAGCGCCGCAACTTCAGGCTGCTTGACTCCGGGCGTGAGGTCGACTTTGGATCCCTGCTTCTGGAGGAGGTTCGGAAAGACCCCAGGATGCTGGCCCGCTATTTCGTCTACAGGGACTGGAGGGACAGGGG
>CAYVLA010000074.1:0-15981 GCA_964452145.1 Hadarchaeota archaeon (SeqCode)
AAGCAATGGCAACAAGCTCGTTCTGTCCGCGTGGCGCCCCCGGGATGCCCAGAAGGGCAATAGTCTCACACACAATATATACTGCCTGCAACACGACTCAACCAGGCAGTGGGAAACCTGCACCGATTCTGCCCACCGGACAGATCGCGGGGCGGGCAATGGAAGCACGGACCCCGATCACTCTAGCGCGAGGCGCAGATCAACCCAAGACACGGACCCACAAAGGGAAGCGAACAATGGGGAAGAAAGCCCTGGGGAGCAGTGCCCTGAGAAGAGGCATATCCATCAGGGTTCAGCTTAACCGCTTCCTCAACAGCTTCTGCTATCTAGAGGTGGGGGCTCAGGGAGTCGAATGGCAAGACGCTGTCAACCAGAGAATGGTACAGCTGACAATCCCTGAACACGTCCTTCGACGTTTCCCCACCGAGATAGCAGGATCCGAAGACATCAAGGTAGTCAAGGACAAGTCACTCGAGCTCTGGAGGGAGGCAGACCCAACCACTACCCAGATCGAAGAGGCCAAGGCAGTGCTCTCAAGAGAAGGATTCAGAGGCCTCCGGGCGGAGTACCCTCTTCTTGCCAAGGCCCTCTACGCATCGATCCGAGGATCATTCAAGGCGTGGCAGAAGAGAGTAGAGTACCTAGCCTGGCTCAGGGACAATCTCTGCGCGGCTTGGGAAGATAGGACAAGAACCCTCGCAATACCAGATCAATCTACTCATGTAGCAAGGACCTCTTGTGCCGTTCTCTACGTGGCGTTGATCGAGGCCTATCAGGATCTGGGTCTGCCGGGAGGACTTAGATCAGAGGTCAACAAGCAAGATCCACACCTGATACTTGTCGGAACCGTCCAGAGGGAGGACCTTGGTGCCTTGCTGGGTTCGGTTGAGTCAAGGATTCGGGAAAGCCTTCAGGCACAGCTAGGGCCATGAGCCACCCGGGCAAGGGGGAAGGTGGCCCAGATGAGGCCTGCGAGGTATAGTGTTCACAAATTCATAGGTAGGAAGCCCCATGACCTGATCGCGAGTCTGATAGCTCGACAGACCGGGCCCGGGGAGGTGATTCTTGACCCATTTGTGGGCAGTGGGACAACGGCGTGTGAAGCCCTAGTACAGAGGAGGAGGGTGATAGCCAATGATCTTGATCCTTTCGCGGTGTTCTTGGCCAGGATGCTCTGTATCTCGCCCATAGATCTCGGGGACCTCGACAAGGCCTATGCCCGGGTAAGAGATGAGGTGGAGGAACGCATTATGGATCTCTACTCGCTGGAGGAGAAATGCGGCAGGTGTGGGGCACGGCTTGTCTCACACTGGGTTATCCGCGACAAGTCGATGGTGGTCAGACCCATATGCCCGCAGTGTCTTGACTGGCCAGCGACCAGGAACAGGAAACTGACCATGGGAGAGATGGATCGCCTCAGCAAGATCGAGAGCGAACCGGAACCTGATGACGAGGGGTCCTGGGTTGGTTCTAGATTCTCGGGAAGGAGTCGTCTGGCCCTTCGCATCCTGTCCAATAGCATAGGGCAGCAGAGACGAGAGTTTACTGGTCTTCTCAGATACGTCTTCTCAGCCAACCTGGCGAAATCAAGTCTGCTGAACACCTTCAGGAAGGACGGGAAGAGATGGATACTCAGCGATCCTCACCGTCTCTCTATCCCAGTCCATCCGTTGGAGTTCAACGCTTGGATGGGGTTCCAGAACAGGTACACAGCCTTGCTGCGAGCGAAGGCTGAGACCAATCACCTGATAGGGACATGGTACGATGAGCCAGGTCACTTCGCCACCGCGCGGTCGTCTGCTACCCGGATGGACGATATTGGTGATGAAGCTGTTCACCACATCATCACCGACCCGCCATACTCTGAAACGATCTCCTACTCAGATCTGCACCGCATCAACAGACACTGGCTTGGCCTTGGTGGTCGGCTAGAAGGGGAGATCACGCTTGGCCCAGGTTCAGGACAGGACAGCTATCTGGAGTCGATGAGGCTGGCCCTTGGCGAGATGGCGCGAGTACTCAAGCCACGAGGATCCTTGACCATGGTGATGGAGGGTGGTCCGAGAAGTGAGAGGGCCTACATCTCCCTGCTCGAGACCACAACAGCCCCACGATCATTGACACCCTTCGCCACCCAGAGGGTGATGCATCTCTCCAAGCCCTACCTGATCGTCCGCTCCATCAAAAGAGGAGCGTAACCGAGAATCAGAGATGGGGTAGCAGGATAGTTGAATTCTGGCTCCCACTTCTTGGCGGTTTGCTGAAGGTTGGGCGTACGAAGTAATAAAATGGTCAGATGCCCAATCTTGGGCATGGGCCAAGGTCTCGACGAAGTGGAGCACGAGATACTCAGCGTGCTCAGCCAGTCAAAGAGGGGGCTTGGCTTCAATCAGATCGTTGAGTCAGTCAAGAAGCGCTTGGTCTCCAGTTCACCCAAGATCTCGCGCAGACTGAGGCACTTGGTGGACCTGGGCGAGGTGCGGCGAGAGATCACCGATGACTGGCCCCCAAGAACGCTCCACAGCATACATGGACCCCCTCTCCTGAAGACCACTGCTGGGGCCAGACACGAAGGGGGCTGGGCTTAGACCCCTGGCTCTGCATTCCTCAAGGAAGACCTCGACAAGGTCCAAACCGACACCGCCACGGTTGGTTGCGCCATCTGGGCGGGGATCGGAGGTTCCATGCCCATCCTGATCCTGGTCTGTTTCTTGATGGCTTCCCTCTGGTTTCCCGTCGCCTTGTTCAGGCCCCATCTGTATCCTCGCCTGTTGGCTCTGCCTCCCTAAGGTATGCCTTAGCGGCGCTGATAGCATCCATCCCTGCTCCTTGTCCCCACTTGGCCGCATTGGTGCGGGCTTGTTCGGGGGTGGTGTGTGTCTTGTTTGCGAGCCTCAAGAAGATGGGGTCCACTTGTTCTCCCTTCTCGACCCCCTCAACGTCCTCATCGCTGTGGGTTCGGGCTGATGGGCCAGGGTGAACGCCTGCTCCTTCTTCTGGTTCTTCTAACTCTAAACCACTATCTTCAGGGTGACCGTGACTTCTTTGGCTAATCGTTGCGGGCCGTCGGGGTCTTGGTCCACGGGCAGGCAGCGATACACATTCCACACACGGATTCATCCAGACCGATCTTCGCAGCCATCTCCCTAGCTGTCCTCCGGCAGGCGAAGGCATCAAAGAAAGAATCGCGACTGATTCCCGCTTCCCATTCTCGACCTGATGGTGCTCTCCCAGGACACGCTTGGACACAGTCCATGCATTGCCCACAACGAGAAGCAGTCACTGGCTCACCAACCCGGAGCTCTGCATCCGTCAAGACAGTGGTCAAACGGACCGCGGGTCCGAACTCCTCCGTGACCAGTAGCGCGCATTTCCCAATCCAGCCAAGACCAGCACGGGTTGCCGTCGTCTTGTGGGGAAGCCGCGTTGAGAGGGTTGAATCGTCTATCCCGACATCTGTGGGAGCGAAGGGCAATGCGCGGTAACCCTCCTCAAGGAGGAGTCCTGCAGATTCGTGGGCGAGAATGTCAAGACATGGTTGACTCTCTCGTACTCAGCATGATACCGCCTTGTCGGGCCTTCTCTGATGCCCGCAGCAATAGCAGGATTCAGAGGCACTGCGATGGATATGGCTCTGGGCAATCCTGTCCGGGCGGCAGCAGGTATCGGTGTCATGTCCGCAAACCCGACCATTCCTGCTCCCGATCTTGTCAGGAAACCCCTCACAATTGTCGCGATTGGCATCCCGCAAGGCATCATCTCTCTACTCTACCTCTTAAATCGGTCGCCAGCGGATCCCCGACCTCCCCTTAGCATGCGGTGATGATTCGGATCAGAGAAGCTTAGCCAGGCAGACAACCCCCGGAGAAGTGGCACCAATATGCCCACGGTCATGGATTGTGCAGTCATGTCCGCGATAGCGGTGGGCTCGATCTCACGTGTTTCTGAGTCAAGCCGGGGGTACTTACGGCAAAATCGGCACGTGGTCGGAACTTTTATTAGTCAGGGCTTGCCATCTACTCTTTATGCCGTTCTCAAGGTGGAACCTCAATGTCACGATTGCCAGCAGTGGGCAGTCGTATGTCCGCCAATATAAACAAGTCCGCAAGGACAACGAGTACATCATGCAGGTACCACTCGGAGTGGGAGGAACCGTCTTCGCCCCACATGCGTACTTCACTGGCAGTGGCATTCACTCATACGTGGCCAGTTCCCTTCACGAAGACGCGTATGTGGGCAAGGTCAAGCAGAAGCACCCAAAACCCCGCTACCGAGTGTTTGATCTGAAGCCGATTCCTGTGGGTCCGCAACCGGTCGAGATTGCCACCTCTTCCTACCATTTCGCCGTTCCCATATCACAGAGCATCAAGAACCTGTACATGGAAGAACAGAGTGGAATCTGCAGAATGTCAGCCGACAGCTCGGGGACAGTTCTATGGTTTGAATTACCGTCATGGGCAGATCGATCTGTGGGCACAATTCCTACGTGCACCTGTGACCTCTAGGACTGCGCGGGGTTTCCCTCGCGAGGAAGGAGAACTAGTACTGGCGACCCCGGTCTCAATCCCCATCGCGTTCTCGGACGGCCCTGAGATACTCCCTCAGCGCCACTTCCGTTTCCTTTACGGTCTGATACATATCAACCAAGATCTCGTTTTTCTTTCTCTGTCGGAAGGAGTCCCAGTCAAGCCCGCCCAAGGCACCACTCTCAGCAAGGCGCCCGATCCACCTCGCGGCCCAGTCCAGATACGCCCAGCTACGCCTCAACCCCAAACGATACCCGAATTTCAGCTGAGCTGAAATCTCGATGAGGAACGATGTCCTCCACAGACCCCCAAGTCTACTGATTAGGTCGCCCTGGTAGTATCGTCTGATGTGTACACCCTCGAACACAGGAGCTGGACCAGAAGTCAAGCTGGAAATTCGAGACATCCCAGCCATGCGAGCTCTCAAAGAGACTATGATGTCCTTTCCTTCCAAAGCTAAGCTGAATGTGTTGGGATCGGAAACACGGCCCTCCACAGATGACGGTGATCGATATCGGATCTCGATGTCTCTTGGCAGATCCCACCGAATGTGCCGCATACTGATGTCTACTGGGTCCTTCGGTTCCACACTTCTAAAGAAGGAGATGAAGATGTTCTTCTCTAGCTCCCTAGGAAGCTCCACTGCTCTATCGCTCTCCAATCCCTCCTCACCGAATCCAAGTAGCTCGCCACTTAGCCCCAGAATCGTCACATACTCGGCCAGTTCTGTCAGGATGTGCCTTCCCGTTGGGCGAGGAGGTACGCCCTCCTTGATTCCCTCTGCCAACTCAGGGAATTCCTCTTTGAACCTTTGGAACGCCTGCGAGCTCATCTGTTGCGGATAGTAGCCGTCGAAAGGGTCATCTACAATCGCAACGGCGTTGCGGTCGTAGATCATATGAATCCATATGTCCCGATCAATCCTGGAATGCGGGCGGAACACATAATGGTAGTAGCGGACATATGCTATCACGCCGGTGACAATCAGACTTGCCATCGGGAGGAGCAGCAAGAAATGTGTCTGGATTCCAGAGAAGCCCTGAACAAGAAGGATGACTATCACATTGGCAAGTATGCCCATGAACAGCGCAAAGATGATGGCCTGAGCCAGATCCTGCAGTAGATCCCTCATGTGCTCTCGGCCTTGCCTACTGGGAAGAGGATTGTCAACTGTCTTGGTCCGGTGCATGAATCAATCCTGTGTACTCTATGAGACGATATAATGCCTTCCCAAGACTCTCCCTCGGACATCGTGGATGTTAATCCTGCAGGTTATCCCTAGTCTTCCCCCTTGGGTAGTCGAGGAGCTCTGCGTTACGCCCATGACCCAATCGTCAGGCAGGCCACTCAAGACATTGTCGACGAGAGGAACTCCTCAACAGAATCTGTCCAGACGAACTCAGAAACATGCACTACTTGGAGTTGGCCCTAGTATCGGGATGTCAAGGTGCTGGGTATGTTCCTGAATCCCCAGGAGCTGCACAGTCTTCTCTTTGTCTCGATCACAAGATCATCCTTCCTCTCCTGTATACGCGTCGCTTCAACTTCGAAGATCTCCTGAAGACAATTGTCAGGGTAGATCGGCGAATCTGGCCCTTCGAGCCCAGACCACTCGCGAGCCTGCAGTCGTTCAACCCCGATAAGGTTCACAAGAACACTGATCTCTCCAGAGTAGTCGGCCTCTAGGTAGATCTCTTCGATGAAGCCCAAGAACATCTCGAACTCGGTTGAGATCACAGAAAGCGAGATCATGCCAGACATGTCATTGTTCAGGCAGATACCGGCGGTTGAGGAGTACTCAATGTAACCATTTCTTCCGATTCTCAAGAAGCAACGGAATGCCTGAGAGGGATCATAGTCTGGGAGAAGTATGCCGTCTGAGATTGTCCTAGGTAGTCCAGGTACGAAGAAATCACCCAGTCTGGGTGCGTATCGCCTGGCATCGGGGTCCAGCCACCTCCATAGATCCGGACTCTGGGTATCTATTAGATCTCCCTCGGGAATACTGGGAACCGACACAAAGGAGTAGAAGCTCTGAGACATCTTCCGACCGTCACGGTCACATTCCGATGCGGACAGTCTGTCGGTGAATCTGTTCTTGCCAAAGCCACTGGCAGTAGGGTCTTCGTATCTCATCCGGGCTAGGTACTCACGAACTTGATCGCGCATTCTAAGGCTCCGTTCGAAGAGTTCTCTCACTTCGTGGTGCTCGGCTGGGAGTGATTGGAAATTGTTTCTTATGAAGTATCGTCTGTAGTATCGGTTGTCGTTCCCGGAGGTAACCATGTGTGGGGCATGGCGACTCAGAGGAATCTCTACGACCACCAAGGCCTTCTGGGGATCGGTGGACATCGGTATGGCCTTCAGAACTACTGACGGTCTTGGAGTGATGTTGGATACTATGACCTGTTCAATCCACTCTTCAGTCTTCTGGCGCCCTAGCTTGATGGGAACTCCCGAAGGAGGTGATACTGGTGCCCCACTGGGATCCTCGTCCACGCCATAGATGACATAGCCCCCTTGGGAGTTCGCGAATGCAGATATGTCCTTGGCCAATTCTGCCTTCGCACTATCCGATGTCGTGACATCTCTCTTGTAATCCAGCCTTATGCTTTCCCTTTCCCTTCTGGATAGGAGATCCATTAGGTCGTTCTCGTCTAGTAGTCCTGTACGTTTAGTGAAGACCATTTAGAGTCCACATTTCGCATAACTATTTACGATCCTGATCCTGTTGTTGGAGGTGGGCTATCGGTGGCGGGGTCTTTCCCCGGTCTTGCTTGCATAACACACCCTCCATTTGATCTTCTCAAAACTCATGACTTGTAAAGGTGATTGCGAGAAACCGCGGTTCTTCTGGGCTCGTCTTCGCCCGTTCTCCGCCCCCCTGCTCCCCCTACGGATCTCTCGCCCACGCCCTGCCTCAAGAGCTCCACATCCTCCTCGTCATCCAGGGTCAGCCTGACCTGCACCAGCCGGCACTGCTTGAGCGGCTTGCCAGCAGGCTCGCCCACGGCCACGACGTGTTTGAGTATCTGTCCAGGCATTCTCTGATCCCTGCTCATGTTCCTCAGGTACGTGTCGTTCCATCCGTACAGAACCTCTGTCTCCACGCGGGACAGACCAAAGTCCCCAATCGCCCTGCCCACGAACATGTTCCTGCTCGTCTTGTAACCCATCCTCTCTACAGCCTCAGAGAACACAAAACCACCTCATCCTCATCCTCATCCTCATCCCGATCCTCATCCCGAACCAGGCCGAGCTCTCCGACCTTTCGGTCTTCTCGGCCTCCACGAACCCTGGTCCAGGGCCCTCCTTAACTATGGCTATGGATGGGAGCATGGGGGCCTCAGTCGCCGGCCCCCCTACTGAACCCCCCGCTCCCCAACATACCTCAACCAGTATGTGGATATCCGACAAACGATAATGCAATATTCCTGGGAATGGCCAGATTCCTTGGAGAGACCTCGCAAGCTACTTCCTTAAGTGAAGTTGCCGAGTTGACTAGGGCTAATGAGAGATACTTGCCAGATTCCGAAATCCGATCACTCAGCTACGGGCGCCTGCTTTTCCAAAGTGCTGAATTCCACGGCAGAATTACATTGATGATCCCAAATGTCCTACGTCAAAAGCCAACAAATGATGTCTCGCGGTTGGTTGATCTGACAGGAGCTATGTTTGGCGGTGGTGGCAAGATCAGTCTTGACGCAAGCAGCCCAGGAACTGTCAATTTCGCACGTGCCGAGGTCGATAGGGTAGACCTCACAGGTTGCACCTGGCCCAATAACATGATACTGATGCCTGAAGAAGAGAGAGGATGGCAGTCTTGGCTGGAACTCAGATGGACGGAGAATTCTCTGGATGATCTCCAAACGCAAAGGGACATCTACATGCGTCTCAAGACTAGCTTCGAACGAGTTGGCGACTATACAAAAAGTGGTGAGTTTTACTATCGCCAGAAAGAATGTGAGCGAAGAGCCATCATCGCCACACCCTGCAGGGCAAACAGAGATTCTTCACGTTCCTTGGCTAGGCTTCTTGCCTCAGCACGAGACATTCTGAAGCATCTCTTTTGGCAACTCTTCTATCGTGGACTCGTGGGTTATGGAGAAAGACCCATCAATATCGTGGCTTGGTCAATGGCCTTGATCCTTCTTGGAAGCTTCTGGTATCACTTTGGCGGGATAGGTTTCGCGAGCGATGCGACTCGGCCCGACCTTTGGGAATGCCTCTACCTGAGTGTTGCAACGTTCACAACGTTGAGCTACGGAGACGTTCGCCCGATCGGTTGGAGCAAGCCTTTTGCCATGCTACAGGCCTTTGCCGGGATGTTCATGATGGCCCTTTTCTCAATTGTCTACGGGAGAAAGGTTATGAGAGGATGACCGAGGATTGACTCATGGAAAGTCCCGACAGCCTGTCGTCTCGATCTGACCGTGAGGACACCACGGAAGGATAAGGTCGTGGGGCAAGCTTCAGGCCGACCTCCTCAAGTTCAGAGATGGCCCCTCGATCCGCATCTCCCGGGGGAAAGATCAGGCGTGCCTAGTGGAGTCCACCATCGAAGAGTGGGGCACGTCTCCAGCAAAGCCAGATTGCGACGACGGATTGAGACAGGCAGTAAGAAGCTTGTGTGCAAAGCTCAAGGTGACCGACGAGCAGCTTGTTGAAGATGCGATACAGGTAGCCCGGGAAATCCGTAGTCAACGCTTGGGATTCACCGTTGAGCAGGTCGGTGCCATTGCCCTCCAAGAGAGCGAGGTCCACCTGCCGAGGAAAAGGCTCCGGCAATGGGAGCGCCCGATAGAGAAATACTACCGCGGCCAGGCAATGGGCTCGACCAAGCCAAGGCGCGGGAAACGTAGGAAGCGGAGACTGCCACGAGACATCGAGCGGATTGCCAGGCTTGTCGAAGACATCGGGATCGAAGGTGCCAGCGAACTCCCAGCTGGGGTCGAGGTGTCTGTCTTCGAGGAGATACTCCTCTTCCAAGTAAGATATGATTTTCCTCGGTCATTCACTTGGCCCCTGTGGCCTCTGGGACACGGCCTGCCAGCCCTTGTTCGTTTCGAGACTGCAAATGAAGAGGCGAAGTCCATTTGCCCTGGAAGACAGCTTCTCTCGGTATCTCTCTACTGTCATCGCCTCGGGCAGGTAGAAGGTGCATCGTCCGTCTTTTTCCAGATCGACGTAGAGTCCCTCGTTCTTCCTCCACCAGTAAGTGTTAACTCTCTCCTGAGCTATCAGAACAGACTTCCTCATATCCTTGGGGGTGACAGCCATCAGCCTGCCCAACGCCTTGGGCCAGAAGCCCGCAAGAGCGTCCGAGAACGCATCGAGAAGTTGCGGATCATCAAGGCCTAAGATCTTGCCAGACTTGGCTAGTTTCTTCAGAGAAACGGTCGAGGGCAATTCTTCGAGTTCCTGGCCGAGATCATCGAGGACTCGGTAGATCCATTCCATGTAGGCTATGTGTTCCTGCTTGAAGTCGTGGTTGCGGAGATCCCGAAGCAAGGAATCGCTCGGGTCGACCTCCCCGAAGGCGAAGCTCAGGCAGAACATGGCCTTTGCCTGCTCCTCCTCTGCAAGGACAAGCAGGGCGTAGGCGTGCCCGTAGTTCTCGGTTAGGGCACAGATGGCTTCCGAGCTATCGATGAGTCTCAAGCTGTTGTCTAGCACCGTCCTGGCGGCTTTGAGCCAGTTCTCCCTTCTCGTGTTGACCTTCACGGGCCGCTCCCCCGATCGGACACTCCTTGATCCCTAATAGCTGCCTTCTCCACCCTTGGTGCCCCTTGCGCCAACCTGCCTCGCCCCTAGCTGGAGGCTTCAGGGAAGCGGTGGCCTCCCCGACCCATTTCAGACCATCTTGGCAAGTTCCTTCCGCTGAATCTAAGAGAGGGCGAAGTCCTCTTTAACGGTTGCGGGCTCGGAGCCAGGCGACCAGCATGGCTGCCGCCAAGAGCATCGCCAAGGGCTCGTCGATCCTCCACATCTCTCCAGTCGTGTATGAACCGGCCGCAGAAACAGCGACTGGGTCTAATCTGGGCCTAATTACAGTTAAGAATACGACTTCGATAAGTGGCTGCCAGCCCAGATCCAAAGATCGCCGAGAGATCCCGAGAGCGTGTCGAAGTTTCTGTGCTCCGTCGCAGGTCGGTCAGCTCCTCTTGAAGGAACGTCCGCAAACCTGGCGACGGGTCATCTCTCAGTAGCGGTCGACAGGAGGTCCAACAATGGTGAGGATGAGGACTCCCCCGGCAGACGAGGTCGCCCGTAGGTGGGAGCTAGGGGTTAATGCAACGCCACCCGTCCCGTGTCCGAGGTGCGGCCGGAAGACCAAGGCAGCGTGGTTCTGTCAATGGTGCAAAGCTGAGTGGTCTGAGGGGGAACTCAAGCAGTGGAGCGAGGCCCGAATCAGAGTCTACGAAACCTATCCCACAGAACTCCGGCTCTTGCTGAGAGCCCGGGGCCACTACGAACTCAGCAGGCCCTGAGACCTTGGGACCATGAGGATGCCCATCTGAACCAGGGGGATGGCTTGAGGACTGGAATCCACCGAATCCAACTCTTCCAAGATGAGGAGGAACTTCTGCGATTCGCCATGAGATTCATCACCGAGAGAGTGGAGTCCCTTGAGAACGATGTCCGCCGCTGCCTTTTGCAGGAGGGGCCGTATCGGCCAGCACCCTTCCCCGCCCTGCTCTACTGCTTCGCCACGATCGACCTCTTGGGCGGCCTATATTCTGGCAATGCTTCCAAGAGTGCTCGAACTTCGCCCCAGGCTCGCGAATACATGGAGAAGTTCATGAACTACAAGACCGAACGGACCAAGCTGATACAGGAGTTGTTCCGTCACAAGCTGGTGCACTTGGCCCAACCTGGACCCGTCGTAGAAGACGGTGGTCGGCGCATATCTTGGTGCCATCACCATGAGAATCGGGAGAAGCACCTGCTTCTAGAGAAGCTGCCAACGAAAGGCTATGTTCCACTCACGTCGAAGGTGTGCATTGAGTGCAACTACGTGTTTCACGTAAGCATTGCTGATCTGGTCAGGGATATCAGAGACTCGGTAGAGAATCCCGGGGGCTATCTTGCTTCACTTGAAAGCTCGCAGGATCTCCAACAGAAGTTCGAGAAGGCAATCTCGCAGGTCTACGACCGCGCTGCATGCGTTCAGGCAGGGGGGCATGAATGAAGAGAATGCAGGGGACCCCGAGGCTTCCATACGCATTGCTTGTGTGCCCATGCATTCCGGAGCAGGTCAGAGGATTCATCAACGAACGGGGCGAGATACTTTACTATGGTGCAGGTTTCAGGACCGTGGTGACCGGAAAGTTCGATGAACGCTCAATAGTTGGCTACCGTCCCTCTCTACCCGGTTTCCCTTGGCTCCGGGAGAAGCTTCACATATCCTCTCGGCGAGGCGGTCAAAGAGGAGAAGATGGCAACGATGGTTCAGAGTGAGTGGTGGATCACGGCGCAAGTAGTGGCCAACATGATAGGTCTCGTCATCGCGGTGGCGGGCATAATTCTCACATACCTCGTGGCAAAGTCGAGACAGAACTTCGAGCTGAGGCGTGCACACACAGATGAAATCAGAGAGACGCTCAAGGAGGCAGGTTGCATGTCAAATCCTTGGCCCGGAAGATCAAACAGAGGTTCAAGGGACTGATCCATCGCGAGCAATAGCAAAATGCGAAGGGTCGCGAACAGGGTCGGCGAGGCGGAGCGAATTTCCTTCTGCCCGGAAGAGGTTTCATCACATCGTCAGGAGGTGCCTCGCATCGGCCGAGGGATGCATCGATGGAAGAAACGGATGTCTCAAAGGCGCTCGGCAAGCTGGGAACAAAGATAGCAGATGTGACCCTGGAAAGCCTCAAGAGGGGGCGTCTGAAGCCCGAGCAGTGGCGCTGTTTACGGATGAAGCCGACCCGATTCGAATACGGCGAGTCGGGGGTCAACTACTCCGGCGAGGGAGAGTATGAAACTACCAAGACCTGGCACAGGGCGACTCGGACACTCACCAAACAACTCAAGAACTCTAGCGAGCACCTGTCAGCCTCCGAAATCCTTGTCCAGGCCTTCGCGGATGCCGACAAGGCGAGGACTGCGCTCGAACGCTTCACGGCTAGACTCGTCTCGGACCTACTGCGCCAGGGAAGCATTGACCAGAAGCGCCAAGAGGCCCTCATAACCACGCTCGTCAAGGAGGTCCAAGGACAGCCCTTAAGCTACGGTGCACGGGTTGAGCTGGACGGTATCGTCGTGCTATCCCCTCCGATACGCTTCACCGTGGGAGAGACTGACATCTCTATCCGCGCAACCAGTGCGCAAGATCTGGAGAGAGAAACCCCGGTGGATGTCCCTGCCATCGGACTCCCGCGGGTGCCTTCGGCGGTAATCGGTAGGAGAGGTAGCGCACGCTACCCACCTTGAAGAGGCGAAGTATCGCTATCGCCTGTTCGACCTTATCCTGTATCTGCCTGGCCTGGTTGCCCAGGAAGTCGATCTCCGGTCTGCCTCGGGAGCTCGTGGTGGAGGTGCTTCAGGTAGTTGCCCAGGGGCCCGAAGCCCTCGTATTCGAACCAGCGGGGGTTCACCGGACCCCGGATGTAGGTCTGCATCTCGTCCGCCCCCGGGCCGTAGCGGATGGCGAAGAGCCAGGTGGGGTCCCGGGAGTTCAGGTAATCCAGTATCGCCATGTTGCCCTCGTTGGTCAGATCCTGGTTGGTCGCCAGAACCCTTCTCCCGGGCTGGGACCTGTGGAGTATGTCGGCTATCTCGTGGACCAGCCTGATGTAGGTGCCTCCCCACGGCATGCACCTCTCGCAGCGGCATCCGCCGACGTCCCCGGAGTTGGTGGTGAAGAAGTCGTGCTCGGGTGATTCCCGGAACATCCGCTCGAAGGACTCCAGCAAAGCCTTCCGGGCCTCGGGTATGGAGGGGCAGACGTACTTGCGCGACCTCCCCCCATCGGCACCCCACTCGCTTGGAAAGCCCGGCGACCCGTCCTTCCCCTGGGGCATCTCGTTCGCGGTGCGCCCGGACGTGGTCATCATGCCGTAGCTGCGCACCACCGCCGGATCCCCGCCGAAGATGTTGGTCCCCAGAAGCATCAGGTCCTCCATGGCCTCGCGGCGTTCTTCACCTGTCTGTGGCCGGAGGTTCCCGTATCTCCGAGCCCTGCTGCCCGGGCCGGAGGGGTTCCCTCCCCGCATCCAGAATGCGGGGCTCTCCCTCGCGTCGATCACTGGCAGAGACAGCTCACCGTCGCGGTAGGAAAGGGATCTGAGGAAGTGCCCCGTGCCGTAGATGACCCCCCTTTCGTCCTTGCCGGCGACCAGGACGCAGGGAACACCGCCGGCCCGTCCTGTCTTCACCAGAAAACCCTCCGGGTGGTCCCGGTCGGTGTCCGGAAGCTTCGGGAGATCCGCATCCATTACATCCATCAGCCTCGCGACATCGGGATTGCCCCGGGGAGTGCCGAGGACGACCACCAGTCCAAACCCATCAAGTTCGAAGCCACGAATGTCACCCTCCATGGTCTCGACCTTCAGCCCGCTTCTCTTCTCGATCCTTGCCTTGAGGATGGATGCCGCCTTCTCCTCAGGGGGGCTGGATTCCCTCCCCCTCAGGACGAGGACCGACCCGGCAATCCGGGTCGGCGATGATTCCGCAACTACATGGGATTCCGCCATAGCCCGAGTTTGCGCCCGGTCCTGAAGTCGCTTTCCCCGGGCGGGCCCTCTGCCGGTAACCCACGCTAATGTCCCCACCAGCCGGGCGATCCAACAGGGCAGCCCAGCAGGGCAGGCCCACGCAAGATATATCTTGGAATCCCCATCGCCAAGGCCCGGTGTCAAAGTGTCCCCTGCAAACCCACATGCCGGAGTGGTCCTTGACGTTGGCGATCGGAAGCAGCTCCTCCTCGATGACGAGTACCTCGTGGAGACGTCTGTCCGGGTGCGGGCGGTCCTCCACCAGCCGGTGAAGCATGGCTTCCCGGTCCTCTCCCCCGACAGGCCATGGGAGGAGGGAGGGCTCCACACCGGCTCCGTCATCCACGACCAGGGAATGTTCAAGATGTGGTACGGGGGCCTGAACCCGGAGGGAAGAACGCGCTGCTTCTGCTACGCCACCTCCCGGGACGGAATCAACTGGGAGAAGCCATCCTTGGGCCTCTTCGAGTGGGATGGGGACAAGGACAACAACATCGTCATGGTTCCCTACCCGGAGGAGGAGAACCTCGGGTCCGCCTGCGTCTTCAAGGACGCCCGCGAGGCCGGCGGGGAGAGGGCCTTCAAGCTCATCCACCACCACATAAGGAAGGCCGGGGACGACTACGTCTACGGGCTCCAGGCGGCGACGTCCCCCGACGGGATCCGGTGGAACAGGATCGAGGAGCCCCTCTTCACCGACTCCAAGCCCTTCGACTGCTTCAACGTCGTCTTCTGGGACGAGTTTCTGGACGGAAGCAGGCGCCAACGACCAAGATCCAGGAGACACAATCGGTGAAGGAGACCGAGACCAAGGAGAAGGAGAGCAAAGAACAAGCATCTTGGACGAGCAGCAAGTAATACGTCAATCACCCCATGCAACCCATGTAGTCACCTCGTGGTGGAGGTAGGTCTCGCCTCCACTCACCCCTTTTTTTCTGGCTGGGAGCGGTGCAGGTAGCCAGCTCTACTTATGGGAGATGAGGACGTGATGGGAGCGCGTGTCTTTGTGGTTGTGGTGTTAGAGGTCCAATCGATGGGCCGGGGTGTCTGGATCTAGATCTGGATCTTCCTCTCCCCACTTGTGGCCGATGGGGAGACCTTCTCGATCAGTGTGATTAGTTCTTGTGTCTTGGGGTTGTTCACCAGGGATTTGAGGGCGGCAAGTTGCTGGGGTGATCGGAGGTATATGCCTTTCCAGGTTCCAGCTGGCTTGAGAACGAGAGTCATCGTCTTCTCGCGCTTGCCCTTTTTCGGAAGCACAGCGACGCTCAATCCCTCCACGTTTGTCTCAACCTCTGTGTAGTCTTGGTTGGACTCGAAGAGTTTTCGAAGGTTCTCCTTGACATCTTCACCCAATCAGAGTCACCACCCACAGCCATCCCTTACGGGCAGAAAAAGGAATACCTGCAGACCCCACCCGAAGCACATTCCTCGGTGGGCGGTAGGCCGTCGGTTTGTGATGCACTACTGCAAACCAAGAATACTCAGGAGGAAGGGCGCGAAGAGGACGAGTATTACTGTCCACACCAAACCAAAGACCAGCATCTTTCTTGCACGACGGGGATCAATATCCTTGTTCACGAACCAAGCGACCAGACCACCCACCCAGAGAAGGAAGACTGGCACCAAGTACCATAGGGAAGACACAACCATACGTTCTTGTCTAGCATGGCAGTAGGGGCAGACGTTTGCCAGGACATCTATCTTCCTACCGCAATCCGGGCAAGGCCTCTCCCTGG
>CAYVLA010000075.1:0-15790 GCA_964452145.1 Hadarchaeota archaeon (SeqCode)
GTAGAGGGACACCTGAACAACCGCGGATAGAGGCATCCCGCCCCTGATATAGCAATTACCACACGCCCGTAGCATGCCCTGTTGGCGATCGCCGATGCAACCATGTCAGAAATCCGATCATGACCACCTCCTCTAGGTGTTCTCCTCAGATACTGGGAAGCTGGGAAGATCAAACCCGTCTCGACGGAAACCCGACAAGCCATCGCAGCGATCCATTCGCCATCCTGATCCAGGGCGGGCTGACCGGCTCCGCGATCAGTTACGGGATCTCGGGGCCCTTGGGCCGCTCCAATCCTTCGCTTCATGATTCCCGATCTCGCGGAGAGACCTTTGGCGCACACCCGAAGATTGGATTCCTCTGGCGGCGGATGATGCGGGTCTTCGGCCCGGCCCCGGGCAGCCGGGTCGCCGGATCTAGTGATGTCTGGCCAAGGCAGTGACAGGCTCGGGACTGAAACGGTTGGCGAAGAGAAAGCTTGAGCAGGACGCCCATGGCAATCGTGACGATGATCGCGCAAGACCACTCCGGTATCTCTCCAGGAGGCCCCACCCGCCACAGCTTGATAGATCCGTCAAGGGACCCCACCGCAATTCTGGAACCGTCGGGCGACCACGACACGCAGGAAACCGGCCTCACCGGTACGGTCAGGTTGAGTGTGGAAATGAGACCAATCGCGTCGAGGCACCAGATGGCTGTGCCTGCGGCCAGGCAGGTGGAGTTCGGCGCCCAGTCCATGGAGCGTGCCAGCTGTCCAAGGCCGAAGAAGGAACCCGGGATTGGCGGTGCGGCGATGGAACCGATCTGGAGAAGCGTGACCAGGCGTCCGCCACCAAGCGGCTCGGAGGACTCGTGGACCTCCCACACGGTCACGTTGGCTAGATACCTTCTGCCGGTGCAGGAGGTAGGCGACCCGTCCTCCGGGTCCCGTTCGGTGCCGGACTCGGCGAGGCACGCAAGCTTGGATCCATCGGGCGACCATGAAAGCGACAGAACCTCCCTGCCGTGGAATTGTTCCCGGCCCGCCCGGCCCAGCAGCACGGGCGTCCACGGATCCCAGACCCCGACCTGAAATCGGAGCCCAACGGCGAGCATCTCTCCGTCAGGGGACCAAGCCATGCTCAGGACTTCCTCGCCTATCGGGAGGTCGGCTACGAGCGGTGCATCCATTCTTGACACGTCGCGTATCTCGACCCCGGCCGAACCGCCTAACGCCAGAACTCCCGGGCGGCCCGGGCACCACTCCAGGATGGTGACCTCTTGGGCCAGGTCCAACCTGTTGTAGAGAGTGCCGAACTCGGCGTCCCAGATCGATACCTGGTACCTGCCCGTTACTCCCGCCATCATCCTTCCATCCGGAGAAAGGACCGATCCGCAGCTGGACCAGTTCCAGGCAGGCCCGATCTGCAATATGGCTGATCCGTCCTCCCCGTAGATTTCGATGTAATCGCTTGTGCCGCCTCGGCATGCTGCAAGCCGGCTGCCGTCCGGGTACCAAGACAGAGACTTGACGGCCGGACCCCAACCGACGAACGATCGGGCGAGCCACAGCTGGCCGGAGTCCGGGTTGACCGTCCAGACCTTCACCGTGTGATCCCTGGAGGCCGAGACCAGACAGGACCCCTCCCAGGACATGGAGATGATGGAGTCCCGGTGGGCCGAGACGTTCGCCACCACCTCTCCCGTCATCCATCTCCACAGAATCATTCTGCCATCGGATGTGCCGAGCGCGATGATGGAATCGTCGGGTGACCATTCCAGGGATGCTCCGTCCCACCCCATCTTATTGATCAGGATTGCGGCTGCCTGGGTACCATTAGCGGCCCAGTAGACTATAGCGGAATGTCTATCCGACAACTGCGGGGCTCTGTACACCGTGGCCACCATCTCGCCATCATGCGATCTTCCGCCCAGGGTTCCCTTCAGCTCCACGATCGACCCGTCGGATAGGTCACGTATCTGCGTCGCTGTTCCCAGCGAGCAGCTCATTATGCGTCTTCCATCCGGGAACCATTCGATGCTCGATCCGAAGCCCAGAAAGTACCCGGACGGCACGGGGGTCGAGCCTTGGTAGGAGAGGATGTGTCTTCCGGTCTCGACGTCGAAGATGTGCACCTGGTCGCTCCACCAGCTGATCGCCAGCAGTGAGCCGTTGGGCGACCAGGCCATTGGCCAGGGGACGGCTCCCCAGGAGCGGGGTGCAAAGAGGAAGGGATCGTACTGATACTCCACCCTGCTGACCATCGTGAGGGCGGGGACTTGCAGAATCGTGATCTGCCCGAGACAGTTCGACAGTGCGATCAGCGAGCCGTTCGGAGACCATTCGAAGCCGGCAATGATCAGGCCGGAGGGAGCCGGAAGGACGGAGGCAAGGGTGCCGTTGAGGTGCCAGAGATGAAATGCGGAATCGCTGCATGTCGCCAGCAGTCGTCCGGCGGGATCAAGCTGTGCCTTCTGCAGCCACCCCAGCCCGATCGCAAGCTCGGGCTGATTCGATGCAGCCGCCGGTACCCCCGCGTGACAGACCATCGACAGCAACATGATCTCCGCGACGGTGCGAACGGTTACGCGCCTCCTCTGGCTAGCGGAAGGCATTCAACCCCCGGGAAGATGAAGGGCCCAACCGATAAAAATGGCACACACGATATCCGCACCTCTTGGGGCAGAGAGGCTCTCGGAGGAACCATGATCCCTTCCAGCGTCAGGTAGCCGTGTGCCGGATTGGTCAACTCGGCTACCCTGTGCCGGGCAGGCGCAGTCTACTGGCGAAGATCGGTCCAGCCGTCGTGGGCCGGCTTCTCCTGACCATCCAAGTGGTCCCGGTCGTTTCGTTTAGCCCAATCTGACCCTGCAACGGGGTCATGCGTTCATCAGGACGACCACGCCGCGAACAAGGATGAGAAGCAGAAGGATCGATGCCACCAGCATCTGCTCGCCCACGGGAAAGGTAGCATACCCCTGGTTGGGCCACTTGTCCAGCGTGGTCAGCCGATTCTCAACGTACTCTCGCACCGCGACGACGTAGTCAAACACAGCCGGGCTGCCGATCGCTGATGCATTGAACTGCAGCCCCAAGGAGGCCCCGTCAACAGTGAAGGGAGCCTCGGCGAGCCTGCCCCCGCCCCCGGGCCATGTCCAGACCTCGCCCGCGAAACCGTTCTGGCCTAGCGTGACTCTGACAAGCGCATCCACGCCAAGGCCATTGTCCAGCAGGGGCCAGTTGCCCCAGGGCCTGGTGCTCCGATCCCTGTCCAGGTCGATGAGCAGACCCCACTCGATGAAGGTAGGGGGGTCGGAGATGCTTCCCGGAACCAGGCCGAGCACATCGATGTCGATGCGGTAGAACGGGTCCTCAAGCGCTATCGTGATTGCCGTGATGTCGAGGTATGCTTGGCCCGCCTTTCCATTGCCGTCCGGATCAAAGAGGTCATAGATGGTGTCGTTGTGGCAGGAGACATGGCTCGGGCCGGTAGGCGACGCCCTCTCGCCCGAGAGCAACGCGACGATGCCATTGGCTTGAACGATCTCCGCGACGGTCCCCGACCACTCACCTTGCCCTGCCCTCCCATCCACGGACTGGGTCCCGATCAGTTGGCTATCTATGCGGGAGGGACACTCGTCGGATGTGGCCTGCGGGCCGGCCAAGACCTCGCCCTCCTTTCGCTCATCAGAGGAAGCGTGCGGGCCGACGACCAGAACCTGCATCCCGGCGTGCGGACGATCCGGAAGCTGCGGCGATGTCGTGACACTCGTCGGGGTCAGACTCGATATCAGAAGGACTACACAGAATGAGGGCAGCAGAACCCTGGGTGGTTGCAGATCGCGAAGGTCCTGCGAGACCTTTCTCAGATGGTCTCCACGACAAACTGCAGGTATATCCAGCGGCAGAAAACCCCAACATCTGCCTCTTGCACGCATTGCAGGACCGGGCTTGTCAAGAAGAATCTGGATAAAAAGGTTGTGGCACAACCAGTAGTTACCAATGTAGATTTGTGTCACCGCCCCGTGTCACGAACGTCACCGTAGGCGCGACAGTTAGTTGCGGAACCCGTCACGGTTCGGTCGCCCCCCACGCCCGAAGAGCCTACTACCAGGGGGCCATGGCCATCGTGCGGAACATTAGATCGACTTTGAGATATCTCTGCCATGTATGATGACGCACTTCTCTGACACGGTCTGAATTATTAGGTTCTCGACCTTCTTCGCCTCTTCCGGTTCTTCTTCCTCTTCCGCTTTATGTAGCTCCTTGATGATGGCCTCCATGTCACTTGTCTCCATCTCTAGGAGTTTGCTGGACCGTGTTGGCGCACTATCAAGTGGCTGTAGAAGAGATATCCTTCCGTTCTGGCGAAGCCAGTTCTGGAAGAAGACGGTATCCTGGAAGCTCTGAAGAAAGGCCCGCAACTCTATGTATGTCAAGTGTTCTAGCACCGTGTGTCGCCCCCTCGACGAAGCAATGTTGTGGTCCTAGGTAATTGAAACATTCAAACGACAGGAATACCTGTGAACAGCTTATGATGGTACGTTCATGGCTTGTTCCTAGCCAGTCACCTTGCTCCGTGTTTGAACTCTGAAGCAACCTTCTTAAGGGGTCTACACATCGCCTACATCGCCTCAGTAGTGGACTTCGGGAAGTCCGAGGTCAACATCGGCCCTGAGTACTCGAGGCGGTCAGCGGGAGAGAGCCGTTGCGCCTTGTGGAACGGGGAGACTTGACCGAATGCTGGGAATGGGTTTGGCGTTGGAGTGGTCCTGGCGAAGATGACGAATCACGGTGGGAGCTTGCGACTGTTCGTCTTGGGGGGATGCTGTTGCCTGGTTGTGTCCATGTTCTGGTGCCCTGCTGTAGGGAGGGATGATCCTCTTGAGGTGCTCTGGGTCACCGATATCAAGAAGATGGACTTCGAGGCCCGTTATCTCAGAAGCGAGCCTATGATTGATGCCATCATCGTCCCTGGCTACGGCAGCACGGCTGCCCTGTCGACCCTTGAGGTTCGTAGACTCATGAGGCGGTACTACCCGAGGAGCTTTGAGGAACTTGTTGAGAGATACGAGTTCGTTGTCCTCAAGATGATGGATTTCCGGTCCTTCACCTCGGCACAACTGGAGTGGGTCAGGAGAGGTATCGAGGAGTCGGGCCTGGGGGGCCTGATTGAGTACATGATCCTGACCTATTCCCCCACCCAGCTGACGGACTCTATCATCTCTGAGGCGTTCCCCACCGATGCAGCTGCCGTTGTGGAATCGGGCATATTCGTGAGGAGGGGTTCTCTGGAGATCATCATCAACGAGGACCCGACTCTTCCCGGCGTATTCACTCGGCTCAAAGACCATCTAGGACTTCAGTTCTCTTGGGTCGCAATCTCGTTCATCATCCCTAGGGAAGGCTCCCGCATATATGCCTGGGGAAGGACAGGTATTTCCCCTATCTACTCATCAGTAAGGGAAGAGGGTACGTGGCCCCTTGTTGTGGGTTGGCGGTACGGTGAGGGCTACACGTGGTGTGTAGGGGAGACATCTTCTCTCGGCGTCTGGCGCGGTGAGTATGGCCCGGATGCCTATTTCTCTATGCTGATGTACAGCACCGGGAGGGGTCTGCCGGAGGACGTGGTCTTCGTCCACAGACTCAAGAAACGCTTCGGTGAGTACTCCGAGAAGCAGGGGCTCATCATCTCGATGGTGGAGTTCGTTGAGAAGTTCGGGGCCAATACCAACCCATTGATGGTGAAGATAGTAGGCATGGATGAAGCATGGAGCGAGGCTAGGCGTCTCTATATTGCCCAGGACTATCAGGCGTCATGGTCCCTCTTTGACCAGCTCCTGGCCAGCATCGACTCCTTCTCAGACGAGGCCTTGGCCCTGAAGGATAAGACCCTCTTCTGGGTCTATGTCTCCCAGTGGTGTGCAATCACAGCCGTCTCCCTCCTGTCAGGCTTCATACTCTGGACACTGATGGTGGGGAGGCGTCTATACAGGGTGGTTGATCAGACAAGGCTCAGACCACCACCAGGGGAAACCGGTGCCGAGTACCCCCGGTATTCGAGGAAGGAGGACCCCAATCCGCCGTGGGATGGGAGAAGGGAGTCCAGCCTGTTTGTAGTCTCGTAGGTCATGACGGTCGAACCCGGGCGTCACCGTACATTGGTAACTACTGACAACAACCAACCATCCATGAGCCTCCGACCGGTGGAACACCTCGTTCCGCATGGTTCCGACCAAAACACAAGAAGGGTTCCATCCAACCGTGTTCCGAGCGTTGTGAGGCCTACGAGAAAGACCGGGATCGTGTGTGCCGCATTCACGGTGCTGATCGTTCCGTTCACAGCTCTTGCTTGTATGTGCGAATCACTGTCTTCCTGGGCAATCGGGATCAGGAAACGGAGCGTGTCAGACCAGGCTCGCAGACAACCCATCGGGGGAGAAGTGCAGAATGTGCGTAGTACCGGGAACGTCATGAATGATGGGGACAAGGACGCACAAGAGGCCAACGCGATCGATGAAGGAATGGCGTGCGGAAAACCGAGAAGGAGGTGATAACGGATGAGGAGTGAGGTCAGCTGGAAGCGAGTCTCAGCTCTGGCGGCTTTCTGCCTAGTCTCGGTCATCGTGGCAGGGCTGGCAGGTGCCGAAGAGGGCATCAACGAGACGGGTGTCGAAGATGCGAATCAGACGAGTGCCGAGAACGCTGTCAACGAGACACAGGGTGCGTACATATCCTTGACGCCGGAAACCGGGTTCGCAACCACTACGATAGTGGGTGAGGCTTTCACTGCATATTCGGCCTTGTCGATCAGCTGGGAGGGCATCTCCGAGCCAGTGCCGGCGATACCGGCACCAGCCACGGTTCTGGAGGATGGAAGCTTTGTTGTGATGATCAGCATCCCAACCACCACACCGGGGAACTACACGATCACTGCGAGCGACGCGGCGGGGGTCTCTGCATGGGCAGTGTTCGCCGTTGAGGACATGACGGGTCCGCTAGGACCTCAGGGCGAGCGGGGAGAACAGGGACCCGAAGGGCCTCAGGGCGAGCGCGGAGAGAAAGGCGACACCGGAGCAACTGGAGCCAGGGGGGAGATGGGCCCCCAAGGACCAGGACTGGCGTCGATGGTGATTGCACTCATCGCGCTTGTCGTGGGCGCATACGGAGCGACCAAGAGGTAGAGCATCCTTCGAGAACGTGCGTAGCCGGATGCGGGGCGGACATGTCCTGTCGAGGTCCCCCACCACGGGCGGCGGGGCACGAGCATGCGTCTCATGCGCCTCGCTTCCGACGCACAACCCGATCGGGCCGACACCTTGCGGCAGTCCAACTCCGACGGACAGGCCCCTTGTGCGAAGTCCGCCGAGTAGGTGAACACGTATTCACCTGTCTTCATGTCGGACTTCCGGGTGGACGTCAAGGGCGTGCATTGAGGCGAGCTCCGGAATGGCCGGCTCACAGGCAGATTGACGCCGCTCCAGTAATTGCGGTCTACTGCTTCCGCATCAGAGCCAGCAACAGCCGTTCGAGGTTGCGTTCGTCCTCGACGAGGTGCACCGTGCTTTGGTGGAGTCTGCGCGTCCTGCCGTACTCGCCGGGAACCCAGTCACCTTCCGGCCTGTCAACCACCCCATAGGGGACCAGCCCTGACGAAATCTGCTCGAGCCATTGAAGGCAGCCGCGATCACCGGGCGGCAGGATGATCCACGGCACGCCGAGCTGAAAGCAGTGCCTCACGGTGATGCCGAGGGATTCCGCGTCCAGGTAGTCGCCGCCCTTCCACGATCTTCCCACGACTATGGCCCTGTAGGCCCTCGGGTCGAAGTGCGGATAGCGGGAGTCGCTTGCGACACGATCTGCATCCCATCCGCACCGTTCGAAGAGCTCATCGCATGCGCGTGCATTTTCATAACCATCTTCGTTCGAGTACAGGTAGCATGCCTTCGGTCTTTCCCGGGCATCTAGTTCTCGATACGCCGGCGCAAGGGCGCTCATCGCCTGATGGAACGCGGCGTGGTGGAGGGACCAGTACTCGTTCGAATCGTGCCGCGCATTGACGAGGAGATGATCGCTGTACGGGACATCCTCGCGGCGCACGCTCAGGATCGGAAACAGCGGCGGCATCATCGTCCAGCTCGGAGAATCATCCCGGGTGTAGGCATCGTCGACGAAGTGAATGCCGTTGATGATGCCGCCTGTAAGCGATCCGCGCAGCTGGTTCTCGTTCCAGTTGGGCCAGCCGTGGTAACGTCCTGGATGGACCCTGCCGGCATCGACGACCTGACAGACCCCGTGCGGGTTGCGTCCGAGTATCCAGGCGATCTGGGACTCCGCCTTCTGAAGCCATTCCCTTCTCCCGGACACGCGTCCCGCGAGGGCATACACGTATGCTGCGTTTCCGATCCATGCGTTCCGTCCTAACGTGCGGCTGTTCACCTGGCCCGGGGGTGTATCGTCAACGCATTGCAGGGCAAGGTCGTACGGTTCTCCGATGGTGTAGGGCTCCAACCATTCCAGTTTGCGTTCGGTCGCACGGATGATTTCGTCGCGAAGCGGGTGATCGGACTCATCGATGAGCAACTCGAGCAGGACGGTGAGAGGGTGGAAGGGGTGCTTCAATCCCGAAGGTCGGCCGAATGAGCCATCCTCCGCCTGCTGTGCGAGGATCTTGGGGACGAGGGCATAAGCCTTGGTTCTATAGTCCGCACGGTCAGTGGCTCGGTAGAGGTCGTACCAGAGGGTTACCCAGTATGGATGGGACGAGATATCCGGTGCGGATCTACCCTCAAGATACCCGACGCTCCTGAGAGAAGCGTTGACGTACGTCCATCTCCGCCGGTCATCGGCTCCGCGGGCACAACGTGCCGCAGCGGCAAGGGCAGTGGCGAAGTCAAGCACCTGAACGGGGCTGTCGTTGCCGTGATAATCGTAGTTCCGGCTTCGAGGATTCATCACTTCGCCGCGTCCGGAGTCCTCATGCGGCCTCTCCCAAAACACCGCCCACTGGGAGTTCCACTTACTTCCCGTCTCGGGATCTTCGTGGGTGAACCAGGCATGGATCGGCCCGATGAAGGAGCCGTCCGGGTTCTGCACCTTGAGGAGGAAATCCGCGCCCCAGAATATCTCCGAGACCACGTCCGGTATGGGGTGGCCGTAGGTGATGCGGCTCGGCTCCATCCGCTTATGGACCAATGCTAGGGCCTCAAGGACATAGCCGTAGTAGTGGAACCACTTGTTGTAATCCCCGGCATCGTGCCATCCGCCGGTGACGTCCCGGTACTCGATCACCTCTCCGTAGCGCTCATTCTGCCCGGTGCGTCGGCAGAGCGCATCGTTTGTGTGACATGGTTTGTGGTACCCCGGGATCTCCACGCCGCAGCGCTGGAGATACGAGTACTTCGCCACAAGATATGCCAGGTGCTCGTACACCCCGTTCCAGATCCGGATCGGACCGGACTCGACGACTCGGTCGGGCATGTGAACGCGCAGGAGGTAGTGTCCCTCACGCTCACACGCTGTGAAGTCCGCCACCCAGGTCCACCTCCGCCACAGATCGCGGCCCGTCGGCTTGAGGAAGCCTTCGGCATGCGTCCGCCCTCTCAGAGTATCGAACAATTCCCAGCGGATATCACCCCCAACCGGCTTTCGGGAGCGAATGATCACGCGCTTGCTTCCGCGAGGATGGTACCCTGCCTGTGAGTCGAGAATATCGTAGTCTTGAGCGCCGAGGCCGTCAAGGTAGAGGTTGTCCACGAGCGCGTCCTCGGAGATAAGCTCGCACTCGGCTCTTTCGGCATTCGGCGGCGGAAGGAATCTCCACACAAACGGCTCCCATTCCTCGGATCGGTGGACGAATCTCTCGCACCGGAGGTAACGGTCGTGTTCGATGATGTGTACCAGTCCGACGAGGCATCCTTTCGCCTCCCCGGTGAATTCGCATGGCACGCGGGCGTTCATCTCGAAACGGTTGGACAGTACGCTTCCGCAGAGGCGCATCGCATTCTTGGCCTTGTCGCGCGGCACCTGCGTGGCTGTGCCGCGGAGGATATGCCACCCCACGAGTGAGCCCGCTTCGTCGGCAAGCTCGAATGAGCAGTTTGCCAGCACGTTCACCGGGTCGCCGGGGTCATCGAAAAGCCTTGATGGCGGCCGGGAATAGGCATGCATAGTGCCTCCTCGGCGGATACCGTCCGCTGAATAATGTCTCTCGTGCTCGGCCGGCCGCCGCATTCTCCGAGAACGTCCTCGACTGCCAACGGGCACGTGACCTGATTACCCACGGGTCCTGAACCCGGTCTGTGGCGCAGGACTCCCAGCCCTATTTTCGGTCATCTCAGCCAAGATCGAATGGTGTTCGAGGCCAGCTTACCGCGAGCACCAGCCAACAACCGGCAAGACCACCCGACGCAACCCGGCCAGATGCTCGCCCCACACCTGGATTCAAGTCATCCGTGCAGGCTGCATCTAACGCTCCTGCCACTTCGTAACCAGGGATCCGAGCAGTATGAGCAGAGCCGCCATGACGGACAGGACTGCCAGATTGCCCAAGGCGCTTGGCAGGTGCCTGAGGATGAAGGCCGATCTGAGACCGTTTGACAGATAGGTCAGCGGCAGGTAGCCGGCCAGCGACTGCATCCATGCGGGCATGATCTCCGGCGACCAGAAGGTTCCGGACAGGAACATCATCGGGAAGGCAACGGCGTTGCCCGCGGCCGATGCTGCCTCCACATCCGTTACGATACCGGCAAGGATCAGGCCGATTCCGGAGAAGAGGATGGATCCGACCACTATGTAGACCAAGGCCAGGATGTTCGGGATTGCCCTGAACTGGAATACCGCCCAGCCAACCAGGAGCATGACGAGGACCAGCATGAAGCTCAGCGTGGTCTGGCTGATGACGTTGGCCACGACCCATTCCAGTCGGCTCACCGGGGTGGTCGCGAATCTCCTCAGGACGCCTCTTCGCTTGAACTCCGTTGTGTTGGTCGTCACGCCGATGATCCCGTTGGTCATCACGAAGGCCCCGATTATCGCCGGGAGGAAATAGTCCACCGACTTCAGGCGCTGGCGGGAGACCCCCTCCGTCTCAACCTTCAGATTGGAGTCCACGCCCATCAAGCCAGAGGAGAAAGTGTTCACCACATTGCTGAGAATGGACTGGACCATGAGGGAGGAGGTCGTGTTCTCGGCCATGTACCTGATGACGACCTCCTCCGACGGGAAGCCGACCATCGCGCCTTCAAGCTGGCGCATCCCCTCCTCGATTCCTGCTCTCTGCTCCGGGGGGAGTGTGCCGCCGGCCTGATCGAGGAATGACTGCGTCGTCTCCAGGGAGATGGACAGGCGGGCGTGGAGCGATCCGTTGAGAAGCCGCCGCTCAAAGCCCTCCGGTATGATGAGCAGGCGAAGGGTCCCGCCCAGAAGCCCCAGATCGTCCCTGACGAAGTCGAGGCCATCCACCTCGGCCGGCACCGTACTGACTGAGAATGCGGTCTGGTTCAGGATCTGTACGAACCCCCTGGATAGGTTGGTGGGCCGACCGTGGCCGTCGAGATCCAGATTCTGCACGTGCAGGGGGATTGAGCTCGATCCCTGACTGCCGAAGATGGATGCGAACAGCAGTAGCAGCATCACCGGGAAGAGGAAGCTGAAGAAGACCCCGGATCGTGAGCGCATCCAGTTCTTGAGGAGGGATGAGGAGATGGCTAGAATCCTCTTCCTCATGCCAGTTCGCCCTCCTCGGTAACCCGCGTCCCGACCAGGCTCAGGAAGACGTCCTCGATCGTTGGGTTGCGGATCTGGATGCCGGAGCGGATCCCGATGGCCCGAAGCGCATCCAGCACACGGCTCATCTCGTCGATGTCCTTGACCGGGATCTGAAGGTCACCGCGCGCGTGCCGGCCATCCGGGAATGCCTTCCTTGCCGACTCCACCGCGCCAGGCTGAGGGTTCTGGACGACGAGCAGGCCGTGGCCCCCGTGCTGCTCCAACAGCTCGGTAGGGGAACCCATCGCAACGATCCTCCCGTTGTGGATTACCGCTATCCGATCCGCCAGCCTCTCGGCCTCCTCCATGTAGTGCGTGGTCAGGAAGACGGTGGATCCACGGTCCTTCAGGCTTCGGATGACCTCCCAGACATCGCGACGCGACCTGGGGTCAAGGCCCGTCGTCGGCTCGTCGAGGAAGACCAACTCGGGCTTGTTGACCAGCGCCGCGGCGATGCCGACGCGCTGCCTCAGGCCCCCGGAGAGATTCTCAAACCGGACGTCGGCTTTCTCCTCAAGGTCCAAGATGGAGATGAGTTCGCCCGGATCATCGGCATCGTCGTAGAGCGAGGCGAAGAGCGCTATGTTCTCCCTCACGGTTAGCTTCTCCAGGGCGTTGAAGTCCTGGGGAAGGACCCCGATGCGTTTTCTGATCTCCTTCTGATCGTGCCTCTTAGTCACGTCGAGGCCGAGGACATGTGCGCTGCCCGATGTGATCGTTCGCAGACACTGCAGCATCTCGATTGCGGTGGTCTTTCCGGCGCCGTTGGGACCGAGAAAGGCGAAGATCTCGCCGTAGCGAACATTGAACGACACCCGGTCGACGGCGACGAGACCTCCGTACCTCTTGGTGAGTCCGTCAGTTCTCACGACCAGCTCTTGGGTCATCTTCGGGCCTCCACCCACCTCCGCCGAAGGGTGTGGGATCGCCAGCCCAGGCAACCCGCCGGATTTAATGGTTGCCAACAACGCCGGCAACAACGAGCTACGGACAGTCGATACCTGAGGTGCTCAGGCAGGCGGCCCCAATGTGCTGCGACCTCTCCAGGCCAGGCAGAACCCTGCCTCGGCTGGATGCGTCCATCCTCCGCCCGACCCTGCAGCGAAACGCGGACATCAGCGGACTAGAACGGGCCCTCGTCGAACATGGTGCAGTGCCGGTCCCACTCATCCAGGCATGCGGTCGGGCAGTTCTGGCAGTGGTCGATCATCTCCTCCCAGGAATCATGAACGGCGTCGAGAAGCTCGCTGATCAGGGAATCATCCTTGACGCCGGGAATACATGACGCCACCATGCGATGGGTCAGGCGCATCTTGACCGACCCTTGGGACAACTTGCGGGCGATCTCCTCGCCGAGCCTCCTGGCGATCCCCACGCAGAGCTCCGCTATCCCATCATCGCTAACGCCTCGTCCCCTCAGGCGCTCGCCCAGCTCCCCGACCAGGCGCCCATGCACACTGAGCGCAAGCTCGTAGCAGAACCAGTTCAGTTTGGTCTTCTCGCCCTCGGCTGAGGCGAAGCGGCAAGGGTCTATGGGTTCATCCCGCGCCCAGCCCGATCCAAGCACCCTCCTTATCTTCCTCACGTCGTAGGCTGGTTCACCGCTCTTTCTCCTCCTCTCCTCCGAGTTCTCCAGGTCCTTCAGCAACTCCTCTAGCTGCATCCTGTTCTTCCTAGTCTTCGAGGCCTGCCTGGGAGTCTTGCCACCCAGCGAGGGCAGGGGCGTGTCCACCCAGTCACGGTAGTACAGGTCGAGAAACTCCTGGACCTTGGCCATGGTGGCTTCCCGATCCGATTCCGCAGCCCGCTCCTTGCCTCCAGAACCGCGTCCCTCCCCACGCAAGTCTCGGGGATCCGTGAAGCTTGAATCCATGTACTCGATCATGTCGCCGAGATGGCGCTCCAGTAGGGCCCTTCCCCTCTCCAGCCTTTTCCTTGACATACACTCCAGGACCAGCCGCGATCGCTCCGCATCGATGTCGCCAAGGCTCACGATCGAGCGGGCAATCCCACTGCCCACCAGAGTCGTCGAATAGACAAAGGTCAGACTGTCGGGGTTCTCGGGTGCGGGCCGGGAAACTGCACGGCAAATCCACTTGAAGTACGCCTGTTTGGTTCGCCCGCGACGGTCCCTGATGACCTCCTCCCTTTCGATCCCCTCGACCCGCTCCAGGCGAGCCACGACCCTGTCCACTTCCCTGATCTTGAACACAGCCCTCGATATCACGACCTCGTCCCCCTCGAAGGTGAGGATCTTAATGTTCTCGAGCCTCTTCCTCGCCCTCGCGCCGCAGGAGTTGAGCATGTATCCCTGATCCTTCATGAACTGCTTCCAAGAGGCCCTCGGGCTGGATCTCCGGTATCTCTCGAAGAGCTCCTCTCCCAGCTCCACCAGTTCGTCCTTCCGGGCGCGGGATACGTACAGGGCCGCTCCCTCCATTCTGAAGCGATCCCCCGCCGCCAGCACCCGTGCCAGGGCAACATCCCACCTCACCAGCGTCTTCGAGGCGGAGACATCGTGCACGAAGCATTCCTCGCCGGTGTGTAGCTCCCTCAGCCTCACCCCCCTTCCCGGCTCAACGCCCGTGACCTCGTACAGACCAAGGCGTGAGTTCAACCTCCCCTCAAGCAAAGCTCTCTCCTCTTCCGCGAGCCTGCGTTCCTCCTCCCCGAACAGCTCGATCAGGGTCTTGCCCGACCCGGCCAGCCGGTAGTCGTGCATCAGCCAATCCCCGAACCTTATCGCGTCCAGTTCGTTATCAGGGAGCTCCCCCTGGTAGGATTCGGTCCAGATCCCCGCCGCCCGCTTCGCGTCGGGCTTGAACCTCTTCTGGCTCATGAACCTCAGTATCCTTGCCCTCAGCAAGTCCTCATACTGCTCCAACCCCTTTCCCGGCCCCGCCTCCCTGTCCTTCTGGAGACAGCAGTGCTTGTACTTCTTCCCCGAGCCGCACGGACACGGCGCGTTCCTGCTCGCCCGCAACCAGCCCACCGGTTCCCCACCCGGTCAGGCCCAGAGTTGATATACCCTTCGGTTCGCCGCCGTCAGGGTTCTCGACTCACCCGCTTGTTCTCCTTGGAAGCCGCCTTCAGCGGCCGGATGATTCGCCGGGGCAGGGCCGCGGGAGACGGCTGGCAAGTCTCGCTGCATGTGAGACAATTCAGGTCCCGACCCCCAGCATCCAACCCGGCGCCCACGCCTACGTCGACACGCACCACCATGCCCCACTTACCGGGACTACGAGCCGGGCATCATCGAGGAGAAGAACGCGACGCAGGATGCCACTCCCGTCCGCGTCTGTCGCCTCGAAAACACCGGGAAAGAAGGGACGAGGACCAGCCTCCGAGAAGCATGCCGAGCAAGTGTGTGATTGTGGGCTTGTTTTGACGGCCACCGCTGAACGCCCGGCACATGCCTAACCAAGATCCCGGGCGGGTTGTGCCGCCCCGCGCCACGGCCACAGACTGCTCGTCTCGGTCCGCCGGGATCTCCTCGAGGCAACCCCGGATGTCTGCAGGAACCAAACATTAATTCACTTCGTCCCACCCAACCAACAGAGTCGGTGCCAGAAGGAGGGAAACAGATCTGAGGACAAGATTCGAGACCCACCCTGTCGACCTCTACGTCTGCCTACTTCTCTCCGCGGCCATCGCAACCGTGATCTACCTCGCCGTCACCGGACCTTTGAGGATAATCCTGGGCCTTCCTTTCGTGCTCTTCGTGCCCGGCTACGTCTTCATCTTTGCCCTCTTCCCCGAGAAACCGGGCCGGCATAAGGGGATAGAACCGATCGAGAGGGTGGCTCTCTCACTGGGGATGAGCATAGCGATCGTGCCCCTCATCGGCCTAGGCCTGAACTACACGCCCTGGGGCATCAGGCTTGAACCCATACTCATCTCGCTGTTGATCTTCGTCGCGGGATCGAGCGTGTTTGGGGTGTACAGGTGGAGGAGGCTGGAGGCGGAGAGAAGGCACGTCATAGAGTTGCAGGTCGGATGGCTCTCTCTCGGGCAGACCCGCCTCGACATGGCCCTCACCGTGG
>CAYVLA010000076.1:0-15216 GCA_964452145.1 Hadarchaeota archaeon (SeqCode)
ACCATTCGCAGCTGCCTGGGCTGCAGGGACTGTATGAGGACCGGCCGCTGCAGCATAAGGGATGACGAGTTCGAGTCCCTTCTGGGCCTCTTGGCCGGCTCCCGCGGTGTGGTCATCGGGGCACCGGTGTACTGGGACGGCCCACCCGGCAGAATGAAGGACTTCATCGACCGCACCCACGGCTACTACTCATCCAAGGCGGGATCCCTGCTGGGGGATGTGAGCTTCGCCCTGATCAGCGTTGCCACATCCTCCGGTTTCGAACCCCACGAGGACATCATGCTGAGCTGGATCGAGTATTACGGCGGAAAGGTGGTGGCAAGGGAGAGGGTGCTCGCAAGAGAGAAGGGCGAGATTGCATCCAGACCATCCGAGCTCGCCAAGGCAAGGCGGGCGGGACGCGCCCTTCTCGCCGCGCTATAGCCCTCAGAACACGCCGACCCTGGTTGACACGTGGTTGAAGAGGAGTTGGTAGTCGGCCATGCTGAGGGTCTGAATGACTTCGCGGCGCAGGACGCTCAGCAACCCCTTGGGGTATAGGTAGATCCGCCCGCCGACGAGCCCCGCAGGTTTCGCCGAGAACCTCTCCATGCTGGACCACGTCAGGAAGCGAGCCCGGGCTGTGGGGGATTTCAATGGCCTGATCCGGATTCCTCCCTCCCTTACCACGCACATGGCACGCGTCCGAGGGAAGGCGCTGCCGACAAGCGGCACGAGCACCGGAAGAAGCGCCAGCGCGATGAAGAGGATGATGATCAGCTCGTGGTACTGACCCCCAGCGGATGTGATGCCCGCGATGATCGCAAGAATCGCAGGCAGGAAGGCCCTGGAGACGGACTCGCCCCCTGTTCTGCACTCAAAGGAGCCTATCTCACAGCCTTCCTCCTGCGGCGTCCTGCCCAGCTTCATCCCTGCGGATTCCATCCCGCTCCTCTTGAATCTCTTACCCTGCGTGTCGGTGTCGGGGCTCAAGCCAGCAAGCCCCTGCCGCTGGAAACCGTTATCAGGCATCCAGCTGCTTGCGGTCCGCGTGGGAAGCACCCGCGTCACGTTCGTCTGGTCGCTTCTGCTGGTCGCATTCTGCCTTGCCATCCTCGGCATGGCCTTGACCGCCGTCAGCGGGTCAGTGCTGGAAGTCGTGCTGACCCCCGTCGCCCGCAACTGCACGTATTATGCGACCTTCCAAAGCCACAACCAGAAGGCGGTTCAGAACGATAACGGAATCTTCATCTCCTACAGCTGGGAGTTCGACTTGGAGAGCTGGTACGCCCTGTGGCGCCTGGCGCGCAGCACCGATAACGGGACCAGTTTCCGCACGATCTACACCTCGCCCTACCTGGGATCCAACGCGCCCTGCATAGAGACCGATCGGGAAAACAACATCCTGCTGGTCTGCACTGACTACAACGACCCAGCCCAGCCCTTTCTTTACCACAGGTTTCTGGCCTCCAGGGACTACCAGGACCCCGAGATCACCCGGATCAACTCAGGCGCCAGCGGCAAGTTCGCCATGTACCACGATCGCTCCACGGACAAGGTCTTCCTCTTCAACCACTACGGCCGGCTCTTCGTTCTCAACGCCACCACGGGAAGGCTCATCGAATGGAAAGACGTGGTGGCGTTCACCGGCCGGAACGCCACGACCCAGTATCCTCACATCTGCATGGACGACAACCACACCCTCCACCACGCCTGGACAACCAGCCATCTTCAGAGATATCTTTACTGGGACATCCATTACGCCAAGAGCAACAACGAAGGCAAGACCTGGCAGACGGCCAACGGTACCAGGCTCTACTGCCCCTTCAAACCCGACCAGAGCGGTGCGTCTGACCAGATAATACTGCCCGACGAATTCGAGGTTCACACCTGGCTGTCCAGCATGATCGCCAAGGATGGCAAGGTCCACTTCGCTTACCTCGCGCAGACCCCGGACTACCGCCAGCACTACGTCCGGATCGATCTGACGACTGGCCGGATCGACAAGAGGATCTACCCGGTCTGGAGGGGTGAGAACATCTCGATCCAAGGCCTGGACGGCTTCTTCTCCACGGGCCCCTCCGCAAGCGATCCGCTGTACTACATCGGACGCGCCAACTACTCCCACATCGCCGCCCTGGTCAGCTACGACAACGGAGACACATGGCACGATGCGGCCTTCAGCGAGAAGGTGCCCAACGCCATCTACTCCATAGGCGGCTGCAGGCAGGTCACGCCCCTTGGAATCATCGGGTCCTTCACCAGCCAGTACGGCACCAGAGGGGATGTCTACTTCTTCAGAATCGCGGTGCAGGAGCCAATGCCCATTCCTTTTATCCAGATCCTCGCAGCGATGGCCTTCTGTTGCCGGTTGATTGGCCCCGGGTGGCCCCGGTCCCCCTGACTAAAATGGGTCAAGTCCCCTGATTTGGATCTCCCTTCTTTCTTCTTGCCGAAGCAGTAGCCCAACAGCAGCAAGTAGAGCCCACAGCTCTTTCGGAATCTCGATTGCGTTCCTTCGCAAGGGGCACATCAGCACAGCAACGTCCACGGTCACCCGCAAGCCCCTAGGCTTTCACCGTCCTCGGATCCACCCTGGTCCACACGAACTGGGGAGAGTCTTGGGGCACCGTCGGTAAGACTTTAACGTCCCGATGACATAGGCATGGCTGTGGACGGGCTTAGCCTAGTGGGTGGCATCGGAATGGGCTACGTTCTGGACGTGGCATGGTCCAGGACGCCGGGCCTGAGCGAGGAGGAGACCCTCAACGACAGGTACGACTTCTTTCACTCCTGGGAGCACTACCACTGGTCGATGATCCTGATGATGGCATGGCTCTTCCTAGGCTGGGATGCCCTTCTTGGCATCGCCGCGGCCTTCTTCACCAGCGAATGGATCCAGGACCCCGAGCGTCCGTTCGGGCTCGGGAAGGACCACTTCCCTCACTCAACCATCATCGGGCTGGTCCTGGCCTCGATCCTGATCATCCTTTTGGTCGCGACACATACCTAGCGAGGCCTAGTCAAGCGCCGGGTCAAACCACCTCATCCACCCTGAGGATATGCTTCAACCCTCCGTAGACGCAGGTGAAGATGCTGGGCGAAAGCCGGTCCAACCAGCGATAGTAACGGAGGCCTGAATGCATATTCTCGTCGAACTCCATCTCCAGCTTGATGCCGAACCTCCTTGCGTAGTAGTAGGACCTGACCATGTCCAACCAGCCCCTTTTGTGAATCGGCTGGTAGACGTTGGGCTGGAGGGCTATCTTGCCCGGAGGGAAGCCGCTCTCGGCCACCGCCCTGGCAACGTTACCTATCCCCCAGGTTCCAGCCGAGTACGGTATCCACAGCTCCCACGGCATATCGTGGAGGGGCTCGGAGGGAGGTGGCACCTCGGGCCTCTCCTCCCCACCATTCCAGTACAGGCCAAGGAACCCCTCTCCCAACGCCGCTTGGACGTCCTCGGCCCATCCCTGCGACTCGGTTCCCCACGACGCCACGTAGCTTTGTGGCATCTCGAGCCCAGCTAGCGAGGCCTGGGCGGAGAGCCTTCCCAGCATGCCGACCGAGTGCTCCTCCCACTGATCGTGGTTGGTGCAGACATCCAGGAGAAGAAGGTTATACTTGGCTCCCTCCTCCAGGCCTGCCAGCCTCACGAGCATGCCGACCTCCTCGTCGGTCCATTGCCTACTGCGACCACAGTACACCAGGAGCGTAGCTGGTTTTAACATACGACCGAGCTCGCCTGTCACATGGCGCACGCCATTTTCAAAGGTTTCGTCTTCCTCTGCTCGCCACGCCCTGGCTGGGGAGAATCAGGCTAGACGCTCACCCATCCGGCGCTTGGCGGTCTCCCGCTCACCGGCGCGCTGCACCGCAGACGATCTATCGCCCGACGCGGCCGCACATATGCCCACCTGCGGCCTCCCGACCAGATCAGGATGCCCCGGCGCGTTAAGGCAAGAGGGGGTCGTCCAGTTTCATGCGATGGGGACCTTGCCGACGAGGCTGAGCTTTATCAACGCGGCAGCAAGTCAGGCAACCGATCCTGGCAATCTGGGTGATCGCATGAACCGTCCTGAGAGTGAAACCAAGTTGGAGGGCGCCTCAGCCAAGGGTCCCTCCTCGAGCGCCGACATGCATCGCGGCGGAAAGGCAGGGATCGTTGCCTTGGCGCTGTCCGTCTTGCTCGTGCTCGCAGCACTCGCCCTAGTCGCGGGGGGCGTCTACCTCTTCTGGTACGGCGGTGCCTCCAAGGACCGGGACGGCTACGTGGTAAGCCGGGATAACGCCCTGCCGCCCATGGATACACGAGCCGTGGTCGTGGATCTGGTTGAGATAAAGATGGAGAAGCGCCTGCCGTCGATCATCAGGAGTCTTCCCAGACGAGATGTCGTATTGGTCAGGCTGATGGCAACCACCAATTCGTCCAAGGAACTGTTCGTCGGCGTTGCGGACGAGACCGACGCCATGGCCTATCTTGCCGAGGTCGATTACCTCACGGCCGTCAACTACTACTGGAGGGTCAGCCCCCGAAACGTTACTCTCCTCGTTGCAGATGCCGTACCCAACCCGGGCGGTGCCCCGTCGGAGCCCCCGACCGCAGCCGCGTTCTGGATAGCATCAGGCCGCGGTTCACCAACGGCAGCCATGGAGTGGGCACCCCAGTCCGGGTTATACTGGATCGTGATCATGAACGCCGACGGGTCCCCGGGGATCCAGACCACCCTCCAGCTCGGCGCGAAGTTCCCGATCCTAAGGTGGCTTCCCGGAGCATTGCTGGCCTGCGGCGCAGGCCTGCTCATTTTGGGCTTCCTTGTCCTGCGCTTCGGATACCTGGGGAAACGCGGACGGCAACCATCGGACGGATAGACCAGCCAACAGGTCACCGATCTCGGAAAGAGAGGAAAAAGGAAAGCCGGAGGAGTGATGGCTCCTCCGGGAAGTGGTACACAACGGCTGGCAGTGGAGAATTCAGTCAATCCTTCTTGACCAGGAAGTAACCAGCAGCCTTCTCTCTTACCTTTCTCTTGACATATCCCTTGGCCACGAGGCCCATGAGTGCACTGTTGACCTGTCCCTTTGGCCGGTTGGACTTCTTCTCGACTTCCTCGGCGGTCTTCATCTTGGCCTCGTCGCTGGCCCCTAGGTTCTGAAGGGTCTTCAGCACTATCTGCTCCACTGGGTTCAAATCTGCCATCGGTTCACACCTCCTTCTTTGATTTCTATAGCTTCGCAGAATCAGGGCGATCTACATTCGCCTCAGACAGAATATGATCATGATGCAGGCAGGAGAACGGGACCTCTGACGCCCGGCGAGAAGCGCTATCGGGAAGACGGGGGCCGGATATAGCCACCCTTGTACCCGCCTTCCTCCTCTAGTTTTGCCTCCTGCTCGCGACGCAGGAATTTGTATCTAACCGGGGAGCCGCAGTTGGGACATCGTTCTTTCCTGGGGTCCACCCTGAGGTTGCACTTGAGACAGTAGGGTACTGCGACCACTTGCACCAGCTCCACACGGGGTGGGGTAGCAAGAAGATAATGGTTTCCTTCCCCCAGAATCACTCCCGATCCGAATCCCCAGGGAATGGTCCGTATCTGTCACTCCTCGGCTTCAGCCGTGACGGCACGAGGGAGGCCGCCTGACATGCCGTGTTTGCTGCCCGCATGGCGCACGCATGCCTTGGATGCCTTGGGTAAGCTTTTTAGCCCCGTCGCGCCCTGCTGGGACTTGAACCGGGGGACCATCTTCCCCGGAATTCGTGGAGAGGGTTGGATGTCGGCACCCCTTTCCAGGGGCGCATTGAGGAGGATTCTACACAACCAGATGAGAAGGGACGCCTTCGACGTCATCATCAATCTGGGCTCCGGCAAGGGACTGGGATTCGGGGATATCTGCAACGAGCTGGGCCTGAAGAGGTACCAGACCTCCAAGCTGGCCTATCATCTTCGCATGTTGCTGGAGTCCGATCTGATCCGCAAGGAGATGGTCGAAGGCAACATCCTCTACTTCCCAACCGATCTGGGCAGAGAAGCCTGGCGGATCTCCAGGCCCGTGGATGAGACTCAGAGGCGGATCCTCAGCGTGCTCTTCGTCCAGTGGGCTGTGGTCTACGCAATAGGGGTGATCGTGGCCTGCGCATCCATGCTAGCCGCGACCCTGGGGGAGAGCACGCTGTACTTGTTCAGGGAGACGGCCGTTCTCACGATCGCCAGGAACGCCCCCGCCCACCTGTTCATCTTCGTGACCCTGTCGGCCGTTGCCCTCTGCTACCTATCTCTCAGGGGCATGAATGTGAGGAGCGAGCATCTCGACACGAGAAGCAAGGTATTCGCTCTCGCATCCCCATTTGCCTTCCTTCTCGTCCCGGATGTCCTCATCGTTTCGCTCCTGCTGTCGGCGTCGCTTACCCTGGGTTTCTCGACTCTGCCCGCCCGCGACCTGTTCTCCTTCGCTCTCCTCTTCGTCAACGCGCCCTTTCTGGTCATCCTTCTGGCCAAGAGCATAGTGGAGGGCAGCTGGGGGTTTGTGGCCAGCGAGGTGATCATCGTCCTGTTGCTGCTCGCCATTCCTGCCATTATGATCTCAAGGAGCAGACTGCTGAGGAGCGCATGAGCGTGTTTGAGTTTCATTTTAGGTGGAGTTATAACATGGTTGAGCATGCAATCCGGCACTCACCCCTAGGGAGGTGGGGTTTTGCATAGGGCCAAACTTGGCAACTTGGAACTTCTACACGCCAGTAGGGTGGCCACATTCGGCCTGCTGGGCTTCGGACTGCTTGTTGCGGGCATCAGCTCCTTGCTCGGGAAGCTGACGTTCTCAATCACCGTGAAGGGAACCTCCTACAGGCATCTGGTAGAGCTCGAGCCCGCCTGGATTCTGTTTCTCCTGCTGGGGGGATTGGCCTCGTTGGCGGTCGTGACCCATTCTCTGGTCCGGATCGAGCGCCTCCAGAACCGGATAATCGACATGAAGCTGCGCAGCGACGAGGAGGCAGAGGCAATCCTCAGGTACGACTATCAGGACTACAAGAAGGAGTCCGACCTGAGATACGCGATAAGTCCGTTGCTGATGGCCCTTTCCCTGATCGTGTCAGGGATGGGCTTGAATCTCTGGCTCAACAAGGTGGTCCTGGATTCCTCGCTTTCCTTGGCGATCCTGGTGGGCGGAGTGGTATTTGGGGGGCTCTCCCTTGCCGATCACATCATCCTCCATAACAGGTTGAGAAAGGGATAGCGGGAAGCGAGAAGCATGTTGGTGACGACTACTGAGAGCATCGAAGGAAGACGCATAGCCGAGGTCATTGGGGTCGTGTCCGGCACCAGCGTGCCGACCAGGCACCTCGGCAGGGACATACTGGCGGCATTCAAGAACATGGCCGGAGTACACCTCTCGGAATACGAGAAGCTCATCGAATCCGCCAAGGTCGATGCCATGAACAAGATGGTTCAGGAGGCCCACAGGCTCGGCGCGAATGCCATTGTCTGCGCCCGGCTCGGCACGGCTCAGGTGATGTCAGGGGCCGCCGAGATAACCTGGTACGGGACCGCGGTCAGAGTTGAATAGAACCCCTCAACGGAATTAGTATCAAATCGTAGATCCAAAATCTTTAGCGCTGGCTCGTACAGGACCGACTTGCACACGCCCTAATAGCCGCGATTTTAGAGCAAATCTTATATACCAAAATCATTATGTCTTCCTTCAGGAAACGGCACGGACCTCGATCTCCGTGGCCAGGCTCAAGGCCTCTTTCATCATGCCCTCCACCTCTTCGAACTCGTGCACAAGGTAGAGATCCCCCGCCTCCCGCTCCATCCTATCGAGTCGCAGCTACTCGAACTCGAACCAAAAACCTTTTCACCCATTGGCGCGAGTGGAGATCATGGGGCGAATGGGCGCTGCATCCGTGATCGTCTCCGTCCTCCTCTGCTCAACCGTCCTGGCGGCCGATCCGCGCGTCGATCCCGAGAGGAACGTCATTCGCCTTCTCCACATTGATCAGGCATGGAGCCACGCGGATCCCCCTGCCCTCGTCTTCCTTCGAGATCCGAAGATCGAATGGACTCCGGTGCCGGCCCACGCATACTCCATGGGCATGGATGCCTTCAGATCGCTCAGGCTCTACCTTCCACGATCGAAGGATGCGCTCCTCAGGGGCTACGATGTGGTACTCATCGATGGAATGGACGCCACCCATCTCAGGTTGGACTTCCAGCACTGGCTGGTCGAGGGCGTGAGCACGCAGGGCCTGAACTTCCTCATGGCCGACGACTCATCATCCTTCGCAACGACGGGCGTTCACAATTCCTGGTACATCGTGCCGATCGGGGAGATACTGCCGGTCGACGACGAGGCGAGCGGGCTTACGCATGTCAAAGTGGTTGCCAATACGTTCCGGGTGATTCCTGAGTTCGCCGACCACGAGTTCACGAACAACATACCTTGGGACGAGGTCGTTCTCCACGCTTCTAACCGCCCCTGGCCAAGGCTGGGCGCCACCGCCGTCACGAGGATGTCCGAGGAGAAGATCGTAAACAGGGGCAAGAAGCAGATGACATACTGGGAGTACCCGACGGGGCACGGCCGGTCGCTCGCCTGGGTGCACAAGTGGGGAGTGAGTCCCGAGTTCTGGAGGTGGAGGTACGGCCGGGACGTTGTAGCCAATGTGATATACTTCTCGGCCCGGGTCCCCATCCCGCAGGATCTGGTTCTCATCCAGAGGATCCTTCCCCCGGCGTGCACGACCTGACCGACATCCCAGAGGATGAATGGATCCTCTTCGAAGACTATGACTCGGGCCTCGAATGAGCCTCCTGCTCAGTCCCGGATTCGGGAAGGATGTGGAGAAGCTCTCCACCGCAGACCGCACAGGAATCAGGGATGCACTGACGAGAATGGGCTGTGGGAGGGCACCTGGCGGTGGGCCTCTTCTTCTTGCACGTTCTCAGATACCTCCTCTCAGAAGATGGAAAGAAGCGCCGGGGGGAATAAGGCATGATTAGAGTTAGAGAAAAAGGTGCCGGAGCCGACATACACAAAGACAGCTTCAACGCTGCCATAGTCAGCTTCAGACTGAGAAGAGTCATCGCCGAGACAAAGCTGCCCAACAATATCCAGGGAGCACAACAACTACTACTCTTCCTACACAGACACCAATGCCCCGAGATAGCCATGGAGTCAACCGGACCCTACTAGATGAGCATCTACGACTACCTAACCCAACACGGAGTCAAGGTCCTACTAGCCAACCCAGCCAACCTGAAAGCCATGGTGGGCAAGAAGACCGACCGTGTTGATGCCATGGTGCTGGCCTACCTACACCTGGCAGGCCTTGTCACGCCCAGCTACATCCCGGACAAGACCTACAGACAGCTCAGAAACCTGACCAGAACAAGGGAGAAGCTGGTCACCATGAAGACCGCGGTCAAGAACGCTACCACAAGCCAGATTCACACCTTCAGCGCAGAGATCACGAACGTATTTGCAGACACCTTCGGCAAATCCGGCATGAAGATGCTGAGAGAAGATGGAGGTCTTAGAGGTGATGCCTCAAGAGTTAAGAGCTGCCTGTGCATAGATAGATGACAGGCAGCAAATAACGGAAACAGGCCGAGCACCAGTCTTTCATAGGAGAAGACGGAACCTAGCCAGTTGCACCGAAGGTGCTTTTCTTGCCCCTCCCCTTCTCAGGCGCACCAAAACCCCACACTCCTGTACGTTAATCCACATCCTGGCTGCAGGCTTGGCGTGCAGATACGTGGATACGTGGTGGGAGAACATCTATATCTAGAGCGAACCCACAGAGTTGAAGGGGGGCTCGGATGCCGGAAACGCATCAGAGCCGGGACGCGCCGTCCGCAGAGTCGGAGAAGCCCGAGATACTCCCTTCTCATCGTTGCCGAGGATGAACCTGTTGTGTGGGCGGTTGCATGAAGCATGAAGCCAGTAAGTATTCTCCCGACAGTCGGGATGAGTGAGGCCTACGAATGAAAACGAGACGCATTGCCCAAGCAGTTCCGAAGGCACTGGAGGTACCGGCCAAGTTGCCCGCCAGACGGGACTTTGCCACGGAGGCAGATGCTCGAGCCGCGATGGAGCCCGGTTGGTCCTACGGGTCAGACAACCCGATCCACATGAATGGCAAAGAGGTCTTCGCCATCTATAGAAAGGTCGACACGGTATCATAAGTCCTGCGCTCTGGCAGGGAGCCGGATCCAAGGACGTTTCGGCGAACCTGCGAGATGAACCAATCCGCGGAGGAGAGCGTGGACCGTCCCGAGAAGCTCCACACGTTGACCGCTGCAGCCGTCGACAGATCGGACCGATGCGGCAATGCTCAGAGTCCGGAAAACCCGAATCATGGCAATCGTCATGCCATCTTGGCATAGTCGCTGAAGCCCGAGGCGATATCCGCTGCCGTTTCGTCCGGGCAATGGGCGGCGATATGCCCAGGTGGGACAGGATTGTCGGGACATCGTGGTTGTGGATCAGTGAATCAACCCCTTTGCCGGCCCCCCTCGCGGAGTGTTACCTTACCTTATAGTCGGATATCTATGAACTCTGGGTGCAACTCGGTCAGTCGTCGTCCATGGCCAGGTATTTCTTGTCTTCTGGCGGCAACAGGTCCAGCCTTGCCAGTTCTCTGAGAACGGCCCTTCTGACCAGAACGCTCGTGCTTTCCCCCCGCTTCTCGGCAGCTACCCTGGCAAGTTCGAGGACTTGTCTGGACATCCTTATCGTGACGTTGGTCTTGTTATCAGAGGTGTCTGGCATTTCGTCGCGCCCAGTATTTCAGTGCAGTGCATAAACTGTAGCTTAGAGTGCATTTAAATACTACGCAATGCAACATGACTGCGTTGGGGGTTTACCTTCGATGATGTCAATTGTGAGCAAGAACGGACTTAACAAGACTCTCAGAGAGCTGCTGAAAAGGGGCAAGGTAGAATGGCTATCGATCCGGGATGGGGGCGAAACGGACCTGATAGTTGTCGGCATACGCATGGCCTCAGAGAGTGTACCCCAAGGGATGAGTCCTGGCACGTCCGTGGATTTGCCCAGCCGTTAGATTGTACGCGATGGGAGCGAACGTCCGTTTCAATGAAGCGTACGTGGGTTCGAGTCTGATGGAAAGGGATGGTCTGGTGAGGCTAGGAATGGCGATCGAAGAGAAGATAAGCGAGCAGATCGAGGAGGACCAGTGCGCCGAGTGCGGGTCTCTCAGACACTTCCGTGACTACAAGCGGGCCGAAGTCATTTGCTCTGACTGCGGGCTGGTGATGGAGGACAGGATGATCGACCCCGGACCTGATTGGGTAGGATCCAACAACGACCAGAGAATGGCCCGGGAGCACACCGGACCTCCAACGACGTATACCATCCACGACAGGGGTCTGTCCGTGATCATCGATCCCCGCGACTACGATGCGGGAGGCTCGCCGCTTAAGCCCCAGACCAAGGCTCAGATGGATAGGTTGAGGAAGTGGGATAGGCGTGCCAGGATATCCGGTTCCGTTGAGAGGAATCTGTCCTATGCTCTGTCGGAACTGGACCGAGTTGCTGGTCAGTTGCATCTCCCCCGGAACGTCCGGGAGGCGGCCTCACTGATCTACAGGAGGACGGTTGAGAATGGTTTGACGCGGGGAAGATCCATGGAATCATCTGCAGCGTCAGCGATCTACATTTCGTGCAGACAGTTCGGCATACCTAGAACGCTTGAGGAGATGACGGAGGTAACCAGATACAGCAAGAAGGAAATTGGGAAGAGCTACCGTGTGATCGCCAGGGACCTGGGCATACATCTGCCGCCCGTAAGTGCGATGGACTATATTCCCCGCTTCACCAGCCTGTTGGGCCTTCCGGGAACGGTGGGGACGAAGGCGGTTGAGATACTCAGGAAGGTAATCAATGATGGGATGGGTTCGGGGAAGGGTCCGGCCGGCATCGCGGCAGCAGCGATCTACGCGGCCTGCGTTCTTGGGGATGCCAGCCGCACTCAGAAGGACATTTCCCAGATCACTGGCGTTACGGAAGTGACCGTGCGCAGCAGGTACAAGGACATCGCTGAGTACCTTAATCGTGATGCAGAGCCTGAAGTTGCTTCGGTAGAATAGCGATGGATCGCGAGTCAGGAACGAGGAGAGGCCCAGGAACTCGTATATGTCCCCATTTCCTGAGGGACGCCGATGGGCAGTCTTTGGGCATGCTTCGGGCAACTTCGCGAGATGTTGATGGTTGATGGGATACAGACTTAAGCGGCCAGTTCAATCCCATGTCACCAGGGATTCCTTGGGAAGTGCATCGACGAAGGAACGAACAGACAACGGAAGACGGAGGAGGAAACATGGATAGGAACTCGGTGTTCATCGGCAGCAAGCCCTTGATGAACTATGTACTGGCGATCGTGACGCAGTTCAATACGACAGACACCAGCGAGGTTGTGGTGAAGGCGAGGGGACGAGCCATTAGCACGGCCGTCGACGTCGTCGAAGTGACGAGGAACCGTTTCCTGCCACACATAACGTACAAGGATATCAGGCTTGGAACCGAGACTGTCAAGAGAGAAGATGGCAGCGAGCTTAGGATTTCGTCCATTGAGATCGTGCTAGTGTGCTGACGCTGACAGTTGTCGGTTTATTGCGACTTTTCTGAGGATGTCGTCTGCCTTGGCCATCCAGACGAAGGGGCGATGACCCTCGTGATAGACTGCCAGGAACTCTTTGATGGCCTTGATCAGTTCCGGTACGTTGTGGAAGGTTCCCCGCCGAATACGCTTCTGGGTGAGCTCAGAGAACCATCTCTCCACCATGTTCATCCAGGAGGACCCGGTTGGTACGAAGTGAACATGGAAGCGGGGGTGACGCTTGAACCATCCCTGAACCCGTTCATGCTTGTGGACGCTGAGGTTATCCAGGATCAGGTGGACATCCAGCTCGGGCGGGACGCGCTCATCCAAGGTGCGGAGGAAGACCAGGAACTCCTGGTGGCGGTGGCGGCGGTGGAACTCGGTTATCACTGTTCCGGTCAAGGTGTCCAGGGCAGCGAAGAGGTCGATGGTGCCGTTGCGACGATGATCATAGCTCCGGCCCTCCGGTAGCCCTGGCCGGATGGGCAGGATGGTCTGGGTCCGGTCCAGTGCCTGTATCTGGGTCTTCTCATCCACAGAGAGAACCGCGGCCTTCTCGGGCGGGTTCAATTAGAGGCCTACCACGTCCCGGACCTTCTCGGCGAAGCGGGGGCCCCGGCTCAGCTTGAACCTGCGGACCAGGTGGGGTCTGAGTCGGTGATCGACCCAGACCCGGCGGACAGTCTCCCGGCTAACGCCCACTGCCTTGGCCATGGTCCGGGTCGACCAGTGGGTCGCTCCCCGTGGTTTCTCGTTCAGGGTCTTCCGGAGGATGGTGTCCACTAGCTCCTGGGGTATCCGGGGCGTGCGGCCGGGGCGAGGAGCATCCTTCTTGATTCCGTCCAGGCGGAGGGCGTGGAATCGGCGGCGCCACAGGGAGACGGTGTCCGGATGGGTGTTGAGGGCCTGGGCGATGTCCTGGTTCTGCATGCCGTCGGCTGCCTTGAGGATGATCCTGGACCTCAGGACGAGGCGGTGGGGTGTGGATCGTCCATCCGACCACCTAGTCAACTCTTCACGCTCTTCCGCGGACAGAGCAATGGCGGGTGCAACACGCATGCAACCCTACACACAGCCCAAGTATATAAACATATATATTTAAGGGTCAGGACACTAGCGTGCTGACACACAAATCCGTAGGTTTGCGCGTCTAGGGAGCCATACCGGGGTCTAGGTGCTTCTCAGCCCCCCCCCGAAGAGCATCCGTCCTGAAGCGTTCCGGAGCGTGCGGGCCCTGCCGGAGGTCGCGATAGACCGGCAACTGTCAGTGTCACCACACTAGGCCTCCCAGAACCCGAGAAGCCAAAGGCAGCGGCCGAGAAGAGACAGGAAGAAGAACAGAAGAAAGATAAGGCAGCGGAGAAGTAGTCGCTTCGAAGTCACGAGAGCCGGCTCCCTCCAAAAGCATAGGGTTCTTGAGGTCAGTCTTCTTGTCCAGATGCCAGATTGTTGAAGGACATCCCGGAAGCTTCTATGCCCGGGGCTGGGGGTTTGGGGTGAGAAAAAAGTGGGGTCCGATCCTTGCCCCCCCGGGGAGCGCGTTTCGGACCTCTGCGTTGTAGCGTTTGTTGGATCATGCAAGGGATATGAAGGTCGAGGTCGCCGTACCAGTCTGCGGACGGCAATCCGGCCATATCACACATCCCGTAAAGAGAAACGAAAGCAAGGCCCTTGGGTCTGTGATTTCCTTCCCCTGTTCTGTGATCCACTATTATGGCTCTAGTATCTCCTAGCTGGCCTGTGCTTCCTGTAGCAGTCCTGGCAGTAGACAGGGCGTCCCTCGGTGGGCTTGAAAGGAACTTCGCATTCCTCCCCACAGTCAGAGCAGGTGACCTTGGTCATCTCTCTGGGAACTCTGCCGAAGCTGCTGAAACTGCCTCGGTTTTCCGAACTCAACGTTCTATTCTCCATGGAGGGACTACACGGTGCAGATAGCAGAGGTAAGCCCCCCGGGAACGTGGGATCGACGCTGCTTATAAATGAATCCAGCTCACATCACATCCAGCTCGACCGGGATCACTCGGGAGGAACAACACATGGGCGGTGAAGGCACTCGTCCCTGAACTCACAGACAGGACAGGCAGGCTTCCTCTGCTTGTTCATCCTGCACTGTCTGTTGGGGCTCTCTGGGCGGAGATCAGCCCTGCTTCTCTCAGACTCTCCAGCAACCCTTCTACAAGCAGCCTTGCCTGCGATTCTTCGCGGACACCCGCCACAACCAGCTTACCGTTCCCGAAGACCAGGATCGAGGGCCTGGAATCGTGGGGCCAATCGTAGGGCCGATAGACCAGCCCTGGGAACCGCTCCGGTTCGTACTCCACATTGTCAACGTTCAACGCGATCTCGTCAAGGCTGAGCGCAAGGCCCAGGTCAACCGTGGAAACCATGTTGGTCACCCTGATCTCTGGGTCCTTGCGTATCTTCATCTTGAGGCGACGGAGCCGATCCACCAGCTTCCTGACACCCTCCTGGACCGTGGTGATGTTGTTGGCCCCGGTACAGTTCATCTTCCCATTGCTGAAGATGAGGAAAGACATCTTGGGCTCTTTGAGCTTGACGATGAGGGCAGGGAATCTCTCACGACGGTAGCTGCCCGGCAAGGCCAGTGCCAGTC
>CAYVLA010000077.1:0-12168 GCA_964452145.1 Hadarchaeota archaeon (SeqCode)
CGACGTACTCGATCCCTTCCTTTTCCATGCAGTCCAAAGCGGAGATCATGTCACCCCATGAGACGCTTTCCTTTCTCAGCATCGGACAGGAGTTCACTGCAGTCAGGAAAGTCTTGATCTCGGGCCTTCGGTTATTGTATTCAAGCCAATCGACAACTTCCTGAAGGACCGCAGTGCTGGTCATCGCTTCTTCGCCATCCAGAATCCTCTGCACGATCCTTTGCGATACCTCGTAGGCCTCTTTTGGCGAACTCGTAAGTAGGAATATGAAGACGTTGGCGTCAACGAACCTCATCTGGCGACCCTCGAGATCTTCTTCTCGATCCTCATTGCGGCAGCTTTCTTGGCCTCGCTCTTCGGCTCACCCCTGCTCCTGATATCCTTCACGAGTCCGCTCAGCATTTCGATCGGGTTTGCCACAGTCTTCTCCGTGGACAGCACCAGTTGACCCGCTCTCACTGCGAGCGTGAGGGTATCACCCTCTTTGATGGCCAGCCGTTCCCTTATCTTCAGGGGGATTGTGATCTTGCCTTTCTGGAGTACCTTGATCTGCGCACCTACGTGGATCACCCAATAGGGAGATCCAGAGCGATAACCCTTAAATGTTACCCCGGGTCACGGTCACGGCCTGAGCTGCCGGGCGTCGGCTTGGGACGGGACCCTGACTGCATTCGGAACTGACAGGGGGTTGGCCCTAGAACACGGCAAGCAATCCCTCGATCTTCCCTAGGCCGGATTGCTCGGTCCTCTTCGCATCCTGCAGGATTCTGATCTTCTCGTCGTCGACTAGCTTCTTGTCGGCGGCGCTGAGCAGGAGCTTGGCTGCCGACGCGGAATCGAGGTTTCTCGTCCATGCTGTTAACAAGTCGGATCCTACGCGGGGATCGATGATCCTTGAGGGAATCTTCCAGCTCTGTCCCCCAGGTGAGAACTGCACGGGTCGTCATGGTCTGCCCCAAGATATCACGGTGGATTCCCAGGGAAGGGTGATCGTGGCGGAGGACGCCTGCCAATGGGGCGCCGGACCTGAACAGAGTCGTGGTGCTTGATGAGGGGTTCCGCCGGTTGATGAGTTTCGGCTCCTTCGGCAATTGGCCAGGGAGTTTCACCGGAATCAGGAGCGCCGTGGAGGACCCCTCCGGCGTTCTCGTTGTGGCGGATTCGCAGAGAATATCCTTCTTCTTCCCCAACGGAACCTATGCTGGGCGCATAGGGGGATCCGGCTCGGGGCCTGGGAGGTTCAGCGGCATCGGCCATCTACTCGTCACTGGTCCCGGACGGATTCTGATTCCGGAGCACCTCAACGACCGGATTCAGGAGATCACGGTCAACATCGCGTCTCTCCGAGCCATACCCATCCCCGAGTTCGGAGCACTGGCTATCGTGGTGTTGTGCAGTCTTGCTTGCGCGAGGAGTCGGAGGGCAAGAACTCCCATCCTCTGCCCCGACAAAGGCGGTGATCAGGCCCAGGGACACAACACAGCTCGAAAGCTCAGCGTTTCATCGCCTGGCGCCTGAGGGTATCCAGACAAAGGTCAGGATAAGAACCGCTGCGATGTACGGATCAGGCACCTCCCCCGATGCCTCCCACCACTTGTGGATCTGGCCCGGATCTACCGTTGCAGGATCCGAAGGCAAACCGCCTGGTTTCACGATCGATTTCTGGTTAGTGCTCACCAGCACGATCTTCGTTCGGTTCAAATCTGAGAGCTCAGCCTGCCCGCCCAGAACCGTGAGGGCTGTTGAGGAATCCTCGCCCGCTTCCAGGACGAACTCGGTCCCCGAGACGTATGCCAGCGCAGCGGGCGTCTTGAAGTAGAAGTCGATCTGCCCGCTGCCCGCTGCGATGAAGCCGTGGATGATTCCCTGATGGAGCAGCGAAAGCAGGTTTCCCTCGGTCACCTTGGTCTCTTTGTATTCGAACAGGGTCTTCTCTCCCTGCGTTATCCGGGCGTATTTCTCGATCCAATATTCCACATAACTGTTCCCATGGGTGACTATCTTCGTCGTCTCAGTGATCTCCCCAATCGTTAGGGGGGCCTCCGTCCCATCATACAGGACACGTTGTACGCTTCCGTGCTCGGCTGACACTGTGATGCGGAATGCCGAGGGCACGGAGATGCGGATGCTCTCGAACACGTGTCGCAGGTTCTCCCTGTTCTTCTCGGCCGAAGTGGCTTCGCCGACCATGTAGTACCAGACTTCATCACCGAATGTCCTTGGGCTGGGAACATCACCGGAGGTGCCGCTCAGGACTATGTAGGGCGTTGTCCTGGGCAGATAGTCCAAGGGTGGACCCCATTTCTGGGAGAACTCTTCGAAGGCGATTATCACGCCGAACCCGTTTGACTCCATGACACTATCGCGGCTCTGGGCGAAGCGATAGTAGGCCGGCCTGCCGTCGATCTCGGTGTAGCCCTCTTCGTAACCCGCTCCCCCTCCCAGTTTCCCTGGCAGCTGCTCGCGCACGTTGTCCCCTTGGATTTCGCCGAAGGCCGTTGGGAGGGCTATTGAGAATCGGTGTACCCCGGGGCTGTCGGTGGTTTCGATGTACTCGCCGGTGGCCTTGTACTTCTTGATGATGAGGGACGGACCTACGCATTCATAGGAGACTCCCGCGACCTTCGTTTCCCACGTGTATCCGTCTGGTATGTCGATGGAGATGCTGTATCCTTCGACGTATTGGAGGCCTATCATCTGCTCCGCGGCTGTAGCAGTCGCCGTTGTTGCGAGAACTGCGATGATTGTCAACAAGGCTCTCGTTTCAATACCTCCTCCCTTGGCACATGGCCTTGCCGTCGTCAGGTCCAGGAATTCATCGCTCCGATAGTCACTGGCGTCTTTGGGAGCCGTCCGCATGCACCAAGGATATGATCGTTTCAACAATCCGCGTTCCTGCCCTAGGGGCATCCCTAGATGATGCTGTTGATAAAAGTGTGGCCTTCTGACGCCTCATATTGCTGGGAGTTCCGAAGGGGGGAGGAAACACAAAGATGGCTACGGTCAACTTTGCTGTGGATGTTGTCCCGCCCTGCACCGCTATGAAGCCCGGGCCGGGTGAGGGCCTGTACAACGTCTCGATGCGTATCGAGTTTGATGCCTCTGACCCTCAACCCGGATCAGGGGTGAAGTACACCTTCTACCGGGTCGATGATGGGCCGGTCTGTAATGCCACTGATTGGCCGTTTGGGTTTGATGCGTCTGAGGGTAGCCATGTCTACACGTTCTGGTCGGAGGATGGTGCGGGCAACGCGGAGGTGGTGCAGACTGCCGTCATCAAGCTGGATACCTGTCCGCCCACTACCGAGATCTCGCCTCCCGAGAACCCGGGCAAGGATTCCTACCCGGCCCCGTTGACCATACACCTGTCTGCAGAGGATCCAGAACCCGGCTCGGGAGTATCCAAGACGTTCTACTCGATCGACTCTCAGGATGCGCATGAGTACCAGTCGGAAGGGTTTGCGGCTTTGGAAGGCGAGCATCTCTACACTTACTGGTCGGTTGACTATGCGGCAATCATGAGTTGGAGAACCAGGCTTTGATCAGGGTGGGTATTCCGGAGGTATTCTCCCTGCTCTTTGTGGGGTTGGTCCTGCTCCGTCAGGTGCGCCTTTGCGTGGGGAGTCGGTAGCCCTGACGAGCTTGATAGTTGGTCGTTCCGCCCAAAGGACCGAAGCCATCTGGGCGATTGCGTCTACCTGTCTGTCTTCACCCACTGAGTATTGGGCGCGTTTGGTGACCATTGGGGTAGTGGGTACATTCTTACGCACAGTGATGGGCCGGCCTTCTAGATGATAGGGGATACCCACCTGAGGACTGCCCAGGCATCAACGGGCTTTGAGCCAGAGGCTCTTCAAGCAGTCTTGAGGCGTGACTGGGACTGGTTGGAGGCTGGTGTTACTCTCCCCGATCATCTGCGTGCCTACTGGGATGTGGATATCCTCGGTGATGAGAAGGTGCTGGCCCACCGCTACTATGTCAAGAGCCTGGACAGCAAGGACAAGGGGCTTCTCGGCCATCTGGTGGGGTATAGCAGGAACATAGTTCCTTTCATGACGAATCTCAGAGAGGAGTGGATCGAGTCTGAAGGAGAGGACGACTTCTACGGCCAGCTGTCGCTCTTCTTCGGGATTCTCTGCCACTATGCTCGGGATATTCACACAATGGTCCACCTGGATCCTTTCACTCCCGCTTGGTGCCCAGCTGAACGGTTTCACTCCCTCTTCGAGGAGGATCTGGAGAGATGTACCTCAACAGCCACCCCGAAGGAGTTGACTGTCTGGAGGGCGAGGCCCATCGTTCCGTCAGTCATTCGCATGGATGCGGAGTACTTCGAAGGATATGCCGAGGAGTTCTGGGAAAGGGGTATGCGGAAGGCGAGGGCGGCATACGCGAAGAGAAGGGTGCAGGGAGGAGGAGGACTGAAAAGTGAGGTGTGCAGCCTCCACCGTTGGTGCTTCACAGGCGCTGTTGAGATGACGACCAATCTGTGGTATACACTCTCTATGTGGAGACTGGCATGGATCAATGGTGCAGCGATCGTCAGGAAACTCCCTCCTGATTCTGAGGAGAGCAAAAGCGTCCAAGATGGGTTTTCTGAGACTTGGGGTACCTGGGTAGAGGACATCTCGTTAGTTGCCCCTAACGGTGGCTTGGATATCTTCGAGGCGCACAAGGAACAGGCCACGGACACGAATCCATCTATCGTCCTCGAACGCCGATGGTTGACCAAATCAGGAGACCGCATAGCAACATCAGGACGGTTTCGGGGAACTCGGGGATGGGCCCTGGCGGCACTCTGATTCCCATGAGGAGGATGTCTTCGGAGAACCCGGGTGACGGCAGAAGGAATGAAGTGGTTCCCACCACCACGAATCCTCCGTCTCGACTTGGAACCACACAGGTTGCCCTATCGTTCTCAGCGCCTCCAAAGCTTCGTTCCCACACCTTGTTGCCCTCCGCATCGATCTTCAGAACATGGACGTCGGCTTGTCTTTCGTTCGGATCTCCCGTGGCACCTACCACTATGAATCCGCCGTCCCCACTCTGAATGATACATCTCGCATAGTCGTCGCGAGGCCCTCCGTAGGTTTTTTGCCAAAGCAGGTTTCCGTCGTTGTCGATCTCAAGCAGATAGACATCGGCGAAAACTGCTCCAAAGGAGCGGGTCTCCCCCGCTACTATTAGTCGTCCGTCTCCGCTGCGAACGATACTGCTTGCCTCATCATACCCACTACCTCCGTAAGCCTTCTCCCAGACCTTCTCTCCGGCATGATCGATTTTCAGCAGATACACATCGTAACTGTTCGTGCTGAAGGACCACGTGATCCCCCCTATCACGTATCCATCCGAGCTGGTGACCATGCAGTTTGCCCAGTCACTGCCGCCACCCCCGTATGTTCTGTTCCAGATTACATTCCCCTCCCCGTCGGTCTTCACCACGTAGACATCTCCAGATTCAGAGTGCAGATACGGATCTGCAGAGTGAGTTGTTACACCGGCAAACACGAATCCCCCATCCGGACTCTCAACAACACATTTCGCTGAGTCTGTCCCGTTGCTCCCGTAGGTTCTGTTCCAGATCAAGTTCCCCTCTCCGTCGATCTTCGCGAGAAAGGCATCTTCTGATCTGACCCCCAGGGCTTCGGTCCACCCTGTGCGCCCCGCTATCACGAAGCCCCCGTCTCTGCAGTGGATTATGTCGAGGGCCTCATCCCGGGTCGGACCTCCGTAGGTCCTCTCCCAGACCCTGTTGCCCATAGCTTCTATCTTGAGAAGGTAGATATCCCTCAATCCGGCATCAAAGGATTCGGTCCATCCCGCTATTATGAACCCTTCCCCGCCATCCTGAACGAGACGTCGTGCAAAATCGGAACCCTCTCCTCCGTAGGTCCGTGTCCAGACAAGTTCTGCCTCACTACTGACTCCTACACAGTAGGCTTCGAGAAGAACCAATGCCAACAGACCTAAACGATTCTGGGCCGCTCCCAGCTTCAGGATTCCCACAGTATCAGCCTCCCTGCTATCTTGCCCTAGACGCGATTCTCAAGATTTCCCAAGGGGTGACTGGCCACCAAAGGGGTGAGTGGCCACCAAAGTCTGGGGTACCCATTTGTCGAAGGCTCCAGAGGAATTCCGTGACTCTCGTCCGCGAGTGGTGAGCGAGTCTCTTCGTCCAAACCTGCTCACATGCCAGCACGCTAGGAATTCCAGTCACCTACGTCGAAGACATATTGCGCTACATCGCTGTTCGCATCGAATCCATTGTTCTTGATTCTGCAGGTGTAGTTGTCCTTGTTCTCGCCTTGTTTGTACTCGTAAGCCAAGGCATCGGTGCAGTACGCCCACCATAGGAGTGCGGAGAATTGCTGTCTCCAGACCACCCCGCCTGATGTTTCTCTTGCTCTGTCATAGTAGTACCATGTCCTTGTCTCGTTCAACCATCCCGGATAGGCAGGGTTGTTACATTCGTCTTCGCCGTGTCCCGGGGCTGGGTCTTTGGTCTGGGAGAAGGCTCGCCCGACCATCACCATGAACCTTGTGCCTTCGTCCTCAATCGCTAGCTCGTCAGTGAGTGCATCAAAGAACCACCCGCGATCATTCGTTATCTTCGTATCATCGTCGCCCGTCTGAATGTACGTGTCCATGCCCCACTGGTTAATGCCGTAGGTTTTCCAGTCCTCGGCATGGCCAATGAAGTATTCGTCTCCAGAGGTGGGCGTGTTCCAAGCTGCACAATTATCCTGCCTGTGAAAGACTGCCAGTATCTTTGGGTCTCCGAGCTCCCAGTCCCCAGAGTACTCGTTGAAGACGTTCTTCAGCGCGGTGCATTTTCCCTCGATCGCTATGTCGCTGTTCTGGGCTGTATTGGCGCGATTGGCGACAGGTTCGTCGGCTACAAGCCCTCCCCAGTTCATCTGGTTCCAAAGGTCCTTCTTCTCGGCCGGACTCCAACCCAGATCGTCTATCGCACTCTTGAGACCATCCATACCGGCTTTGAGGTTCGCTTCCGCGGAGGGTTGTGTGAACAGAGGACGATATGCATAGTTGACGTCCCACATCAGTGCGACCCTGCTCAGGAAGTGGTTGGTGAAGCCAACGGCATTGCTGGCAAAACTTGGAATGCCGTTGGAACTCCTGAAGTTCTTGTAGGACGCCAACACGAGATTCAGCCCGTGGACGCACGCTTCCCATTCGCTTTCCGAGCCGTTCACCTGCTCGGTCGGGTAGAAGGCTCCCACGTAGTCCAACTAAGTAGGACCCTTCTTCACGTATTCGGTCACCCCTGGCCCTCCTTCGTTCGACCCTTCGGAATTCAGGTTTCTGCTTGTCCCTTTCTCGACGCGAATACTACTAGCTGGTCCTATGCCTCCTACTCCGAGGAAAGACCCGACCGAGCAGGCATCGAAGAATGCCCAACCCTCCCACCTTTTCTAGGCCGATATATGCACATATAAATGTTCATTTTGGTGTTTGTTTGGTGTTTGGTACCTCGGCCGACCAAGGGGCTAGGGTTGTGTTGGCCGGGAAGAGCTCATGTGTGAGGCTGGGAAGCACCGATAAGCGTCTTGGTTCTCTATGTGAGAATCCGGCGGAGAGTCTAGCTGTCTCAGTTTCGCCAAGCATACTCAACTCCCCGCCCCAGAGCCCTAGAGCACGCATAGGAGTTGGGCATACTTGATTGTGTTCTGAACAGCAGCAACCTACGACGCCATTGCCGCCGAGATAAACCTTCGCCTTCGGTGGAGGTCAGGGCTGGCTGTCACGAGGCTCCTATCCTTGCCAGGCGTCAAGTACGCTACCTGAGCGTCTTCTGCATTGTGTAGTTGCTCGAAATCCTTTCAAAGCCCATGTCCTGCAAGGCCTGGACGACTTCCGAATCCCCTGCCTCTACTCCTGTGATCTGAACTGTGTCGGAGCCGATCTCCTTAGCTCGCCTCAACAGCTGTTCGAGCAGGCTATGGGCGACCTCCTTTCTGGGTTTCGCCCACGCACCCACAGCGACGTACTCGAGCCTGAGACAGGCCTTCGGACAGGACCTCGACTTTCCAGTGGCCTTGTCTGAGATGTTGACCCAGGTCACCTCGGAACTGACGGTGGCCCAGGCTTGGACAACATCTCCCTCCTTGACCACAAGCGTTCTCGCTCCCCGGGCCGCCACCGTCTCCTGGACGAATCGGATGACCCTTGCACGTTCCGAGCTGTCAGGTATCATCTTCTCCGCGTCCTTGACGAGGGTGTCCATGGTTACAGGCTGGCTCCTGAACGGAGCCTCTTCTTCGGTGACCCACCGGGTCACCAATCTTGCCTTCGCCTTCACCTTTCTTGCACCTCCCTTCTGTGTTTGCGGGAAGAGGAACGAGGATTCCTTCTCAAGGTAGTCAACCATCTCGGCCATCTTGGAGCCCAGTTCCGTCAGGCGGTAGGAGGAGCCCGTCTTCTCCACCATCCCTTTCTCGATCAGATCCGAGAGGTGGTAGTTGAAGTGACCTGCGTCATGGTCGTAGTCCAGGCCACAGGCCGACATCAGTTGGGAGAACCTCATCTTCTGCCGTGCCAAGGCTCTGATTGCGCTCTTCCGGATAGGGTTCGCGACCGTGTGCAGCACCTGGGCCACTGGGTCTTCTTCTCCCTCCATTCCACCTCGTCTCCTTCCCGCGACTATTGGGTCTTTGTGCCGGATAAGCATTCTGTGAAGAAGTTAGTGTGCTGATTTCACGATCATCCGCAACCTGGTGTCCGGTCATCAGACATCTGGTGACCTTCTTTGGAGGAGACAGATCCGATCTCCAACCCCCCATGCCGGGCTTGGCATCCTTATGCTGGTCTAGCGACGCTTCCCAGTGATGTACAAGCGCTCACCTTCTGGGGGCTATGAGACCTGCTGCACAAACCGTGGGTTCCAACGGCGCGAAACAGTTACATGGACACCTGATGTCTTCCCCCGTGATCCTGGTATGCCTGCGAGTCGTCTCAATGCTCCTATGGCGCAGCTGCGTCTGGACGTGGGCGATGCCGATGCGGAGCTGGAGCAGATGGGTCACCAGGGCGGGAGGGAGGGGGTGGGGCGTGAGGTGAACGCCGCAGCGCTTGCCCGCCTGCTTCATCAGGGCCTGGGCTTTGCGGGGAGAGATTGTGAAGATCGGCCCGGGTCCTTCGCGAGGCATACAGCGGGCGCACCGGGTATGCCTCCGATACGCCTCCAGGGCGTCCAGAAGGCGTATCGAGGTATGGTGCGGGGGACGGGGTTCGAACCCGCGCAGACCTACGTCACAGGCTCCTCAAGCCTGCGCCTTTGTCCAAGCTCGGCCACCCCCGCGCCTGGCTCAAATCTTCTCCGAGAACTCCTCGGCCTTGGATTTTAATGCTTCGACGGCTTTGAAGAATATTGCGTCGGCGGGGAGGCTTCCGTCGGACTCGACCAGGAAGACGAACTTGTCCTTCTCGGGAGTTATGTTGATCTCCGGCCAGGCCTTGATGCAGACCCGGCACAGGTTGCATCTCGTCGCATCCTTGACCACGACCCTGAAATCATCCAGCCCGAACACCCCCCTGCTGCACTTCTCAATCACATCGGCCGGGCAGTCCTCGGGCAGCTCGATCCGGTATAGGTGCTTGTACGATGCCACCCCGGGCTGCCACTTGGCATGCTCCAGCCCTTTGCCCAGGCGGGCGGTGGACTCCATCCTTATCCTTTCGCCCTCGCCGAGCTTGACTATCGGTATGTCATCGCTGACCGGGAAGATCCTGGGATCCTCGCTCTGCAGGTCGCCGCTGTGCACGGTTCCCGGCCCCTCCCGATCCAGGATGAACGTCAAGCCGCACGAGCTGCACCCCTTCCCCGCGCAGCTACAGTTCTCGGGCAGGACGTAGGTCTCCAGATCGGTCTTCAGCGGTATAAGGCCCAGCCTGTGCGCCAGGATCTCGTCGTACAGCGATGAGGAGTTCTCCAGAACCTCCACGTCCTCTATGCACATGGTTGGGACCTCGGTGATCATGGCCCTCCGCAGCGAGTTGGCGAGGGCCACCGTGACCCCCTCCAATGTGAACTCCAGCTCCATCTCGCTTCTCTTCAGTATCTGCAGTTTCAATGCACGCACCCGGATACATCAGACCCTGCGGCCACGCTTGCCGCCCTTGCCCTTGGTCCCGTCGTGGGGGATGGGGGTGACGTCCTCTATCCTGCCCGGGATCAGCCCCGCCCTGGCAAGCGCCCTTATCGCGGCCTGGGCGCCCGGCCCCGGGGTCTTGGCCTTTGATCCCCCCTGGGCCCTGACGCGGATGTGGATCCGGGTTATGCCCTTCTCCTTGGCCTCGTCGGCCGCCGACATGGCAGCCTTCATCGCCGCATAAGGGGAGGCCTCCAGCCTGTCCTGTTTGACCACCCTTCCGCCCGACCAGATCGTGACCGTCTCGGCCCCGGTCAGATCGGTGATGTGGATTATGGTGTTGTTGTAGCTTGAGTATATGTGCGCTATGCCCTCCTTCTCCCTAGCCATCAAATCATGCCTCCTTGGCAGGCGGGGCCCCCGGCTGCTGGACGCTCTCCGGCTCCCTCACTGCCACTATCTCATGGACCGTGGATCCCTTGCGCTGGCCGACCAAACCCTCCTCCTCGCCTCTAACCATGTAGCTTGGAACGGTCACTGCCCGGTTCCTGATGACTATGTGTCCGTGTCTGATGAACTGCCTGGCCTGCTTGGGAGTCGATGCGAGGCCCTTTGCGAATACGACCGTCTGCAGCCTCCTGCCCAGAACGTCATCAAGGCTCAGACCCAGCACGTCGTCCAGTGTCGCCCCCTCTTCGACCAGCTTGAGCGATATCAAGCGGCCCAACAGGTCGCGCTCTCGCCCCTCCACGCCCTCGCGACGCATGGCCTGAAGCTTCCGGGCCTCACGCCTAAAGCCCCTCAGGATGGTCTCGGCCTTCCAGATCTCCTTCTTTGAGGCGAGACCGTACTTCTTGGCAAGCTCGCCCTCGCGCTCTATCCTAGCCTTGTCCCAGGGGTGCTTCGGCTTCTCATACTTCTTGTGCATCTTTCTGGGTCCGCCCACGGCCGGTCCTCCTCTACTCTTCCTTGGCGGCAGGGCCCGTCTCCCTCATTATGCCGCCGCCCTTCTTCTTCTTGACTCCCACGACCGACCCGGATCGGCCCGTGGACCGGGTCCGCTGGCCCCGGACTTTCAGGCCCCTCTCGTGCCTTATGCCCCTATAGGACCTGATCTTCTTCAGCCGCGAGATGTCCTCCCGCTGAACCACGATCAGCTGGGAGGTGTTGAGCTGGATGTCCTTGCCGGTCTCGTAGTCCTTCCGGCGGTTCAGCTTCCACGCAGGGATTCCGACCGATGCCGGGTCCTCCATCGCGCGCGTGATCCGGACCACCTCCTCGTCCGACAGGTCCCCGATCTTCCTCTTGGGGTCCAAGTCAAGGGCACGGACCATGCACATGGCCATGTTCAGGCCCAACCCCTTAATGCTCGTCAGACCCTGAAGAACCGGCTTGTTCCCGTCAACGTCGGTCCCGAACATTCTGACGATATACTTGAAGCTGGATGACATTGATTGCCTCCTCGGCCCAATGTGGCTGGGGGAAGCCGGTCTCTTAACTCTTTTCTGGGACCCTGTCCGGTCTGCCCTCCCGCTACAACGGCATAGTCCCCGTTTCGGGGGCCTTCCAGTTAATAAGGCTCGATTCCTTCCCCTGGCCTGATGAGCCAAGGAGAGTCCGTGTGCCCATCACGTTCATTGGCTCCCTGTGGAGATCATGGGGCTGGGCTGTTTCGCCATGATGATGGCAGGCCTGTGACCTTTGCGCCGGACCTACGGCCCATCTGAGAATGGGAGGTGGGGTCAGGATATGGTGAGAACCAGCTACACATCGGATCTGATCGGCCTCAGGGAATCCTCCCTACACCGCGACCTGAAGTCGTATTACGCCTACATCCACCACGGCCTGATTGAACAGCAGGTGTGCGGATACAAGGTGGACGTCCTCTCAGGCGATCGGGCATACGAGATCCAGACCAAGGACTTCTACAAAATAAAGCCCAAGATACTGGCACTCCTGGACGGAGGATACCAGATTTGCGTCGTCCACCCGATGCAGGGCATCATGGAGGTCCGCCTCCCCCTCGGCAAGACCAGAAAGGTGCGCAGGAAGATCCAGC
>CAYVLA010000077.1:12178-15130 GCA_964452145.1 Hadarchaeota archaeon (SeqCode)
GACATCCTGCCCAGGCAGGGCCTGAGCGTCGAGCTGCTGAGCCTGCATGAACGCCGATCAGACCGCAAGGCCAAGAGGAACAGGGTCAGGCAGACCCACCTGGCCGGGGTCCTCGCCAGGTGGACCATAAATCGTCCCGAGGATCTGACATCGCTGCTGCCCGCCGACCTCCCCGATGAGTTCACCACCCGTGATCTCTCCGAGCATGCTGGGATAGCACGCTGGCTGGCCGAGAAGGTGGCTTACACCCTTCGCGCCTCGGGCACGGCAACAAGGATCGGGTCCAGAAACCGGTGCATCCTGTACCGCCTGGTCAGACGGGAACCTCGGCAGCCAACCACAGGTTGACCAGAGGATCTGTGGAATCAGCCCGGACGTGATGGGATTCCCCCGGCTCGATCAGGATGACCTCGCCCGGCCCAAACGGATGGTCAACGCCCTCGACCTCCACGGTCCCCCTGCCCTGGACATTGACGAAGATCTCATAGTGCTCGGCATGGATGTGCCTTTCCTCGTTCGCATGGGCCATCTCCCCCGGCTGGTAGAAGTGTAGCCCGCCCCTTACTATCCTGCCAACCGGGAGTAGCTCGTCCATGATGTTCGTCCGCCCCCTAGCCAATCCGTAGATCGATGACTTCTTCAACGTGCCACCTCACTTCAGGCCGATCTTGTAACACCCACCTGCTTGTAGAGCCTTCTTCTCACCATGACGGTCCAGACACAGAACATGGAGATCATAAGCGTCGAACACGTCACCATCCACTCGACCATGTAGACCATGAGCAGTCCCCTTCGCCTCAACTCCATCGCCTCAGCCTCGGCCAGTTTGATGCCTTCGAAGGCCGATTCCATGATGGAGTTGCACTCCTTGAAGTCCTGCGAAACGTAGGCCTCGCCGGCCTCGGCCACCAGGCTCTCCAAGTCGCGTATCATGCGGTGGAGAGCCACCGAGCTTGCCCCGAACTTCTCCACGAAGTCGGCCAGGACCAGAAGTATGGCGAGACGGTCCCGGAATTCGAGGAAGGAAAGCCTCATACGGTGGAAGACAAGGATCTCGGTCTGGACCTGTCTGTGTGTGGAGTAAAAGATGATGTTCATCAGGATGTCAAGGGGGTACTCGTTGTCCGTCGGCCTGGCCCTGAAAGAGCTCCAGAAGGTGTGGCCGAAGGCATCCCCGGTGGTTACGGTTCGGCCCTTCCCGTACTGCCAGACGAGAATGAAGGGCACGTCCTTCAACAGAGGGAAGTTCCCGACCTGCCATGCCATCGCGGTGGAGCCCTCCCTGGGTATGATGACTCGGGAATCGTAGCCAACGTACTTCTCGATGCCGAACGGAAGGAAGGGCGTCAGCACCGGCTCGGGGAATTCCCGGTTCACCACCGCCCGGAATGCCGATATCGAGCTTGTCGCCCCGCCGAACCTCTCAACCACTGCCGGGGCATCATTGGGGAACGCCTCTTGCAGAACGCTCTGCACCCACGCACCATGGATTGAGGCATCCTGGCTCATGATGCTGGCGGTGTTGAGGCCTCCCGAGCCGGCGAAAATCGCATCATGCAGCCAGCGGATGTGGTCGGCTCTGAAGAAGACAAGAATGGGGGAGTTCATGAGAAAGAAGTCGTAGCTGAGCACAGCCTCCTTGGTCCTGGGGAAGTAGAGCCTGACGTACTTCTTCATGGCTTCATCCCCACCCAAGTCCCCCCTCAGATCCCTGGAGGGCACGGGAAGGAAGTCCACCAGGGGCTCACTGAGGAACCATGCCTGTAATGGGTTCACGGTGGGGTCTATCTGGCCCGTAAGCAGCACCCTGATCCTCTGCCCCGTGCAGCTGGGTGCCAGAACCGGGATGATCAGGAGCGGCACCAACCATCCCGCCCTCCACATGCCCGGGCCGAGGCATGCCAACAGATAAATGTCGGGGCGCCTATCGGTGAAAGGAGGATCGCTGTGAAGGCCTGCCTCAACACCATGACCCTGGGCTCACACGTACCCCTGGACAAGGCCCTCGACGCCGCATCCAAGGCCGGTTTCCAGGGAGTCGAGATCTTCTCGATAGAGACTTCTCCCGGATACCCCGAGGCCGAGGCTGCCGCAGAGCTGGCGTCGCAATTGGCATCCCTCTCTCTGGAGCCCGTGGGCTTCATTCTGGGCGGCTTCGTCTACGAAAGCGAAGCGGATTTCCGGGCCAACCTTGCCAAGAGGGAGGAGAGGATGGCCTTCGCTCACTCGATCGGGGCGGATAACGGCCTACTCTTCATCCCGTCAAAGGGCAAGCTCTCCGATGCCGAGGCCCTCCGCACAGCCGGACGCAACGTCGCGGCCATATGCCGCGCGGCGGACAAGCACGGCATCAAGGTCGGTCTGGAGCCCATCGGCAAGGCCGACTTCCTCAACACCCCGGCCAGCGTGCTTCGCCTGATACAGAACATCGACCATGACAACCTCGGCCTCACCGTCGACTTCTTCCACTTCCACACCGCCGGTTGCAGCTTGCGGGATCTCGACGCAATCCCGGCCGAGGCAATCTTCCTGATCCACATCGACGATGCCCCCTCCGCCCCGATAGCCCAGCTGGACGACTCCATGCGGGTCCTTCCCGGCCAGGGCGGGCTGGACGTGGTCGGCTTCATCAGAGCCCTGCACAGGATCGGCTACACGGGCCACCTCTCAGTGGAGCTCTTCAACCGGGACCTCTGGGCCAAGGACCCCCTTGTGGCTGCCAAGGCTTCCAGGTCGACGCTTCATGACGTGATGAATGAGGCCGGGATAGAAGGATGATCGCGGGGATCTCGGGCAGCCCGAGGAAGGACGGGAACACCGACCTTGCAGTCAAGGTCGCCTTGGACGAGGCAGGATCAACCGGTCTTAAGACCTGCTTCGATAGAATCTACGACCATACCATTCGCAGCTGCCTGGGCTGCAGGGACTGTATGAGGACCGGCCGCTGCAGCA
>CAYVLA010000078.1:0-14862 GCA_964452145.1 Hadarchaeota archaeon (SeqCode)
GCTCATCCAATGGACCCATGCGTAGATAGATGTCCTCGTTATGGCCTCCTTGATTCCGTTTATCCTTTTCAGGATGCGCATTGAGGAGCAGTTGCTCGTTGAGAGGTTCGGGGACGAATACCGGGAATACATGAGAAGGAGCAAGAGGCTCGTTCCGTACGTCTACTAGGCTGATCGGTCCTTCGAGGGGCGGCTGTCCGGGGGCGAACTGGTCGCGGGGTCGCGTCACTTCACTCGTAGGGCATGCGTCGTTGTTATTCGCCAGGGAAGCCGCCGATGGTGCATGGACTGAGCAGTCTCGGAGCTGGTGCCCGGCGGTAGCGGAAGAAGTTGCTCCTGCCCATGAGAAAAGGCGTTGGATCGGGTAGGCCCAACGCGTATCCTAGCCCGGGTACCCTCGTCGGCGTTTTTCCAAACGTCGATGGTTTTTATCATGACGCGGCCGTTCTGGTCATTGGTGTGAAGTTGGCGGACGACCGCCCAGCCGGCACCGATGCCTCGGTCGCAGATGGAGTTCTGAGAAGAGCGGAACAGGAAGTCAGAGGCGCCATCAAGAAGTTCCAAACCCCCCAAGCAGGCTCACTGCTTGAGGCCAGAATCATAGCAGAACTCTCAGCTGGCAGGCGATCGATTGCCGAACTGACATGCCAGATATTCGAAACCAATAGAGACAAGCCCGAGTATGCCGCCTCCTATGATCGTGTTCGAAGAGCGCTCAGGATCCTCGAAGGAAGGGGGTACGTCTCACATCGGCTATTTGGCAAGGAGAGGCCATACACGCTTACCCAACTGGCGTTAACAAACCTCCTCAGGCTAGATTCGGTGAAACCCCCCAGGAGATGGTTCGATTACGCCGCATTCTCCGGCTTCATCACCCTGGCTGCCATAACCCTTGCTTTGGCTAACGGCAAGGCGGCAGCCAACCTCTTCCTCGCTGCATATTCTGGCTTCCTCATCCTTGCAGGGGTATCCATGACTCGAATGCTCCAGATCCTTCGTCAGGTGATGTGATGAGCCGGGAATCAGCGCCAGGCGAGATGCCAGAGGACGAGATGATCCCGCTTCCCCATCTCTCAGCTAGGGCAAGGAGGTGTCTTGCCACGTTTTCTCTTGTGGCCGCGATCGCTGCGGTCCTGAAGAGTTCACTTCGCTATGCGGACAAGGCCATCTCATCCCTGACCAGCTCCTCGCAGACGCAGACCGCCGCCATCGGCGTTCGTGCCCTTGTCTTGCTGGCCCTGGTGACCTTCTCCTCCATACTGTTGGCGCTCGTCTCCTGGAAACGCTGGATAACCTACCGGCGGTCACCACGGGTGTTGTGGGGGATTGCAGAAGGTGTCGCGATACTCTTCGGGCTTGTGGTCTTGGCAGCTTGGATTCCCTATCTGATGATACAGCCGGCCGCTCCTAGCGAGGATACCCCCATTATTGTTATTGCAGAATCCGGAGCTCCGTCCGGTCTAACCAACTACTTACGCCACCCATCGGGCCTGCTAGCCAGTTCGGAGCGGGCCTACGGACCAACCCCCCTTGAGGTGTGGGTGATGTTCTGCGCCCCCTTCCTGGTGGGCCTTGTATCGACGAAGAGACTTGAGCGGGCTAGGTATGGCTTTGCTTCTGCCATATTGACGATCCTTCTGTCTTCCATCGTCTATACAGAGCTAACCTATGCCGCCTTCCCCCCTCCATCCCCTTCACAAATCGACTCGGCGCCGGCCTACAGAGTTGAAGTGGTCAGAACGGACCCCTTTGGCCGTTACCCCTCAGGTTGGGTCTCGGCGATGATGTTGGTCTCTTTGCTGATCGGTCTGACCGTCGGCTACGGTCTGCGCATGCTTGTGCGCGGCCATCCACCTCTCCCCACCACTAGACAGTTGTCCCTGATGGTAGCTGGCACCGGCCTCCTCCTGTCTGCATTCTGGTTGGCGTCGATCCCTTGGGGCGGCCTGGAGGAGATCCCACCATACGTGGTTGTGGGCTCCAACGCCTCGTCCAGAGTCTTGGGGAGTTGGGTTGAGCCTTCGGATTTGAAGATAGGTCAGAATCTAACCATTTACTTCAGGCTCAAGCCAATTGCGGCCGAGTTCCAGCTTGAGTGGAATTACGTCTCGCGACTCTCTGGAGCCCGAGGAGGTGGTGCATATTGGGCCGAGATCGACAGCGAGCTCGTCAACCACACGGTGGAAACATCCGAATGGATCTCCAAGGAGGTTCCACCAGATGAGTTCGTCCCCATGTTCCTCTCCTACATAGCACTTGAGAACTTGGGCCCACGCCGACGGTTGATGAGGCTTTGGAGAATGGCTGTGCCCAACGAGTCTCGGGATGCCCGAGACCTGATAGAACCATGCCTGTACGGCTCAAGGCTAGCTTTCGAGGTGGATCCTTCCTTCGAACCGGACCGTGTCTTGCTCCTCTACTTCATAAATTCCGGTGGATCGGGGGTGCGTGGGCTCAAGAAGGTCGGTGTAAAAGAAGGGGTCTACAGAGTGTCGAGCGTGCGGATGCTGCCAAGGTCGATGAGATCACCCGAGGAACTGGGGGTCTGGGATCCTGAGAACAAGTACCTTGAATGCGAATACTCGAAGGACCATGCAGTATTCTTCGCGGTAGCATTCAAGGGAAAGACAGTAGCGGTTTCGAATGTCTACGTGTCCTGAAGGCGGAAGGCCCCGTTGTGTGCACAGTAGTCTGCAGCCATACCCACAATGACGGGCAAGGTCATCCGGAGCCTGGGTGGTGACGTGTCTGATTGGGGTGGTCATCCTTTGCAGCTTGGGCTAGCCACACTGCTATTGGCTTCGGGATGAGGGCTACTGTTGCCCTATCCGGAGCTCAGTTGTCTGGCCTCAATGGTCCCTAGGGCACAGGCTATTGCTTCGCTGCTTGTGAGGCTTTGGGTTGTCTGTGGGCCGAATCTGTACACTCTCTCTGATCGGATGAGGATTCTGGGGTCTAACCCCTCTCTGTTGCCAACAATGACCGCGGTTCTGGACAGAGTGAATAGGTCTTCGTTCCAGAAGCCTGGATCACCGCTGCGATCCAGGGCAATTGTTCTCCTTCTGGCAATCTCAGTGCTTCGGATCCGGTCGGATCTGGTTATCAAGGCATTCCTAAAGGCTCTTGGTGCCTGATTGATCGCTCTTCGCATGGTTGCTTCTCCGTCGATGATGTGGAGTCTGAACCCGAATATCTCGGCCATTCTCACAACATCGACCAAGTCCCAGTGGGAGTCTGGATCCACGTATACGAAAAGGAGTTCTCTGAAGCAAGCCTTGCTGAGTCCTGGTCTTGGCAGATGGATCCGTGTCGAGGTCACGCCGATGTGGATTGTGTGCTCATCCTGGATGATTGTGATGTAGGTCCTTGGGCCCTGAGCATTTGCTCGGGCGAAGGTGAGATCTCTTGAGAGGTGTTCCCGTATCCTATCCTTTGCCACCTGTGTCGAGAAGGTCGGGCTTCTTCTCAGGGTGACGGTATCTATGGCAATGGGTTGGGAGATGGTATTTGACGCTGTCCATTGGAGTAGAGTTAGGGGAAGACTCGCCCATTGGTCTCTGTGTACACTGGCCACGACCTGGGTGATCTTCGAGTTGAAAGACTTCTCTCTGAGTCTTGTCGCCAAGGAGGCGTCTTGGATGTCTACCCAGTAGGGGCCCTTCCCCCTTCTTGCTGCTGGGCGTATCTCACAATCACCAAGTGCCTCCTGCATCTCTTGGCGGAGGCAGTCCTGAACCTGCGGGTTCTGGGCGTAAGGCCTTTGGGTGACAAGAAGCCGTATCCTATGCTGGCTACGATTACTCTTCATCAGGTTCTCGAGGTTTGGGGGAGAGGAAGCTCGGACGAGAGCTTCTGCAATGGACTCACCCCCTGATTCCGAATACTGCTAGCCAACGCTGTGGGCTAGCATCAGCGTTTCGAATGATAGGGCTCTAAGAAGAGAGAAGTCAGCCCATCCGATCGACACCGACGTTTGGTGGACTCCTGATATCTTTTTCTCAGACATCAGACAACCTCCTTCTATTAATGTGGACGTCACGAGTAGGTAAGGCTGTGGGCTGCACCTTCCACGACAGAAAATTGGTGGCCAACGCATGCGATAGTGACCACGCATGAGAGGAACAGATTTCATCATCGAATTCCGAATGGGTGGCGGTTGTCCAGAAGGAACTGTGTATTGATCAGGATCATCGGGATCCCCCATCATCGGAATGCGGACAAGTACGTAAGAGAGCTTGTTGGCAGAGACAGACCTGATGTGGTGGGCGTGGAAAGGCACGAGGATGTACTGGGTGATCTGAGCAAGCTCCTCGAAAGAGGTCCTCGGACAGATGAGGAGGAGCGGACGATCAGGGTTGAGGCAGGAGATGGGATCGTCGCCGCAGTGGAATCATCAAAGGCAACCGGATCCGTGATAGTCGGCTTGGAGCCTTCAAGGGGCTACGATATCTCAGTCTCAGACCGGAAACCGGGCTATCTTGGAAGGCTCTGGAAAGGTTTCGACAGATGCTGGCAGGAGAACATCTACAGCAAGTGCCACCGCAAAGGGGAATTGGACCCCTCCATCTACCAGTCCTCAAGAGTCCTCCCGGTGGTTGAGGGAGTCCAGAGATGGATATGGAAGAACGCTTGGTATCGAGCCTACAAGACGGCGAGCGTTGACAGAGAAGAAGCGTACGCACACCGCCTCATCCAGTTGGACCAGGAGAAGTCAGTCCAACTCGGCCGGCCAGCACGAATCAACTTCTTCGTTGGTGCTGGACACAAATGGAACACCGAGAGACTCATCAGAAAGCTGAGAAGGCGAGACACCACGGGCCGATAGCGTCGACTCAACCGGCTCATCGTCTGGGGCGTGATGGTCTGGGGAAGAAGGATCGCAGTATGGTTTCACGATCGGGCACACCTCGCTCGACAAGATCGCGGAAGAGGGAGGAATCATCATACCCAACCTCGTGCTTGACGAGGTTGAAGCCGGATCTGTTCACCTGAAGAACCGCAAAGCGGGCCTTTGGCTCTGAATGACACCCCACCGATCCAGGGTTTACATACCTTGCCCTGCCTTCCAGATCCACAACGCGGTGCGTGTGCCCATAGAAGATGATGTCGGAATCGAAGGCTGCAAACATCCTATCCAAGTCACGGGGTGTTGGCCCCTTGACTACGGGGGCAAAGTCCGCACCCGAGTCGACCAAGCCATAATGGGTGAATGCCACGCGGAGGCCTTCGAACTGCTCCTCGATCACATAGGGCCAGCGGGCCAGGACATCTCTGAGTGAGGGGTCGATGTTGGAATGCACCCAATGATGGTGTTCCACGTATGCATCCGACACCCCGGGCGGAAGGGGGTCCGGGATGCCGAAGACGAATCGGGCCTCGTGGTTGCCCATCAGTAGGTGCATCTTTGGTGTAGCCATGAGCAGGTCCAGGCACTCCGAGGGGTGTGGGCCTATGCCGATGGAGTCCCCAAGGTGGTAGATGGCATCGCACTTCTCATCCTTGACCTTGGACAAGGCTGCCTGTAGGGCAGGGAGATTGGCATGGACATCGGCGAGAACGGCAACCTTGAGCGGCAAGCAGATCCGTCTTCTGGTTGGGGGCCTAATAGTGTTCTCCCTCCTTGTTGCGACCCGACCACTACGGCCGTCATGAAGTCAGACCTACGGAATGGGCTTCGAAGGACGCAGGGGCTCTCCCCCATCCCCGCGGTGGCGGCGTTGGCCACGTCTGCTTGAGCGGATCTGACGGACGGTGGAAACACGTTTCTCTGTCCAACGGTCTATCCATCCTGGCTTGATGAGAACCAGAACCAAGAAAGAGAGATTCGCGTTCCTGGAGGAAGAAGCCAAGACCTATGATGAACGGGAGGAGCCCTATCTTGGCCAAGCCGAGCGCTTCAGGGAGAGGACGATCGAGCTCATCGCTGATTTCTCGGGCAGGGTCCTTGAGATAGGCTGTGCCACCGGCCGTTTGACGGAGAAGATGCCCAAGGAGATGGACCTGCTTGTCTGCCTTGATGTGTCGATCTCGAAGCTGGGACTCGCAAGGCGAAGAGTAGGGCCCGGGCCAGAGCTTGTGCGGGCTGATATGGAGCACCTTCCGTTCAAGCCCTCGGTTTTCGATCTTGTGGTATCCCACTACGCCCTTCACCACGCGTTCAACCCCAAGAAGGCGATCAAGGAGTCCGCCGACGCGACGAAGGATTGTGGCCGTCTGTTCTATGCGGTACCGAGGGCAAGCGACGACCCTGAGGAGCGCAGGGAGCGGATGCGGGAAGTCAGACGTGGAGAAAGGCTGCGGACTTTCACCGCAGTTCAGTTCAAGAGGATGCTTGGAGGAAAGGCGAAGGTTGTCAACTCCGAGAGAGGGGACTTCACGGGAAAGGTTTGGGCTGGACGAGTACTCTTCCTAGACTGTCGCAAGCCATAATCCTTCCGCCAATTAAGACACGGAGGTACCACGCATCCCACATCGCAGAAAGGCTGAGCCAACGGATCACCCGATATTGGATCGAGGACTGGAGGACTGCGTCCAGTCTGTCTAGGAACCCCTTCATGCATCTCAAGCGCTCGTCGGCAATCCCCTGCCCTTCCCCGCCCGGGCTCATCGCTTCCAGGCCGGCTTGTCCCAAGGCGCCGAGGCTGCTCCCAGAGTCGGAGAGACAGGCCCTGAGAAGCCTTCGCCTCACGGCCTCACGGCGGCAACCTATTTAAGGTCTCGGTATGAAAGTCATACCGTGGGAATGTGGGACAGGAAGAGCCTGACATTGCGATAGTTGGGGCGAAAGGCCAGATCGTCATACCTCAACAACTTAGGAGGACACTCGACATATCTCCCAAGACCAAATTGGCAATCTACAGAAGAGGCGACAAGCTCATAGTCACAAAACTCAAGATCGCCCCCCTGGGCGAGGATCTTAGGAGCCTTTTCAGGGAGATAGACGAGCAGTACAGAGGTAGAAGAAAGCCCAGTGAAGCAGAGATTCTGGAAGAGGTTCAAGCATACAGACGACGGAAACGAGCCGAACAGGTCTCATGAGATGACTCGCGTTGTTGTCGACACAAATGTTCTGGTGTCGGCTCTTGTGCGCGGTGGCAAGCCCCGAAGACTCATCCTCACGCTCTTGGAGGATCACTCGGTACTCCTATGTGCTGAGATGCTTGCCGAGTTGGTTGACGTTCTTTCACGACAGAAGTTCGCACTGGTCAAGAGAAGCCAGATTAACAGATTCCTGTCGAAGCTAATCAGGGGGTGTGAGATCTTGGCCGTGAGCTCGCACTTCGAAGTCGTCAAAGAGGATCGGGATGACAACACTGTTCTCGCGGCAGGGCATGACGGCAACGCTGAGTACATAGTCACGGGAGACAAACACTTGCTAGCTTTGGGCCAGTTCAGGGGAATGCGCATAGTCAAAGTCACCGAAATGCTCGATATTCTCTCGAGGGCCAGCAGAGCCTGAACAAGGCAAAGACCCGAGGCGTGTTTGAGGCACTCGGGCAACACGTTGCCCGTGTACGGGGGCTCAAGCGTCGTGGGAGGCGGGGGCATAGTGCCGGAACCCGGACCCGTACACTTCTTCTCATGGGATGTCCGGAGGGACGAGTTGGTCCTCGACATCGTGGTTCTTGAGGAGGCCTTCCAAGTCCAGTCCCTGGTGACAGGTCCGGATGGGAAGATCTACGGCTGTGCAGACCTGACCTTCTTCGTCTTCGACCCGGAAAGCAGGCAGATCATTCACAGAGAGGTTTCCAGGCTAGGTGTCATCTCCCAGATGGCTCTGGGCAACGATGGCCTGATCTACGACGCGGGCTCCGGAGGGATCTTCAGGATCAAGCCCGTCTCTGAGGATGGCGCAGGACCCTTCTTTGAAGCCCTCGGTGTTGCCGGGCAGACCATAGCCCTCGATCCCGACGGCAGAGTCTACTTCGGCAGAGGAACCAATCTGTACCTGTTGGAGAATCTGCCCAACATAGGGCCGCCGTGTTGTGACCTGGTGATCTACGAAGACCGACTCAATGAAGGCTGGCGACTCGAGGCCACCAGGGCAGTTGTGGATCCTGAATCGACCGAGGCGGTGGAGGAAGGCAGATGCATGGAAACCACAATCGATAAGGCATGCATAGTTCGCTTCGTTCCACCCGACCCATGGGAGATCCCGATCTGGGAGTACGACTACCTCATTCTGTCCATCAATCCCGGGAACGCCACGCTGAGCAAGCTCATAATCTCCAAGACGCCTGCCGATGGAGAATCAATTGAGGTGGACCCAGCCACAGAACTCAGCCCAGCTCAATGGACCTGCCTGAACATACCCGTCCGAGAGCTTGGCTGGGTGTTCGGTTCCCGCCTTGAGTCACTCAAACTGACCATCACTGGCTCGGGGAGCGTCTACCTCGACTCCATGACCCTTGGCGTATCCGAGGCCTTTCTCCCGATCTGGTGCACGTTGCTGGCCCTCTTTCTGATGGCACGGGAATCCATAAGGTCAGCCTGGCCGTGATTCGCCGAAATGGGCCTTCGTGCTGTTGCCAGATAGTCGGCTCCGCTTGCCTCGGGAGCGGCCAAGATGGGAAGGTCTGTCTCATCGCTGATCAGACCCAAGAATCTCTTCTCATGTGCCCCGTATGCTGCCTGGCGGTTGCGGCCCCGGTCGGCCCAAGCCCTTCTCCGTAATGATGGTGGCGTAGACGTGTTTTCTGCGGTCATGCCTGGTCCGCATCTCCGAGCCGCACATGGGGCAGGGCGGCGGGCCATCGTAGGTCCTGCCCTGGAGCTGGAGGAGGAGTTGTGGGATGGACTCTTTGAAGAGCCCTGGGGACGGATTACTGATCTTCTTGGGTCTTGGTCTCTGCATCTTGCCTCTTCCGGTGCAGGTTCCTCTGGTTTCTGCGGTCTCCGTGGTCTCCGCGGCCTCCGTGGTGGGTGTTCTGACAGTCTTGGCCGCCTTCCGGCCCGGGCTCTTTGAGGGCGAACCTGTCCCAGTCCGCTTGGTTCAGGGTAACTCCTCTGGAGTAGACGTAGGCACCGAACTCTTCCAACAGTTCTATGATTCTGGGTGCGTCCTGGGTACGGGTGATGATCACGCTTCTGACCTTGTCGATGTGTATGTGGGGTATCTCTCCCAGGATTCCTTTGCGGTGGTAGGTGTAGGTTCCCTTGTTGCTCTGGTCTATGTAGCCGTAGAGACGGTTGCAGAATCGTTTCAGCTCTCTGTTGGGTGTTCCGGGTCTGTTCTTGTACACTATGATGGTTGCGTCTTGGGGAGACATCCTCACAGCATACGGTAAGCGGATTACCGTATAAATATCTTTCGGCCACCTTACCTTACCTAGAAGAACAACCAACCAATCTGCACCGCCGCTGGCTGGAGAGCACTCCATCCCCAATCGGGATTGCCATTCACCAGGTTCCCTCAATACAAAGGAATGGAGGGTTTGAAGGGAGGCCTAGATTCCCGACAAAGGGTTCTCGCGGATCGCCAGCCCGATGGCGTAGTACTTGTGATCCATGTCGATCCTCGACGCGTAGTAGAGCTTGTCGTGGCCCACGAGCTCAGGCACCACACAGGGTTTCGAGCAGTAGAGGCTGTCCCAGCTGCTGCCAGGATCGGGTGAGAGGATCGGCCCCGCGCCCTTTGTCCAGGAGATCCCATCCTGGCTTGTTGCCACGGCAACCTCGCAGATGCGATCGTATGATGTGTAGTACATCTCGTACAGATCATCTCGCTTCAGGACGAAAGGATAGAGAAGGTTCCGTCGTTCCCAGGCGAGCGAGGACCTGAGAACGGCTTTCGTTGGGAAGTCCCAGGTGATCCCATCCTCGCTTGTGGCGTGGCGTATCTCCATCCGGCCATCCCGTCCCTGGCCAGTGTACCACATTCTGTATGCCCCGTGGTCAAGAAGGACCGTTGGGCTGTAGGCCCCCTTGGCGATGGAGTCGGGTTTGTGAGTGGACCAGTTCACCCCGTCCTGACTGGTGGAGAGATGGAGATCGGGAGCGAGATTGCTGCCCGAATACCACATCCACAGAAAGCCTCCCTCCCTTATGACCTCGCCGCTGGCCTCCCTGAGGACGGCCGGGCAAGTGTAATAGCCGGAAGCATCCGGACGCATGATGACTGGTTGCGGCCGCCGTTCCCAGACCAGACCATCCGCGCTCTCGGCATATCCCAGCATGTGGTGCTCGTTCTTCCGCCGGTCGCTCCCTGAGTACCACATCCTGTAGCGACCCCCATCCTTGATCACCATGGGCGCATGGATGTGGTTGGAATCGAAGAACCCCGGGCACAAACTGAGAACGGGATTGACGGGATGCCTGCGCCAGATGCTGTTCTTCACCAACGAGTCATCATCGCTCCGGGGCAATATATGTGAATGCCGCGAGACCGCGAGACATCATCGCCGACGACTGGGGCCCTTGACCGCTTGCACCGCCCGCCTGACCAGATCCGCAGTCAGATACAGGGACGACTTGCTGCCTAGGTCTTCCAAGGACTGGATCGTGTTCTCTTGGGACAGAAGTCCGCGCCTGTAGGCCCTGAGGAGGATGCCAACCGATCCGTGGGGGTCTAGCTTGACTCGTCTCGCGGCATCTCGGGCATCCAGATCGTCCGTGAAGATCAGCTTGGTGCTCGTTTCCATGCAAAGGGCAATCGCCTCGGCCTCCCCGAGATCCAGGCCGAACCTTCTACAGACGAAGGCTGCTTGATCCTTTCCTCTCGGCCCTAGATTTCGTACCTCCATCCAGTCAAGGCCGGCCAACTGCATCGGAGAAGGACCCTTAGTAAGTTCCGTGGCTACCTCCGGGGGAACCAGAACATTCCCCACGATACCCAAGGCTTCAAGGCGGCCAATCTCGGAAAGGTGAATGAGGGGACCCGCGTCAGAGACAGCCGTATCAGCCACCGCGGAGACCCCATTCTATGTCTTCTTCGATTGCGGCTTCGAGCCGGTTCAGTCTCCTCCTCTCTACGAGCTCCCTGACGGCATCCCTGATGGCCTCGCTCCTGCTTGTGTACCATCCCTCCTCCACGAGCCTGTCGAGCTCCTGGATGAGCTTCTCCGTCATCTTGGCGGGCACTGATTCCATTCTTACTACCGAGGTATCACTTGCGTGATACGCTCATAAAGATTTCCTGTCAATGATCAATCATGATGTGCCAATCCGTCCCGAATAGCCATTTTCGCGGGATGTCCATGGCAACCGGGGTGGAAGCCAGAAGCCCCGCAGCCTACTGCCAAACGCTTCTGGCGGCCACGTGGCCAATTCCCCGTCCCTCCCCCGATCCCGGTGGGATGGCGCTGTGGGTTCTTCTTGGTACGGACTCCTCGATTCGGTTGACGACCTTCGAGAAGGGTCTACTGCCGGAGTGTGGTCTGTTGTGTAACGGGAATGCATGGGCTGCCAGCTGGAGAGATGAACGGCGACGTCCGATACACAATCGGCCTCCCGGCGTTGCCAGTCGCTATGCATGATGCACCACCTTGCCTGAAGCCGGGCACATGAGGTCCAGCTGACAACCATTCCTTCGTTGCCCGGGAGGAGAACCTCAGGCCACTCCGCGCAGCACAGTCCTCACCGCAAGGATAACCCGAACGCCCAGCGGCGCCTTGTGGTGTCCAGCTCAGAAATCAGACCATCCATCCGCGAGCTTGGGCCAACTTTTCTCCACCCATCAAGAACCTGAACGCGATCAACCATGGCATCCTTCATCCTGAAGGTCTCAAGCTGATCGTTTCGTATGGGACAGGCAACCAGCCCTGAACTTTCGTGCAGCGAGTACTCGACCCTCTGCAGACCGCTGGTGTCCCTTCGATACTGGGACGGATGTACCGGGGTGGAATGCCAGCCCGACGCATGCCTTGACTTGGCGATCAGGTGGAGTTTGAGCCTCTGGTATAGAACGGGACACACGTCGATGAGGTCCTTGCCGTCGACTCTGGGAGGAAACGAACCGTAATCTATGTGGATGTGGAAGCCCGCCATGCCGCTGAACTTGAGCATGTAGGGGACATCGAAGGCATCCAACTCCCTGCACATGGCCATGGTCACCCTCCTTGAATCATCCAATGTGCGCGCCGAGTCCACATCAACGAAGAAATGGAAAGCCTTCCATTTGCCCGACTCACCATATCTTCTCGGAGGCTCAATGTAGGCCGCATGGGTGCAGTGAAGCCCCGGGTATCCTCCCTTCCCTTTGCCTTTCGCGATCCCCACTATCGCCCGCGCCACATCCTCCCTGGTCTTCGGAAACGTGGGGTGTTCCCGTCTATGAGCCAAGGCCTTCTTATTATCCGTTACGACCAAAGCCCGGTCGACCACGCCTTCGTATAGCTCATCCAGTATCTCAGAGCGCTCACCCCCAACGCCATAGTAGACAAGGACCTCGTCAAGCCTGGGGGAGTACCCGATACCCAACGCTCAGCATCCCCCGAATCCATCTTCGCCAGCAATGTCGCCCAGAATGCCCCTCACCGCATCCACGCTCATCCTGGCACCCTGCAGATCGCCAACCATTGGCTCAATCATCACGGTTCCCCCATAACCTGAATCAGCCAGACGTTTCAAGAATCCGCGAAGCCGCAAGTCCTCTGCCGATATGGGATTGTGGTCGTCTGAACGTCCAGCATTGAGGTGGCAATGGACGTACCCAATCCTATCGAAATGATCCTCCAAGAGCCACCCCCAATCACCCAGAAGCGAATGCCCATAGTCATAGCAGACACAGAGGTCACTGTTATGTTCCAAGCACTCCACAAACACACTCCTTGCATCAACCAACTTGGGCAGGTTCTCAAGGTATATCCCGACCCTCTCGCTTCCAGCCCTTTCCAACAACCGACCCAACACGGCCGAATTCCTGGATGCATTGTCCAACCTTCGGACAGAACACCGCGCAAGCCGTCGCTCGATGCCGTCCAAGAACCCAACTCGTCCAGGAAGAAGGGACGGTAAGACCCTTCCCCGTCCGGGATGGATCACGACCCCCACAGCCCCCAGATCGTGGGCAAGCTCTATGGCGCCCTCAGCTTCCTCCAGAGATCGCTTAGCTTTCCGTGGAAAGGGTGACGTCAGATCTTGTCCTTTGAAAGGCGAATGAACGGTGAGGCTGAGCCCCGCCTCCTCGGTCACCATCCTAATCTTGGCTCTTGATTCCTGGTTGATCTGGCGAGGAAGAGAACGAGGCCTGTCGGCAACGAACTCAACAGCCTCGACACCCCATCGAGCAAGCTCAACCACTCCTTCGACCGGGTCCTTGTCGTAGAAAGGCGAGTTCTGACAACCTACAAGCAAAGGTCTCACTCCAAGCTGACCCTAGGCATCAACCCCGATACCAGCACATGGTACCTTGGCTGGGAGTCCCCGAATCCCACCGATTCAGCGATTATAAAACCGTTCCGGGATGCGGTCGTCCAGTTGGCATGGTTGATGGTGGGGCTGACAAGAGGCGTCAGTTCAACCCTCATACCGGCAGGCCGCAACGGGGGCTCGATGACCACTGACCCTGTGTCGGTCTTGACCTCGATGATGGATGGCTGAGGGCCGACGTAGGGATCACCTCTGTCCTCGCCCCAGCGAAGAGCGACCTTCCCAGTGGTGATGTGGATCACTGCCTTCCGGATCGGATGGGTTCGACACAGACAAAGCTCGACAAGCCCTGTCACGGTCCAAATATCGATGTCGTAGACCACGCCCACAGCATAGTGAGCACGGCCCGACGCCTTCCCCATCTGGAATGTGCCTTCGACCTTCCTGGTGAAGTCCCCAACCCAGCTATCCGACATGCGTGCAGTTGGTGTGGCAAGCTTGGAGAGGCTGATCTCAAAGACCAGTATTGGATCAGCCTTATCGGGCAGGAAAGAGAAGGAGCCTTTGACGGTGTGCAGAATCAGGTGAAGCTCCTTGGTGGCCCCCCTCTCTACAGCGAAGTTGGCGTCCTTTCCCGGTACGAATTGCGGTTCTTTGAGCCAGGGACGAGCTTCGAGCTGGGGCAGGATCTGTCCGATTCCATGTGGACGAGATCTGAGGGCATCACGAAGCTTCTGGAGATCGGCTATGTTGCCCGGGAACACGAACATCGGCTTTTTCGCGGCGCGCTTCCGTCGAGGAAACTTCCACCATTCCAGCTCCACGCACAAATCAGCTACCTTATCCTGCCCGGTTCTGCCCGGCCACCAGTTTTCCAAGACCTCGGTCTTTCCAACCATGGCCTGAGTCGGTTGGAAGGACTCGTATTCCTCCAGACTCAGCGGCACGCTCACAAGACCCGTCATCTCGTGAACCGAGTAAGGAGAGCGAAGGAGATGATCGGGCTGCGACATCGACATATCGACCTTGATTCCCCTCTCAAGCGTCTTCCCCATATTGTCCAGGAGGACCTTGATGATGCGTCGGTGCAGAGCCTCACCCACCTTCGTGAATACCTTGGACATGGGCTCTCCATCGATCTTCTCCGGAAAAGCATGCCCGGGAATGACGACATGGTACCCAACCCCCCCGCTGAATTTCAGCGCGAGAGGAATGTTCTTCTCGACAAGAAAAGATATCGCGTGGGACGTGGCTTTCTTGCACAGAACGTGGCTCTCCTTTGCATCTATGTCTATGACCAGATCATGGACCATCCCATTCCCAGGATCTTTCCGGGCTATCGTTGAGTGAATGGCCGGCAAGGCCGAGACATACTGGTCTTCAGCCACCTTGGCAAGCCGTCGCTTCACCTCATCCAACAACTCGTCCGGGCCGCCGGGCTCCCATCTCCTGCCCTTGAACTCTTTGGCGTTAGTGACAACGATCACTCTGCGCCCAACCGAGTGTCGGAAGATCTGGTCCACAACCCTGCCGTAATGCTCCTCGATCTCCGTC
>CAYVLA010000079.1:0-7144 GCA_964452145.1 Hadarchaeota archaeon (SeqCode)
GGAACCGACCAAAACCAAAACCAAAACCAAAACAACCCCAAAGCTAAATACGTACTCATGAAGCGATATTTATCTTGGTAGCTTTCCCAGTTCCGATTGGCAAGGAAGATCTCTTTGATGCTTGTTGACACATCGACCAAGCAATGGTCGAAGCGTTAAACTCTTCCTTGCCACCCATCACCCTCCACCCACCTTTCTCAACTACCTTCATCCCCCGCCTCTAACCAAAAATTAAAAATATGATGGATAAAGGAGTATCGTATGGAATCCCTTGAGAAAAGCGAAGAGATCACGGGCTACAGAGTCAAAATCTGGAAAAGAGACGCTTTCAATGTTACGGGCTACACGATAATCGTTCCGCCTGGCCCTAGCGGCGGGACAGTGATATGTGAATTCTGGAAGGATATTGTTACTGACGGAAGGCTGGACAAATTAACCAAAGCCTCATCAGTCCGACCTTGGGTTCTGGGCCTTGGTTCATGGGATCCGGAATGTGAAAAAGGGGGGCAGCGGTATACTATCTGTATCGAAGAAACAGAACACACGGATTTCTCCCGTCTATCAAAAGAATACCGCCTCTTTACGAAAGAGATCGGAGCCTCCGACTGGATGTGCTTTGAGACGACTCAGAAGGAATTCGACGAACGGTTCTGGAGGGACAATCCCTACAAGATGATGAAGAAGTTGGGATATCAGTTTCATTGGGGAAGAGAGGGAGACTACAGTGTGGGACTTCACTTTGACGCATACCCACCTGATTACGATCGTGATAAGAATCCCGTGATGGAGTTTTGGATCACGGTAGTCAAACCGTAGAGGAGGTTATTCTAAGTCAAAAACAGAGCTATGGAATTTGGTATATGACTTGGAGACAAGAATTATTCTGACACTCCTAAGCTCAGTTTTATAAGTAAGTTAGGCACGTGAATAGAGAGATAGGCATCAAAGAACCTCGGGAGAGATATCGAATGCTGCGGTCTTCGCACAAGCCTCGAAAGCAAGTCGTAGAGCGAAGCACAATAAGGCGGAACGAGAGAGAAGTCTTCTCTTCGAAGTGTCAGTGGCTGGCCTAGGCTCTTGGTATAGTCCGCAATGAGGTGGTAGATCTTGTCTATGAGCTGTTCCTTTTCTGAGGAAGAGAGCCTACCAGAAATCAGTTTCTCCGCAAAGTGAGTCGGTCTTTGGTGCTCAGGCAAAGGGAAAAGGGCGCCTGCCGATTGCAGGCTGGATGTCGAGAAGAGAGTTGTCAAGTCAGTCAAGAACGAGATGGGAGAGAGGAGTTGCTAGCTTCTCAGAACGGTTGCTGTCCACTAGTCCTTCCCAAGCCACTCGGCCAGTTTTCTTGTGGTCTGGATGTACTTGGTGATCCTGGCCTTGGAAAGGCCCTGGGCTGTACAGGCCTCCTCAAAGGAGGAGATGAGCTTGCCGTTCCTGGGGGATATGGGGTTGCAAGCGTTCACCGAGTACTCCGCCCTTTCCAGTCTTCGGTCGAAGTTGTGGATGTCGATGGCGCCGTTGGCCACGCCTTAGGTATAAGAGTTCCGTGCTTTTATACTTGTGGTCTAAAGCCCCGGGCGGGATTCGGACCCGCGACCTCCTGCTTACCAAGCAGGCGCCATAGCCAGCTAAGCCACCGGGGCATGTTCTCTCGAGATTCCCCTGAGGATGGCTCTCCTCACTGCGCGGTCGATTTCCAGCCTTCTGGCCGATTGCTCTAAAAACTCTTTTGCCCTGCGGTAGGTTGTCTGGTCAACCCGGAAGTCCAGCCCGGGATAACAAATGTCCCAAAGTATCAGGTTCTCAGGCGGGGCGGGGGCGACCGCCAGCCGTCTTGAGCCCGTCAAGGCCTCTGTGATCTGCTCGGGCCTGAGATCTCCCCGGGCCACGGCCTCGATGGCCGAGACCATCTTCCTGACCTGAGTCCACAAAAAGCCCCTGGACGCGAAGCATATCCAGGCGGGATGCGTTCCTTCGATCCAGATCCGGTCAACCGATCTGAAAGCAGTTCTCTCAGATGGCCGGGAGAAGGATGAGAAGTCGTGGCACCCGAGGAAAAGTCTGCAGGCCGCCTCAAGGGAAGATCTCGGGAGATCGGCATCGTCCAGAAGATAGAGGTATGTCTTCTCTCTGGCCTCCCTCCTGGGGTTGAAGGCCGGGTGGACCTCGGTGCTTGCCCAAGCGAAGATGTCATCGGGCAGATGCGAGCCGAGCCTTCGGCAGACGGCCGTTGCTGGATCCTTCGCGTCGAAGGCCACGACCTGACCGAGGGCGCTGACCCCCCTGTCGGTGCGGCCGGCCGACGAGAAGCACGACCGCCTGGGCCCGATGATCAGGCGGCACTCCTTGAGTGCCCTGATTATGCATCCTTCAACCGTCCTCTTGCCGAGCTGGCGCTGGTAGCCGAAGTAGCCCTGCCCGATGTAGCCCAGCTTCACGGCGATCCTCACAGGATCCCCCCTCAACGCATGGACAGGATCATCACGATTATGGCTGCGGAGACAAGGACTATGCTAACGACCTTTCCCAGGACCATGCCGATGACTATCACCGCACCCGCGGTTGCGCCGATGTTCGTGAAGGCCGCCACGAGCAGGACCTTGGTGAGCCTGTTGGTCCAGAAAGTCCTGACCTTGTCGATCTCTCTGAGCCCGTGAAAATCCTTGACCTGCGGCGGGTTGACCAAGACCTGGACGTATCCCGATATCCACCCGGTGGCGATCAGAGGATTCAGGATGCCGAACGGCGCTGCCAGGAATGCGGACGCGATTGCCAGAGGGTGGGCCAGCGCGGCCAAGGCACCCAACGCCGAGAGCCCGCCGCCGATCCAGAACAACTTGGCCACGATGTCGAGGAACTTGTTCCACCCCTGTGAGTAGATCGTCCAGGCAAAGATGGCGAGGAAGGCGGCCGGGATCAGGTACCCCGCCAGCTTCAGTGACAAGAATCCGGACGGTATGCTCTCAAGCTCCTGAAAATTCACCTCGCCCATCTTCTGCAGGTGGTCAACCAGCCCGCTCAGGTGCCCGGCGCCCACCACCCCCACTATGCTCTTGCCGGGATTCGCCCTGACCAGCTCCGATATCTTTCCGGCTATGTATGCATCCCGCTCGTCCACCAGGACCTCCTTGGCCTTCGGGGCCAGCTTGCCCAGCTCCTCCATCATCTCCGTTATCATATCCTGACTCTTGAGCAACTCCACGTCGATCTCTTCACCCGTCTCCGAGACCCCGAAGAAGCCGTAGAGAAGCTCCCTGAAGAGCCTGAACTTCTCCCGGAGGGACATCTTGCTCCATGCCCGCCGGATGGTCACGGCTATCCTCCGGTCCACCAGGGCTATCTCGGCCCCCAGCTCCTTGGCGGTCCGGATGGCCTCCATCATCTCCGAGCCCGGTTCAACCCCAAGCTCCTCCCCCAGGCTTCTCTGCATCATTGCCAGCAGGGACTGCCCCAGGAAGAAGTAGGGCTGTTCGCCCCTGATCAGCTTGGTGAGCGGGGTCTGCTCCCAGCTCCTCTTATCAAGCAGCACCTTGTATCGAGGCTCGCACAGCTCGACGGCGACGATGTCCGCCTTCTCCCTGAGAATCGTCTCCCTGACCTCCTGGACGCTCTCCCTGGAGACGTGGGCTGTCCCGACGAGCACAACGCTGGTTCCGTTGACCGACAGCCTCCGCACCGTCTGCTGGGTTCCTGAGCCGCTCATCATGATCCCTGTTCGGCATGGCGTTGATGGGCATCATGATTAAGCTTTTCCCGGATGTCTTCCCCGCCCTGCCTCGACGAGCCGCCTGTTGCGGCCAGCCACCGATTGGCAGCTTGGCGGCTTGGCGGGTAAGAGTTAAATCAGCTTGCGAGCGTTCGGGGGCCGTGGACGCAGTTCTCCTGGCTGCGGGGAAGGGCACGAGACTTAGGCCCCTAACCGTGACTCGTCCGAAGCCCCTTGTGCCGGTAGCCAACAGACCGATCATGGATTATCAGATCATGCTGCTTGAGAGGGCGGGCTTCGATCGCGTCCACTTGCCGGTAGGGTACCTGGGGGAGCAGATCGTCGACTATGTCGGAGCCCTTGAGTCCGATATGTCCTTTGAGTTCACCTTCGATAGCATCTCCCATGGCACCGCCGGCGCCGTTGGCAGGTTTCGTGACAGGCTCAAGGAGACCTTCCTGGTGATAAGCGGCGATCTTCTTGTAGATGTCGATCTGACGGACATGATGGATTTTCATGCCGGCCTGGATGCATCGGTGACTATAGCCCTGACCAAGGTCGAGGACCCCACCCACTACGGGGTCGCCATGTTGAACGGGACCCGCATAGCCGAGTTCGTTGAGAAGCCCGACGCGTCCAACGTGTTCAGCAACGTCATAAACGCCGGCATCTACGTCCTGGAGCCGGAGGTTCTCTCCCACATCCCGGCCGACGGCCAGTGCGACTTCTCCATGGATCTCTTCCCCGCCATCATGAAGAACCTGTTCCTCGGAGGATACCTTCTCCCGGGTTACTGGAACGATATCGGCAGGCCGAGCAACTACCTTCAGGCCAACGGGGATGCGCTCGTGGGAAGGTTTCCCCTGGCCAAGTACCTGGGCGACCTTGAGCCCTTTAGGGGAGGCTCCCCGATAGTCGGGAAGCGATCCTCGATAGGGGACGTCGACATTTCCTGCCCGGTCCTTTTAGGGGAGAACTGCCGCATAGAGGAGGGATCCGCCCTGAGGAGTTTCGTCGTCCTGGGTGACGATGTCACCATCGGAAAGGACTGCGTTCTGGAGGGGGTAGTCGTCCACAATGGCACAAGGATAGACGCCTCCGCCGATCTTCGCAAATGCATAATCGGCAGGGGGTGCGAGATCGGCCCTGACGTTGAGTTGGCCGAGGGAACGGTGATCGGCGACGGAACCAGGATAGGGGAATCGTGCCGCATCGGGGCGAACATGAAGATCTGGGCCGGAAGCACCCTGGGCCCACACACGATGATCGTGCCGGACTGATCTTATGAAGAAGGTACAACCTGAAACACATGCTTGTGGTGTGAGCCGACGTTTGGTTAGCGTCCGTACACACTCGGGGATGAGAAGATGAGCTTTCGATTCGAGGACGGCCGGGTGGTATCACATGTCAACGCCGTCAACGCCTGCGCGGCGGCCGATCTTGGCTCGGCCATGGCTAGGGTCGTCGGGCCGGGAAACGTCGTTGTCACGGGGAGGGACGGTAAGGGATTCTCCAGGCTGATGAAGCGGGCCATGACCTGCGGAATCATGGAAAACGGCATCGAGATTCTGGACACAAGGATGGTTCCGGCACCGGTTGCACGATACACGATCATCAACACATCCTCTGACTATGGAGCCTATCTGGGCTTCCACTGGAGGAATCCTGGGAGTCTATCTGCCGTTTTCTTTGACGAGACCGGTGCGCTGCTCGGCGAGGATCTTGTGAAAAGGATCGTGGAGAATCTGGGGTGTTGCGACAGACTTGCATCCGCAAGGGAGGTGGGCGACATCGTCTACTTCGCCCAAGCCATCCCTGCCTATCTTGCAGAGCTACAGGAATCGATGGATGCCGAAGCGGTATCCAGAGCTTGCCCCAAAATCCTGTTGGACTGCGCCAACGGCGCAGTTTCCGTTACCCTGCCGGGCATGTTGAGGCAACTCGGGTGCGACGTCGTTGCTGCCCACGACAATCCAACGGTCTATCTGACGAAGAGGCCGACGATGGCCGACGACTCCCTTCTGGCCGAGCTAGCAGCGAGGGTTCGAGTTGAGGGGGCGGACTTGGGGGTGGCGCTGGATCCCTGTGGAGAGTCTGCTAGATTCATCGACGATCGTGGTCAGGTGGTTTCCGAGGCGGAGCTTGGACTGATGCTCGTCCAGCACTCCCATATCAGAAGAATCGGAATCCACAGAGGCCTCATGGAGGCAGAGGAACGCTTCTCGTCCTCAGGCGCCCAGGTTGCGCTGCTGGGCGAGGAAGATCAGAGGATTCTTCCCCCCGATATCGATGTCGGCCTAGGCGAAGACCATTCCTGCTACCTTGGGGACGCAAACAGGCGATGGTGGGATGCTGCCCCGATGGTCCTTAAGCTCGTCGATCTGATCTCCCGGGGCCACCAGATCTCCGAGCTCCGCCGGGACGTAGCCTAAGCCGAGTTGATCTGCAGATAGTACTTGTAGCCCTCCACCAGCGCGATCTTGCTTGCTTCCAGTATGTTCTCCGAGACGCCCACGGTGGCCCACCGCCTCCTGTTGGCCTCATACTCTACGAAGACCTCCACCGAGGAGGCAGTTCCCTCCATGTTTATGACGGTGACCTTGAAGTTGGTCAGGTTTACCTTCCTGATAGCCGGATAGAAGGGCTCCAGAGCCTTCCTCAGAGCCTTGTCTTGGGCATTGACGGGGCCGTCCCCCTCCGCGATCGTGTGGACCACCTCATTTCCAACGCGGACCTTGACGGTGGCCTCGGCGATCTTTCTCCCGCCCGAGTTCCCCGATGACAGCGTCCTCCACTCGACGACATCGAAGGTCTCCCGAAGGATGCCGAGCTCTCTGGCCATCAGCAGATAGACCGTCGCATCCGCGTTGAGGAGATGGTAGCCTTGTCTTTCCATATCCTTGACCCTCTTGAGGATCCTGTCGGTTCCCTCATCGGACTTCTCCAGCTGAAAGCCGAACTCCCTCGCTTTGGAAACGATGGATGCCTTCCCCGACAGCTCCGAGACCGAGATGACTCGGCTGTTGCCAACCAGATCTGGATCGATATGTTCGTAGGATCTTGGATGCTTCTCCACCGCATCCGCATGGATGCCTCCCTTGTGGCTGAAGGCCAGCGATCCCACGTAGGGCTGTTGGGGATGCGGCCTGGCGTTCAGAAGTTCGTAGAGATACTCGGAGGCCTCCTTGAGCTTCCTGAGCCTGTCACGCTTCCTCCGGTTCCTCAGCACAGTTGCCAGACCCAGTTTGTGCTCAAGGTTCGGCAGGACGACGCATAGGTCTGCATTGCCGCACCTCTCGCCGATTCCGTTAAGCGTCCCTTGGATGTGTTCGGCCCCTGCCTGGACGGCAGCGATCGTGTTGGCCACGGCACAACCGGAGTCGTTGTGACCGTGGAAGCCCAGCTTGGCGCTTACGCGGTTCCGAACCGCGCTGGTTATGG
>CAYVLA010000079.1:7154-10657 GCA_964452145.1 Hadarchaeota archaeon (SeqCode)
GGTTATGGAGGCGACCTCTTCCGGCAGGCTGCCGCCGTTGGAGTCGCAGAGAACGATTACGGAGGCCCCCGCCTCATGGGCGGTTATCAGGGTGGACAGGGCATATTCCGGGTCATCTCGGTAGCCGTCGTAGAAGTGTTCTGCGTCGTAGATTACCTCCAGACCGTGGTCCTTCAGGAACTGCACCGAGCCTTGGATCATCTCCAGGTTCCTCTCGGGCGTCGTGCGTAGAACCTCGGCGACATGGAACTGCCAGCTCTTGCCGAAGATGGTGGCAATCTTGACCCCCGTGTCGATTATGGATGTGAGGTTAGGATCGTCGGCGGCACGCTTCTCCTTCCTCATGGTCGAGCCGAAGGCCGTCAGCTTGGCAGAGACGCTGTAGTCCTGGATCCTCTTGAAGTACTCGATATCCTTGGGGTTTGAGGCCGGCTGACCCCCCTCTACGAAGTGTACGCCCATCTCGTCCAGCTTCAGGGTGAGGTCTATCTTGTCCTGGAGCGAGAAGTTGACGCCCGTCGTCTGGGAGCCGTCCCTCAGGGTCGTATCGTAGATGTCGACCTTGGTAGGCCTTTCTCTGTTCATATGCATCGCGGGTGGAGGAGGTTCAAGGCCTCCCCCTCCCAGCCATGCCTGATGGGGCCTATTAAATTGTCTTCCGATCACCCCGGACCACGGCCGGATCCTGACATTGCGGATTTCGTTTGTAGCGGAGGGCGGCACCACGATATACTAAATACTCGTGGGATGCAGTGGGAGGCGGGGCAAGCCCCCGGGCGACCCAAACGAGGATTCTTCCCTGTTGGAGGGGGGTGTTACGTCCTGATCGCCCGGGGGGACTGCCCTTCCTCGCCTTCGCCCGTCCCATGCGGCACACTCCGCCAGGAGACCGGCAGGATGCCATCCGGTCTGCAGATCGGGCCTAGGCCGGGACGGGTAGTGAAACATATAAAACGCCCTCGGGTCCGGCTGCCCGTCCGAGGAGGTACCATTGCCCGACATTCTTGACCAGATCGCCGCCAGCGTCGTTGACATCGACTTCAAGAGGAGCAAGACTCTCGTTCGGAAGGCGCTGAGGGACCGCGTTCCGCCAGTGGACATCGTACTCAAGGGCCTGTCCAAGGGCATGGAGAGGGTCGGGGAACTCTACGAGTCCTCCGAGTACTTTGAGGCCGAGCTCATCGCGTCAGGCCAGGTCATGCAGGAGGCAATGGAGATCGTCCGGCCCCATCTGGAGGTGGACAAGGTCCGATCCCCCGGAACTTTCATCATAGGGACGGTCAAAGGCGATCTGCACGACATAGGCAAGAACATGGTGATCGCGATGATGAGATCCGCGGGGTTCAGCATAGTTGACCTCGGTGTGGATGTTGACCCCATGACCTTTGTCGAGGCGGTCAGGAAGGCCGAAGACAGGGTCATAGTCGCCATGTCTGCCTTGTTGACGACGACGATGCCTGCGATGGGCGAGGTTGTTGGGACCCTTGAGAAGGAGGGCGTCAGAAACAAGGTCAAGATCCTCCTAGGCGGTAGACCCCTGAACGAGGAGTTGGCCCGGAAGATGGGGGCGGACGGATATGCGAAGGATGCGGTGGCCGCGGTGAGGGTAGCCAAACAGCTGATCGAGGGCTAGGGACCCCTCCTGACGCGGGGCGGGGGCCGAATCAGGAAAGACAGGCAGGGCCGAATCAGGAAAGACAGGCAGGGCCGGCAGGATTGGGCAATATTTATCATGGCCCTCGCCTGGGCGCAGGCGGTGATCAGATGAGCAAGAAGATCGAGGGAATCATCTGCGCGATGTTGACTCCTCATAACAAGGATGGTTCGGTGATGAGGCAGGGCATCCGCGCGTTGGTCGACCGGCTAATCGAAGACGGGATCAACGTTCTCTTTCCCACCGGCACCGCCGGTGAGGGCCCCATCCTAACCATGGAGGCCAAGAAGGAGGTGATATCCTCGGTGCTGGATGCTGCGAATGGCAGGGTGCCGGTGACGCCGGGCATCGCCTGTCCCACGACTGAGGAGACCATCGCCTTGGGAAGGTTCTGCGACGACCTTGGAACGGATGCGGTGGTGGTGGTGACCCCTTGGTACTACAGGCTTACGGATCAAGCCCTCTACGATCACTACGCGGCCATCTCACAGTCGGTCGAATCGCCGATCATCGCCTACAAGATCCCGCAGGCCTGCGTCAACGACATCTCAATGGGCCTGCTGGAGAGGCTCGCCCGCTTGGATGGGATCGCCGGGATCAAGGACAGCAGCGGCGACATGGTCTGGCTGTCAAAGGCCATCGCTCTGTATGGGGACCGCCTGAGATTCTTCGGAGGCAACGATCGGCTGATCCTTCCCTGTCTGGCAGCGGGAGCGGTGGGCCACGTTTCGGGCTCGTCCAACGCATTTGCCGCGGAGGTAGTCGACACCTACCGCCACTTCAAGAGGGGGGATATCGCGTCCTCGCGAGCCGCCCAGCAGCGTCTTCTCAGGCTGCTCATGCTGCTGCCTGAGAACAAGGAGAACTCCGCGCTGAGGGAAGCCCTGCGAATGAAGGGGTTTGACATCGGCGAGCCCCTTGATCCCCTGGGTCCCCTGACCCGCGAGGAAAGCGAGGCATTGAGGAAGGGGCTCTCCGCCCTGTCGTACTAGATCCTGCTCGGCAGGATGTTTGACTGCAGGAAGCCCTCCGCATACCGGGTGCCCGCCTGGAAGCCCCTTACCCGGGCCAGGCCCTCCACGTATCCAAGCACGTCCTTTGACAATTCGACCTGCGAGACCTGGGACTTCATCGCCTGCATCTTCTTCTCGAACTGGTTGCTGATGTCGACGACGATGGAGGGTTGGGTGAAGAGTTCCAGAGTCTCATAGTAGAACAAGTACGAGCAGTACCAAGGATCCCCGAAGTCGGCCAGGACCTTCTCGCTTGCCTTCCACCTGACCTCGTCCACTATCTCGGCCACCGCCCTATGGTCCCTGTGCTTATCATGGGGGTAGTGGGAAAGAATGAGGTCCGGCCTCCTGTCCCTGACTATGCCTACGCAGCGCTGGTACGTTTCCCTGTCGTTGACGACGCCCTGGCACGGGAGACCCAGGATGAGCCTTTCCCTTATTCCCAGTATGGAGTCGCACTTCTTGGCCTCCCCCACCCTCACCTCGGCCATGTTTCCCTTCGCCTCCAGCGTTCCGTACGCAGTTTCCCCCGCGGTGAAGGTGACTACCGTGACCTCTGCCCCCTCCTCGCTTAGCCTAGCGATGGTCCCTCCGGGCCCGACTATCTCGTCATCCGGGTGGGCCCCGAAGACCAAGACCTTGCCCATTCTCTCGCCGCTGAGCTTGAACATGCTTCGATCATCTCGTTGAGACGCATCCGACACCAGTTCAGATAGCCCTGTTGATTTGGGTTTCCCTCTGCCCAGCTCAGCTGGGGACCGGGCTCGGAACGGGGTGCCCGCATCCCTGAATCCAGCCAGTCGAGGAGGTGCGCGGCGTTTCGAGAGTTCCCGGGA
>CAYVLA010000079.1:10667-14673 GCA_964452145.1 Hadarchaeota archaeon (SeqCode)
GGAGCGCCATCAGGCATCCAGTATGCCCGCTCCGCCCACAGGCGCGACGATCTCGGCCCTCACCGGCAGGCCACGCGGCGCGTAGTACTCCTCCGCCATCTTGTCGATCACCTTCCTAGCCCACGGCTCCTCCACGAGGGCCACGATGCTGCCGCCCAGTCCCGCCCCAACCAAGCGTGCACCAAGGACCCCCGGCGTCGCCAGGGCGATATCCACCAAGATGTCCATCTCCGGGATGCTGCAATTATACCCGCCCGGCTGGCGCCAGAGATGGGATCGCTCCATGCGCTCCGGGTCCCCCGATAGAAGGTCTCGCATTAAGGTGTCCAGCTTCTCGTCGGGATAGCTGTTGTCGTTGGGAACGCGTCTTCGGTTCACAATTCTCGTCACGCGATCGCCGTCGTGGGATATGTTCATAAGTTCCCCGAAGCCCTCCATGTCGCCCACCTTGAGGCGTTCGGCAGCCATCTCGGCCCGGATGCATTCGGCCACGCCGTACAGGCAGATCTCTCTCAGTCTGTATCCCTCCTGCGGACACGCATGGCTTCTGAAGACGCGATACACCTCCGCTTCCCGTTCGGGGAGAAGTTGTACCACCCGTTCCCGAGTCACCGATTCAGGCAGTTCCCGCAGCATCCGGTAGATCTCAACCTCATCGACGCCGAGGTTTGCCGGGTTCAAATCACGCAGATGCTGGAGCTTGGCTGCATACTGGGGAAAGCTCCTCTGCACCAGCATCAGCCCTAGGATGTAGGAGGCCACCCGGCTGTTGTATGTATCCCGAGCCCCGGAACGTTTTCTGGCCTCGACGAGGGTGTTTGCCAGCACGACCTGATACCCGCAGGGAAGAGGCAGGGATTGGACGGAGAGAGGAAGAGACGTGATGTGGAGCACCGAGCCCGGCTTGCCGAACTTGATCGCTGCGTGGTCTCCTGCGCCTCCCCTGGTGCCCACGTACCACTCGCCGTATCCGCATGCCTCGACGAGGCTCATCGCCTCCATAGCCAGGCCGTTTATTCGCAGGCACGCATCCGCTGCTGCGACGACGATCGACGATGATGAACCTAAACCGGCCGCCCGCGGGACGTTGCCGTAGACCATGGCGTTCATTCCTCTCAGCGGGGGATCGAACGTTCCGTCGATTCTCGTATTGAGATGCTGAAGATAGAGCACGGCCGCGCGCACGTAGCTGGACCAGGTGATCGATGGTTCATTCCTGCGCCTGTCTAGTTCATCGTGGCACCAGGCATCCCAGTCTCCTATCCTATCTTTGGGCAGACAGTCTCGGATTCGAAACGCCTCCTCCGGGAACTCCTCTGATTCGACGTTGCGGACCCTCACCACATCGTCCTGGCGGGCCTCTGCGACGAAGAAGAGTTCCTTGATGGCTATCGCATTGACGGAGCCCCCCCTGTGGTCAATATGCATGCCCATCAGGTTGACCTTTCCAGCGGCACGCGCCACTATGACCCTTCTGTCCCATCCATAGGACTCGCCAAAGGCCTCAACCGCCCGTAGACAGATCCGCGAAGCTTCCCTTCTCGGTGCCTCGCCGTCACCGTGCAGGCTATCCAGCCTGCAGCAGAGTGGGCCCCGGGCGTCCTCAAGGAGCTCGAGCCACCGCCGGACGGGCTTTGACCCCTTGACTTCCAACACCACCCGACCGCCCCTGGCAACTCATCCGGGCTGCGCCGGGCTACCTCTAGTTGAGCGGTTCCAGCCGGGCACGTTCGATGATCCCGTGTTCGAGAGGCTTGTTCTTCAGGATCTCGTTCGGGCCGTAGAACCCCTTCGTTATGCGCGTCAGCGCATAGACGATGGTGTAAGGCTTGAGGAAAGTCGCCGGGTCTGAGACCGAGTTGCATCCGACCTGGCTGAAGTCCCCCAAGCAGATGCCCATCTTGGGCTTGCCGAGGTCGTAGGCTCTTCCTCCGCATCGAATGATGATCGGCTTGCGCTTGTCCGGATCACGGATGCCTTCGTATATGCCCAGGTTGGCTGCGGTAACCTGGTTACCGAAATGGGTCATGTACCCGCAGACCGAGTCACCCAGATAGGACGGATGCGGGAAGTTCGCCTTGTCCATCAGGACCACGTTTTTCAGCTCGCCGCGGATGGTGCAACCGTCCCCAAGGATGCAGTCGCCTCGAAGGTAGGCTCCCTGACGGATCTCGGTCTTCTTCCCGATTATGGTCGGACCCTTTATCCCCACGCGGGGCTCAATCGTCGAGCCTGCGCCTATGAATATGCTGCCCTTGTCCACGTAGATGTCGGACCCGATGACCCTTGCGCCCTTCTCTAGGCATATGGCGTAGCGTTCGCCCTGCTCGCTGCCGATGACGCAGGCCGGCTCAAATACAGCCCCTTCCTCCAGGATCACCTCGAAACTCCCCAGGGTGTGAGCGGGCTTGGGGGTTCTGTCCCTCAGCACCGCCGCGTCGGCGCGCTTCTTCGCGATCGTGTCAGCCAACCACTTGGTCGCATACGCATTGACTCCGAGGATCGCGCCGTAGACGGAGTTGGCCCCGTCGAAGAGGGCCCGATGCGCGAAAGGATGTGCCTTGAAATCGAAGTAGGTCTCCGCTCGAAGATCCGATGGCACATCTTCCTTCTTCACGTCCTTCAGTTTAGCGATCTGTTCCGAAATGTCCTCTCCCTCCTCCATGCCCTCACTTGCTTCTGTTCCTCCTGCACTCAGCTATCGCCGCGAGCACCTCCTTGTGCAGCAGGGGGTTTGTTGTGACCACCACGTCCCAGAGAGTCTTAACATCGTCCGAGGCTTTGACGGGATTTCCGTCGAAGTCCGAGATCACCGCACCCGCCTGCTCGGCGATGTAGATCCCCGAGAACACGTCGACATAGGGCTGTCTCGTTGCGAAGTAGCAGTCGATCTTGCCCTCGGCCACATCGACGAAGCCATACGGCCCCCCGTTGGGAAGGTAGAACTTGAACGGTAGCAGTAGGTCTCGGTATTGATCCACAAGTGGTATGAGGAACTTCTTCGGCTTCATCGCGTAGGACTCGATGCTCGCACCGTCCATCCGTGTGACATCCGGCCTGCCCATGGCCTGTCGGTACGCCTTGTCCAGCTTCACCTTGCGCAGAAGTCTGTGCCCTTCTAGCTCCGCGATGAAGGCGCCGTTCTCGTTGGCGTACGCGATCCTCCGTGTCACGCAGTCGCCCACGGCACAGCATCGGGGCCTTAGATCGGAGCCATATAAGGCCAGAGAGCTGTACCAGAAGTCCGGTATCCCGTGTTTGAACAGGTAGCTACCGTCGAATGGATCGCACACCGCATAGAGCCTCTCGCCCGGCTTGCCCGGGTTTATCTCAACCCGTCCGGCCTCCTCCGAGAGGAAGACAAACGGGGTGCCGCGTTCCTCAAGCCGCTTTCGATACCCGTTCTCAAGATCCTTGTCCACCCTGAGTATGTCGGGGTCCCAGCTTTTGAACTCGCCCAGCCGTTCCTCGACCTGCTCCCAGCCCACGTTCTGGTCACTCATCTCCTTGACGGTATCCAGGGCCTCCGCCACGCATGCCAAGTTGAAGGCGGTTAGGTGGCTCTCGCCCCTGCAGCTCTCAACTCTTCCTGCAAAGATCTTGTCCTGCATCGAATGACACCCGAATGGTTCTTGCTCTACCCGGTCCCCGGAAGGCGTGAGGTGAAAAAGATTTCCCAGATTCCAGATCCCGGATTTGATCCAGATCGTTCCGTCCTGGTGCAAGAGGAATGCCGGTCTGATCGACCTTGGCCGCTTTCGGCATCCAAGATATAAGATCATGCGGATAGGAAGCAGGCGTTGACGGAACTAACCTCGCGCGAGAGGGTTGCCAGATGTCTTCGCTTGGAGGAGCCTGACCGAGTGCCCATCATGGATTCTCCCCTCTCTGGGTTCTGGAAGCGCTACAGGGACGCCAAAGGCCTGGGCCCTGGGATCTCTCCCCAGGATTACTTCCGCTTCGACATCAGAACGGTATCCTGCAGGTTCACGCCGTCGCTTATGCA
>CAYVLA010000080.1:0-14255 GCA_964452145.1 Hadarchaeota archaeon (SeqCode)
TGAGTTCGGCTGACTTGGATGTGATGCCCACCAGGCCTTCGAGGGCTTCCTCTATCCTCTCAAGGGACCCCTCGTAGTCGCCCTTCATGTAGAGATTGCTGGCCTCGTTCCTCTTTCCCTCCAGCTTGTCGAGCAAAGCGTAGAGGGGAGCGGTATTGGCCCCGAATCTGTCGATGAAGTCCATCATGGACACCATCATGTTCTTCTGCTCGTAGAAGGCGACGAGGTCGGCCCTTATGGTGTGGCCGAGCTCGAGGTCGTCCGGCACCGGCACATCGGCCGGGAAGTAGATTCGGTTGAGAATGAAGTCGACGTGGTACTTCCAGTCCCTAATGGCAGGATTCAGGAACATGAAATCCATGATCGGCAGGCAAAGCGTGATCCCGGTTCCGTATTCAGCGGACACTATGGCATCCTCCCCACCCGCCTTCCACTTTGCGTGGACCACGGCCCCGGGGCGCGCCTCTATCAGGCCCGGCCCTCTGCCCCCGGTGAAACCGATGGGCTGCTTCTCGAAGTCAGGGAGGTTGACGACGGGCGTCTTGGTCACAACCCTGAATCCAACTCCCTCTTGGGATGACTGTTCGATGAAGACGTCCATCGGCCATGCCCTGTAGATGACCGAGTTCACCCAGTCCTCGGGCCTGTTGCAGTAGAGCATAGGGTCGGTGAGGCAGGGCTGCCAGCCCATGTGTATCAGGACCAGCCCCAGCCCGTCCTCGTAGATCGAGTCATGGACCCAGCTCTGCTGCTCGTCGCTGAAGACCCAGGGCGGGGCGAACATGAGCTGCATCACGTCCGCCCCTGAGGAGAGGCGCGGCTTGGTCCTCGGGAAGTTGATGCGTGCCCGTCTCCGGATCTCGTCAGGCTGGAGGCCGTTTGAGGTCTCGATGCTTGCCACTAGAAGTATCCTTGGGTCGGACCTGATGATGCTGAAAGCGTACTCGTGCAGGGCCTGCCACTGGTTGCCCACCGCGATGAGCCTGATCCTGCCGGTCGCGGGGTCGGTCTTGCCGAAGGACGGATCCGCCGACGCAGCAAGCAGAAGTAGGCCAACGGAAAGCGCAAGCCCGCGGAACGTAGTCGGGTCCTTCGCCATCTTGCCGGCCCTCCGAGCGCCCCTTGAAAGATATGAGTTCACGCCAGAAGCCGGCCCCGGGGCCCTGCCGACGAGGTCATCCGACCCTGACCCTCGCGAATGGCCTTATCGCGACCGGGCCCAGGATCCCGGAGGGCTGAGGCTGGACCGCCTTTTCGCCCGGCGGCGGGAACCTTCTGCCGTATCTGCGCTCCAGCTCCGATAGATCCTGGTCGGGGGAATCCAGCACCTTGTTGATCAGAAGGTTGGAGACTTCAACTTGGAGCGAGTTGCTGCCCTTTCGGACGAGTCTTGTGATCTCCAGGGTGTTGGGGGGCGTCCAGAGCCTTCCGGCCAGCTTCCCGTTGACGCGAACTGTTGCGACCTCCCTCACATCACCGAGGTCGAGCTCGAGGCAAATCCCGCGTGCCACGCACTCCTTCGGCGCGCGGAAGGTTGCTCTGTAGATCCCCCGCCCTGAGAAGCCCTTGATCTCGGGGATCTCAGTCCAGGAGCAGAGGTTGTCGAGCCGTCGCGCCTTCAGACGGCCCTCAACGCTCAGGGACCATTCGTCGATGTTGAGGGCCTGGGGAAGCTCTTTCACCAGAACTTTCCTCTTCCGACCTTTGGAGTCCATCACCGCGTAGCTGCCCGGCCGATAGGCCCTGACAAGCAATCTGCCATCCATCGACCTTTCGACTATGGGCAGGTCGGATCGGAGCAGGTGTGCCTGTGGCCTTGCCTTGCGGAAGGCGATCAGGTGGGATCCGTAGGGCACAAACCGCAGGGACAGCGTGGTTCTACCTCCCTTGGCTCGGTACGCGCAGCACTGCTCCTGCCTGCCGCTCTCAGGATCGATCAGGTAGGGAACGAGGCCCCTGACCCGGAAGGTTATGTCCAGGACCTTCTCCTGGTCCGAGGAGTTGCTCAGGAAGTAGATTTCCTCGTCCGGGCATCTTCGGTGGATGAAGAGCATGCTGGGATCCAGGCTGGGCAGCTCGACATCGGGCTCCGTCAGCCTCCGCAGAAACGGGCCAACCTCCTTGTCGGATTCAAGAAGCGCGGGCGAGAGCGAACGCGGCACCGCGCTCATCCTTTCCAGCTCCGCCCGCATGGCGGCCATTTCGGATGTGTGCGTCTGGGCCCCTGGCGAGTGAGGCGCTGCCGTAGGCAGCTTCCCGACGAACAGTATTGGTGCCTTCTGCCTAGCCAGCTCAAGGAGCTTCCTCATGGACTCGATCGGGATGTAGTCAATCTGGGGGACGAGAAGGAGGCGGTACCTGAGCCCAGCAACCCACAGGGCCCCGTCGCTGGCGCTGCACTTGAGCAGGATCTCGTCGTTGGCGATGTCGAAGTCGTATCCGTTGCCCCAGGCCACATCCGGCAGGGAGCCGAGCTGCTGCATCATGCAGGTGAGCGTGGTCGGCTTGGATTCGTTGCCCATCTTGCACCAGATGTCGGCGAGGGATGTGTAGATCAGGACGTCGGCAGTCGAGGTCCCCCTGTGCAGCTGGCGGCCCAGCCGGGCATTGCGGGCGTTGAGGTACTTTACGTAGGGCCACCAGGGACTGTTGTGGTTGATCGTGGTCTCGGCGTAGAACGCCCAGCCGGGGGAGCCGATGCGCCGGGGCGAATAGGGGTATCCGTGGTAGATGAGGTGATTGACGCCGTGGCAGAAAAGCCTATTGGCGACGACCTTGAGCATCCTGGGGGGGACTAGGTACCTGGGCCTCCTCAGGTAGGTGTAGGTCTCGCAGGAGACCTCGGTCCTTCCGTAGAGGTGGGCGGCGGAGGAGGCCATCTTCGGGATCTGGGTAATCAAGGGGCTGTCTGCCGACCAGCCCAGCTCGGACTCGCACTCGGGGATGTCCAGCTCCCCGTAGCACTTGATCATGTCCGCGGGCTCCTCGCCGTGGGCCTGAATCCTGCAGTATGCCCCCTTGGCGTGGCACCACTCCTGCATGGCCATCATGTAGTCTTCCAGGGTTAGCTCGGACAGTGTGCTCCAGTAGTCGTAGCGAAGCCCCGGCGAGATGCCCGGCACCTCATTGTCCAAGGCAGGCAGGTAGGGCAGAAGTTCGTAACCCCTCCTCCTACGGAACTCCTCGGAAAAGCGCTCGGTCCAGTTTGAACCGAAAACCTCCCAGCTGTCCGAGAAGAAGCATCTGGTCTTGCCCCTGGTGGCGCGGGCCAGCCTCTCCCCGACCTCGCGGAGGTGCGTCTCCATGGCCTTGCGCGAGTAGTGATCGAGTACCCAGCCCTCGGCGCCGACTGTGGCCCGCTTCACCACCATGCGGGTGTAGCTGCTCGCATATCGGACGACCCTCCAGTTGCCCGGTGGGGCTGTCCATTGTTGCACGGCTTGGGGGTGGAGGAGGTCGACCGCACGGCTCAGATCCAATGCGCCCCGTTCGACTGGGGCTGCCTTCAGGAGGATGACCATCTCGTCCTGCTCCAAGGGCTTGTCCCCGCTTGACCATGTCTGCCCCTCGGGGAGATCCCAGAAGTCGTATCGGATCTTCCGCGCCGCCTCCTCCTTTGGCACATGCGGCCCCCCGAAAGGCCAACCGCTGCCAAGCGTCACGTCGACGGTCAGTCCGAGGCGGGTGGCGGTGTTCGCCGCGAAGCTCACCATCGCGAGGAACTCCCTGGAAAGCCAAGGCAAGTTCCGCTCCTCGTCAACGCTCAACGGGTAGACCGGCTGTATCTCGACGCCGCCGAAGCCGGACCTCCTCATCTCCCGGAGCTGATACTCGATCTCCGGCCTCTCGACGGCGCCTCCGAACCACCACCATCGAGCGAACGGTTTGTACCTAGACAGTCGCCTCATATGTCAATCCCTTCTACCAAGCATATCCTTGCCAAGAAGCGGCATGACCGTTTTGAAGTGCATCGGGCGCGATCACATCGTACGAATCGTGAAGAGAACCTGCGCTCTTCAAAAATGGTCGCCCTCTTGTCAGCCGCAGTCAAGCAACCCCAGGCCGATCGCGTAGGCCACGTTCAGAGCGGTGTGTAGCCGTACCGGCATTCCGACGGTCTTGCCCTCCGGCCGAAATCGAACAACCCCCGAGGGGTCGGCGAATGCGAGGTTCAGCCTCGTGAGTCCCTTGATCAATGCCGAGGTGATTCTACCCTTTTCCTGAGCGCCCATGTCGCGGAATGAATGCATCACCCCCGCCGCGGGCAGCGAGATGATGAACCCGATGGCCTTGCCGATGTCCTTGCCTCGGTTCGACGGCCCAAGCTTGGTTCGCAGCAGCGGTCGTCGAAAGTGAGGGCCACACCACTTCCTTGGCTGGCATTGGAGGCCCAGGACGCCTGCATGCTGGCCGTGTGCCAGGTGAGGAGCGGGCCGGCAATACACAGAAAAAGGGTTCGGTCAAGTTGGCCCCATGGCCTTGACATCCAAGGAAAGGGTCGATCACTGTTGTCGGTTCCAGGAGCCGGACAGGCCCCCCATACAGATCTACACCACGCCAGAGATAGGCTCCAGGCTAAAGGAGAGATTCCCCGGTCGGGATCTCCTCCAAATCTTCGGAGTCGATTTTCGCTCAGTCCACCACCCGCGACCCGAGCGCCCGATGCCGATGAACAAGCCTGACCAGAGCCTTACCTACGACATGTGGGGAGTGGGCTACAAGAAGATCGCCTACGCAACAGGGACCTACGAAGAGGCCCACCATCTTCCCTTCAGCAAGATGCAGTCGCTGGAAGAAGTCGACGCATATCCGTGGCCCGACCCCGACAACTACGACTATTCCTCCATCGAATCCGGATGCGAGAGGATTGGAGATTACGCGGTTTGCCTCGGCGGGGCCGGCATACCGGACATCCTCAACGGTGTGGGGAGGGGCCGGAGCCACGGCAAGGTGATCAAGGACATCCTTTCCGGGAACAAGGTCGGAACCGCCATCATCGACAGGCGGGTGGACTTCTGGTATGAGTACTGCACAAGGGCCTTGGAGGCCGCCAAGGGGCTTGTCGACATCCTTTGGCTCGGGGAAGACCTTGGAACCCAGAACGGGCCCTTCTTCTCACCCGGAATATTCAGGGAGTTCTTCCGGCCTAGGCTGGAACGATTCTACGATCTTGGCCATAGGTTCGGTGCAAGGGTCGCCATGCACAGCTGTGGAAGCACGAGGCAGCTCATCCCTGAACTGATAGATATGGGGTTGGACATACTCGATGCCGTCCAGCCCGAGCCTGCAGGGATGGACCCCGAGGGGCTGAAAAGGGACTTCGGGAACAAGCTAGTCTTCTGCGGGTTAATCAGCACCCAGAAGACCCTTCCCTTCGGCACAGTGGAAGACTGCAGGCGCGAGGCCATCCACAGAGTGAAGGTCATCGGGAAGGGAGGAGGCTACATATTCAGCCCGGCCCATTGCATCCAACCCGACACTCCATTGGAGAACATCCTGGCAATCTACGAGGTAGCCGGTGGCCGGAGTATTTCCTAGCTGTAATGCCTAATGGCCAGCTACATGTCAAACTTCGCAAAGCGTGACAGGTCGTCGACATGAAAGCCTTGAGAATTCACGGGCCCCGGGACCTGAGGCTCGTCGATCTGCCGACGCCGGATCCAGCCGAGGGCCAGGCACTCTGCAAGGTGGTGAGGGCCGGGATCTGCGCCACGGACCACTCCGTATACACCGGAGCCCTCTCCTTTGTGAAGAGCGGGCTCGTCAGGTTTCCATTCATCCCGGGGCACGAGTGGTCGGGCGTTGTGGAAAAGATCGGGAAAGGCGTTCAGGCGTTCAAGCCGGGGGATGCTGTGGTCGGGGATACGGGCGTTTCCTGCGGCAGCTGCCGCAGCTGCTCGCTCGGCGTCCACCATCTCTGCTCTGAGATGCGCAGCGTGGGCACTGTGAACGCCTGGGACGGTGCCTTCGCCGAGCAGATCCTGATGCCCGCAAGGCATCTCACACCCCTTCCTCGGGGAGTCTCATTTGACAACGGCGCCATGGTCGAACCGGCGGCAACGGCCCTCAACGCGGTCCACAGGGCCGGGATAGGGCTGGGCGACAGGGTTCTGGTGCTCGGTTCAGGACCGATCGGCATCATCGCAGGAAGGCTGGCAAAGCTCTGCGGAGCGGAGAAGGTGGTCATCGTCGGAAGAAAGGAGTCCAAGCTCAGCATGGCCAAAGCCCTCGGGATCGACGCTGCGATAAACAGCGCCAAGGGGCCTATCAAGACCGGCCTCGAAGATGAGTTTGCCACAGGAACGGCGGACTCGGTCATAGAGGCCTCCGGATCGGTCGAGCTCCTCAGGCAGGCCCTGCAGGTCATCGGCCCGGCTGGTGTGGTGAGCGCGGTCGCCTTCTATGAAACCGGGCTCGAAGGCTTGGACATCGATCAGCTCGTCCTAAAGGGCGCTGAGATCAGAGGGGTCGCGGGAAGTCTCGGGATCTACGGGCCGATCCTGCAGATGATGAAATCGGGCAAGCTCGACCTGACCCCGCTGATAACCTCCCGGTGCACTCTAGACCAGGTGCCAAGGGTCATGCACGAAATGGACCTAGACAAACACAACGTCAAGGTCATGATCGGCATGCACTTCATCGGAGATGCCTCGCCATGATCGTGGGATGAGCTCCGTAGGGATTGACGGTCCCGTCATCACAGATAAGAATCTTTATCTTCCGCATGCAGCCCGTCAGCCTATCAGGAGGAGGGAGAGGCTTGCTTGTGATGCTCAGGATAGGCCCGGCGCACTGGTTGGACGATGAGCGATTCGATGGCCTGCTTGAGTTCCTAGCGGCCGGCCGGGGTTCCATCGACGAACTTGCCTTCTTCACCCACGACACCCATGCACCGCTGTCGTTGAAGACGATGGAGGTTCGGCTTGTCCTGCTCAAGGAGCGCATGGCTAGGACTCGGAAGGAGATCCGAGTCAAGTGCGGCATAAACGTTCTGGCCACGATGGGCCATCACGAGGAGAACCTTGAAGGGTCTCTGCACCAGAGGTCCCAGAGGGCCATGGATGAAAGGGGACGCATCTGCCGGGGCTGCCTTTGCCCATCAGACCCAATGAACCTGGGGTATGTCCGCAGCCTGTACTCCATGGTCGCGAGGGCTGAGCCCGATTTCGTCTGGGTCGACGATGATGTGCGCCTAATGGGCCACATTCCCATAAGGGCCACCTGTTTCTGCAGCGGATGCATCAAACGCTTTTCCCGGGAGAGCGGATGCAGCTGGTCCCGTAAGAGCCTCATCAAGGCACTAGGCGAAGACACAGAGCTGAGAGTCGAGTGGCTCGAACATAACCGGAAGCTCATCGCAGACTTGCTGACGGTGATCGAGCGATCCCTCCACGAGGTTTCGCCGTCCCTGCCCATCGGTTTCATGACTGGAGACCGATTCTTCGAGGGCTATGGCTTTGATCGATGGGCCAGGGTTCTCTCAGGCCCCAACGCCTCGGAGGTTCGCTGGAGGCCGGGCGGCGGCTTCTACTGGGACGATAGACCACTTGGACTCATTGAGAAGGGTCACGACATAGGCAGGCAGGTCTCCGCGCTTCCCCAAGACGTGGCCGTGATCCAGTCCGAGATCGAAAACTTCCCCTACCAGCAGCTCAAGAAGAGCGTCCAAGCGACGATCGTCGAGGGCGCTGCCCACATGGCCGCTGGCGCGACGGGGCTGGCCTTCAACGTGCTTTCGATGAACCCGGAGCCTTTGGATGATTACCTGCCTCTTCTGGACGGGATTGCATCGGCCCGCCCCTTCTACAAAGCTCTTAGGGACTCGGCCAAGCGCCAACCCTGTCTTGGCATATGGCCCGCGTGGAACCAGGACCTCTTCGCGGCCAGCGGACGACGGGGGGACTGGCTCGGGAGACCCGGCATACATGAGTCCCTGTCGAAGCAGTACGTCCTAGGCGAGATAGGCCTCCCCATCTGCTACGATCGCAGCGGCGCATCGGCCGCCACCTTCTCGGGTGCAACTCCCCTCTCCTTCCCGGATGATGAGCTGGAGGAGATCTTCCGGGGAGGCGTGTATCTGGATGTCGGCGCATGGGACACGCTTGACCAGCGGGGCCTGTCGTCGCTCACGGGAGTCAGACCAATAGAGACGGTCGAACGCGATGCGATTGAGGTCTTCACCGACCATCCCGTCAACGGACCCTTCGTGGGCAGGAGGCGGGACTGCAGACAGTCCTTTTGGTGGTCAGAGCCGGGACATGTCCTGGAGCCGACCCAAGGCGGCGTCCAGATCCTGGCCGAGATGGTGGACTATCTGGGCCGTCGCCTCGGACCCTGCATGACGAGCTTCACAAACGAACTGGGCGGGAGGGTTGTGGTGGCTGGATACTTTCCGTGGTTTCTGGTCCACAGCCAAGCGAAGTCAGCCCAGCTGAAGAGCGTCTTCCGTTGGCTCAGTGATGACCGGCTGCCCGCCTTCGTGGAGGATTTTGCCAAGGTCGCCATCTGGGCCAGGGGCAATGCCGACCATCCTTCAACCATCATACTGGTCAACGCCTCCCTTGATCCCTTGGAACATGTTCACGTTAGGATCCGGAGCAGCTCTGACCGATTCTGCGCCGCCAGACTGAGCGGTCAACGCTCTACCGTAAGATCACACATCACCTCTGACATGCCCGGGGGATGGTGCAGGATTGACTTGGGTGAGTTTCTGCCGTGGGGAGCCTCCCTGCTGACCGAGACTGGCTAGCCTTGGATCTTTCGGCATAGGCCGGTCCGTGAAGCTTGCACTGGCGAGATGCCGCACCAAGATGATGCGTCTACAGAGATCTGACGGTTGGAATGACCTCATTCAGCAATCGGATCACCGGGCAGAAGAGCCCGGCAAGCACGCCCTCCCTGTCGAGCACGATCGGGTGCATCCCGACCCACATGGCGCCGAGGGCATCAGCTCCGACGCTGTCTCCGATGTGGACGGACTCCTCCGGACTTGCCCCGATAGAGGCCAGCGCGCAGTGGAATATCTCGGGGAGGGGTTTCTGGTAGCCCAGGGCCCTGGAGGCGACAATGGTGTCCAGATAACCGTGGATGCCTATCTTCTTGCAGAAGGATATGAGTTCCGGGTCCCAGTTCGATATCACTCCGAGGCGGTACCCAAGGGATTTCGCCTGTTTCAAGAAGGGCTCGGCATCCGGAAAGAGCTCTATCGAGTTGAAGTTGCTGGAGGCGAGGCGCATCGCGATCTCGCCCGCGGGCTCCAAACCCAGGTTCTGGATCGAGGTGATGAGCCTCTGCATGAAGTGTTGGTTGATCTCCTCCATCGTCTGTTTGTACTTGGGTTTCTGCGGAATCGCTGCCCGCGCCTTGTCGTAGGCGGCAAGCATATCCTGGTCTGAGACGTTGTAGCCAAACTGCCTCAACAGCATGGCGTAGCCCACCTGCCTGTCGATGGGCCTGTGCACAAGGGTGTCGCCCATGTCGAGGAAGATGTTCCTGATGGTCATGGCGGAACCTCAGCTCAAGCAGGCTTTCAAATATCGCACCGGTTGTCCTGCCTAGGGCTCCACGGTATTCAGCCCTTCCTTCCTCAGCATTGCCTCCAGCTGGGCCACGTACCCATCGTCCTGCGTCCTAGCAGTCAGAGGATAGCTTCTGTGCAGCCAGGAGTACTTGCCCGCCGATGCAGGGTTGTAGGGAAGCAGCGAGATCCTCTTGGCCCCGAGAGCCAAGGCCTTCAAGCCGACCCACCTTACGACCTGGGGCGAGTCGTTGTGGCCCGGGATGAGGGGAACCCTCACGATGACCTCCGATCTCGACTCGATCAGCCGCGAGAGGTTGTCCAGAATGAGCCTGTTCGAGACCCCGGTGTATCGCGTATGTAAGTCCTCGTCGGGATGCTTCAGGTCGTACAAGAAGAGATCCGTCAACGCTGCGAGTCTGCGGAGCCAATCCCATCGCACGTAGCCACACGTCTCCATGGCCGTGTGTATCGATCTTCTCTTGAGCAGCCCAAGGACTGCCCGCGAGAACTCGTACTGGAAGGTGGGTTCCCCGCCAGTGAGCGTGACCCCTCCCCCGGAGCTCTCGAGGAACGGAAGGAGCTGGAGGGCATGTTTCTCTATCTCCCCGGCCGTGACCGTGTGGCCCTTCACCTCCAGGGCCTGGGAGGCGCAGCCCTCGACGCAGAGCCTGCACAGACGGCAGTTCGACCTATCCCTCTCGTCAACGAGCTCGTTGGATCTCAGACCTTCCGGGCAAACCTGGAGGCAGTTGCCGCATCGGGTGCACCTGGTCTGGTACCACACGATCTCGGGCCGGGGTAGAATCGACTCCGGGCTGTGGCACCAGAGGCAGCTTAGGGGGCATCCTTTCATGTACACGGACATGCGGAGGCCGGGTCCGTCGTGGATCGCCGTTTCGTCCACGGCGAAGATGAGGCCCCTGATGTGACGGCTCATATCTCCGTTTCCGTCCTGGCTATGACATCCTCCTGGGCATCCCGGCAGAGGAGCGTGAAGGGGACCAGGTACCCTCCGATCCTGACCAAGAGATCGGAGTAGCTCTCAGGGTTCTTCTGGGCATCCCGGAGGACCTCCGAGCTGGCAAGGTTGATCTGAACCATGTAGATCCCCTTATCGAAGGCCGTCTCAATCAGGCTCTTGAGCCGCTCCACGCCGGATTCGTTTCTGATCATGCTCGCCCCGAACCGGAGGTTGAAGACAATTCCGCCCAGGCCCCGGGACTGGTCCAATCCCAGCGTCGATAGAAGCATGGACACCGCTCCTCTCACCTGGACGCCAGTGCAGGCCCCGACGGTGTTGGCTAGGGGGGCTCCCGCCTTCCTTCCATCCGGCGTTGCAGGGGTTTCGTGGCCGAAGCCTATCCAGATGGTCCACCCCAGAAAACCGGGAAAGATGGGTCCGCCCAAGTAGTTGCGGTGCCCCTCGATCCCCGTGCACCATGCACCTGCGACTTCCGAGAAGAGGTCGTTCACCCAGGGGATGTTGTTGCCATGCTTGGGACACTCATTCCGAATGGCCAGGCGGAGCTCGTCCCATCCCTGGAAATCGGCCACAATGGCCTTTCTGAAGTCCTCCACCGTGTAGCGCTTATCTTCCTCCAGGACCTTGACCGCGGCCAGACCGTCCACGACGTTGGATATCCCGACGGCCTCGGGCTGCAGGAAGTTGTACAGGGCCCCGCCCTGGGAGATGTCTCTTCCCCGCTCGATACCGTCTTGAATGAAGCATGACAACAGGGGGAAGGGCCTGTACCATGACTCCAACATCTGATCTCGGTTGCCCGTCAGGATTGCCTGATGGGCTGCGAACTCAAGCTGCTTGAGGAAGGCCTCCTTAAGCTCCGCATAGTTCTGGGGCACTCCGGTGTCCGGCCTATCCTGGCTGCCGCTCGTCGGATGGCGGCCTCCAAACATGGCGTACAGCAGGCTCATGGGTATGTTGACGTAGGGCCAGGCGACCCAGGGGTTGCACCGACCCTGGATCGAGGTCTCTGTGCACGTGCTGGGCAGGTGATCCACGGCGTGCTCTAAGGGAACGCCGTAACGGCCCAGCCCTCGGATTATCAGATCGGTGTTGAAGAATGAGGGTTGCCCCATTCCGTTGCGCAGGAGCTTGATCGCCTCCCTCACGAATTCCTGATCCATGTCCTTGTGCCATAGAATATCCACGCCCGGGAAGTAAGTTCTGGCCCGGTCGGAGACCTCAAGGATCTTGTAGGAAAGCTCGTTGGTTGCATCGGTTCCGTCTGGGTTCCGGCCGCCGATGCCGACGATGACCGCGCTCATGCCGGGGCCGTGGAACTCGTTGCACTTGATGAAGAGCTGCTCCAGCAGGGCGGCGGCCTCCTCTTTATCTTCCTCCCTGCGGTAGAACTCGGCAAGATGCCGGTCGATGTGCCCCGGACCGAAGCAACCGTGGGCCGTTCCCTCCTCCACGGCCACGGCCAAGAAGGTGAACCAGACAAGTTGTATGGCCTCGCGGAAGCTGCGCGGTGGCTGGGAGGATATCCATTCGCAGATGGACGCTGTCCTCGAAAGTTGGCGCCGCCACTCCGAATCGTGGGCCTGTTCCTGGAGCGATCTTGCCAGCTCGGAATACCGGAGAATCAGGCCCTGGAATGCCTTGATGGATACGGCGGCGGCCCTGTAGAAGGCTTTTCTGGAAGGGGTATCGGGGTGCCCCGGGTCCAAGGCAGACTCCTTATCGGCTATCCGGGAGGCTATGGAGTCAAGGCCCTCCCTTAGGATCGTTGGGTAGTCAGGAGCCATGTGGCCCTCGCTGGCGCTGAGCCAGTAGTTCTGCTTGCCCAGGTAATCCCTTGCGTTCCTAAGAGCCTCCTTGGTCCTCTCGTCCTGTCGGGTATTCGGATGCCAGCCGACAAGAATCTCGCCCTCCCTGATGCGGATGGGCATATTTGCGAAGATGTGGGATGTGGCTCGGGCGACGCGGAGTATGCGAAAGGGCTCCCCCTCGCTCTGTCGGAAAGCCTCCGCGGCCAGGATGGTCCTCTCCTCGAAAGAGGTCGCTTCCTTGCGGACCGATTCCCTCAGCTGGTGGCACCAGAGCCGCAGTGTATCGGCCAGAGCCTGTCCCGCTACCGTACCCATTGACCATCCTCGTTATTTGATCCCCCTCCGCTCTGCGGTTTAATATGCTTATCTTGCTTGGTCGCGCGTAGCCGCGATGTGATCTTGCTGTTGCAGTTGGTTGGGTTCCCCGTTCCTTATCGTTGGCTGATCTGTACCCCGTTCGTGCCCCGACCCCTCGCCTCCCTATCAGGGCCACGTCTGTATAGATGATGGGGAGGAGGTAATGGTATGGCTTTCCTTCCCCCCGCATATAGTGCCCTCCGGGTTGGACATGGGAGAAGATGGGTTCCGGGCATGACGGTGAGGCGGGGGATTTGATCGGGTCGCTGATGTACAGGACACCGATCCAGCGGTCCACCAGGACCCAGCCCCGCGCACCAGCAACCCCGACGGCCACAATGAATATGAACACGATCGGAAGGCGCTGTTGCGGCATTCCTGCAAGTCGGTGGGCCCGATGAGAGTCTTCCGGCAGGCAGGCACTATGCTTATGAGGAACAGCTCACCGGGTTCCGGCTCACGGCGGCGGCCGAAGATGCGAACGTCTGGGCCATGTCCTTCATGCGGCGTTCCGCTGGGCCTTTCGGTGGCTGAGAGAATGCTTTGATGAATGGGTTGCCCACTCCGGGCAGCATCGGCTCATCTCCCTCAGGAATGTATCCGCCGCTTCTTCGTAGTCCACGGAGGCTTGAGCCACGGCCGTGATCTCACCCTTCCAGACCCTCTTGACTTCGGATAACCTCCTCCGAACATCATCAGGATTCAGGCTCATGCGATACAGGGATAGCTTCTCCTCTATCAGTTCCCTCCTCAGGACCGCTCCGAGCCTTGAGAGGAAGTACAGATCGAAGAGGTCCCGGGCTGACACCCTCGTCAGAAGGGCGCGTACCTTCTCGGCCGCGATCTCGCTCATGTCCATCACCGGCAGCTGGTAGGGCAGAAGATCAGGATAGGGTGGTCGAATGATGGCGACTCTCGAGGCAATCACAAGCCCCTCCCTTCTGCTCATCTGGAGAGTCAGCACGCCCTCGCTGATCGTGGACCCAGAGTAGAGGGGACCACGGTACCGGATTCTCCCAGCAAAGGCGTTCTCACTTTCCTCTCTTCCCCACGAGACAACCGCGAAGCCGGCGGAGGAGAGGAATGCCGAAAGTGACCCATAGTCCGGTTCCCGGGCACTGCCCAGAGTGAAGTCCAGGTCGTCCGAGAAACGCGGTAGCCCAAAGGCCTTCTGCAAGCACGTACCACCCTTGAAGGCCCCGCCGAAACCCGAACGCGAAAGATAAGAAAGAACCCAATGCTGTACGTAATCCTTCTCCTTCTGGCCCAGATGGAAGCCTGGGGGTCCAAACCTCTCGAGTTCTGTGCGGTCAATCATGCAGGAACCTCGCCAGTCTCTCTTGGCCCGCCTTGGTCAGAGAGCATCCTACTCTGGTGGAATCTACTCCATCAAGGGCCTCGACCACGACCATTTGTGGACAAGCCCTCGGAACGTTTAAGCAGTCAGCCAATGCCTTCTCGGGCCTCGCAATCAACACGCCGTCTTGGGCCGAGAATCCGTTGAAGAACCGCTTCTGCACCTTGTACTCCCTTACCGTCCGGCCCAGTATCGAATAGGACCTTCCGAATCTGGTCACAGCCAGCT
>CAYVLA010000081.1:0-14042 GCA_964452145.1 Hadarchaeota archaeon (SeqCode)
CACATCGTGCCACTCGCGTCTAGGTCGATCCGACGACGGGATAGTGGCCGGCTTGCGGACCGGGTCGGGGCATGAGGGAGGTCCCCGGAGCACATGATCCATAGTCCCAAAGGATCATTTATGAAGAGGTGACCTGTCCAGCGGGATCCGAGGTTGACGGGTTCGTGAACCCAAGGGAGAGATTCCTGCAGGTTGCGCTCTTCGGCAAGCCCGACCGCATACCCCTCAGCATCGGAGGCGTAAGGCCCCTGACTAGGCAAGCATGGATCAAGCAGGGATTACCCCCTGACAGGGATGTTGTCGACTACCTTGGCTTCGGAGAGTGTACCATCGGTTCGCGGGGCATCGCCTCCTATCCATCCGAGGGGTTCGAGTGGAAGCCCGGTGCCTCCACGATCAATCTAGGCCCCCTTCCGCCCTTCAAACCCAGAATGGTCAGACAGGATGAAAGGCATCGGGTGTGGGTGGACGGCTTGGGCATAACGCAAATGGGGTTCCAGCACGACTGGAAGAACGGATGGAGCGGCTTTGCCACCAGGGTCTTCATGGAGTTCCCCGTGAAGGACATGGGGGATTTCCTCAAGATCAAGAGGCGGTACAATCCCAAGGATCCGAGCCGGTATCCGAGCAACTGGCGCGAGATGGCGAGGAGGTACCGGGACAGAGACTACCCCCTGTCTGTCGGCATCCGGGGACCCTTCTGGTGGACCAGGGACATGATGGGTCTCAAAGCGATCGCTGTCGGCATGCACAGGAGGCCCGAGCTTGTCAAAGAAGCCATGCATCTGTGTGCCGAGTTCCAGATGAAGACCCTGCACAGGGCTCTGGATGATGTGGAACTGGATTATGTGGTCATGTCGGAGGATATGGGATACCGGGATGGATCCATGATCGGCCCCTCGACAATGAGGGAGTTCATGGGTCCGGCCTACAGCGAGATCGCCCAGACCTTCCGGGACCACGGGGTCAAGCTCATCATGGTGGACAGCGACGGGAATGTCGAGGCACTGATACCTGTCTGGCTGGAATACGGCATAAACGGTTTGACGCCGTGCGAGGTCGCCGCGAACATGGACGTGGTGAGGCTCGGGAGAAAGTTCCCCGAACTGGTCATGATGGGCGGGCTGTCGAAGCGATCGCTGGTCAAGGGTAAGGACGCCATCGAGGAGGAGGTCACGTACAAGGTGCCGCCCCTGGCGAGGAGGCGGGGTTACTTCCCGGGCGTCGACCACGCGGTGCCCCCTGACATAACCATGGATAACTACAAGTACTTCGTAGAGCTTCTCAGGAAGCTTTGCGGGTGGTAGACCTCGGCGTCTGGGGGGAGAGACATCATCATCGGGTCATCGGGATAAGCTATTAATGCAGGAACGCGTCCCAAATCCCGGATGAGGATGTGAGGAAGGGACTGGCCCCTGCATTGACCTGCCTTGCTCTGACGGCGGGATTCTTCCTGGTGCTGAACACTCTTCTCGGATATGCATCCTTCTCACTGTCCTTCGTGATTGTGGTGCTGACCCTTGGGTTTGCCTTCGTCGCGGTGCAGGGATACAGAAGGACGGTCAGCTATCGGACGAGGCTCGCATCATCGGCGATTTCCATGGCCATGGCGGGATACTTCATCGCCGCCGGGGTGGACTCCTTTCTGACGCGGCCAATCCAAGTCTCGCTGTTCTCTGTAGTGTATCTGTTGCTGGCTTTGAGCTTTGTCAGGAGCGATATGGGTATGTGGCGCTGGTTTTGCGAGACTCGGCTCTGACGAGCGGGGTCGGGGAAGATCGTGGAACGGGCTAGTGCTGTGCGCCAAGCGATGTCGGCGGTCAGATCCCTCTCGTCACTCTGACGGGTTTGTATAGCCTTCTCCTGATCATCAGCGTCCAGACGACGGTGCCCGATATGGACAGGGTCGAACAGGTGACTAGCCACTCAACCAGGTACACCCATAGCAGGGAGCTGTTCTTGATTCTGATGGCGGTCTGCTCCGCCTCCTGGAACCTGGCCAATCCAAGGTGGATCGTCTCCTGGCATGCTTGAAACTCCTGATCAAGGTACTGTTCTATGGCCCTTCTCTCCATCTCTTGCAGGGCTCGGATCTCGTTCTCCACCGGTTGGGTGTTGGCTCCGAACTTGTCGATGAAGTCCTTCAGGGACACTAGGCCCAGCATCCTGGACGATAACTCCGCAAGACCTATCTTGAGCCTGTGGAAAATGGCTACGTCTTCGATCAGCTTCCTTCTCGTGATATGGAATATCATGTTCGTGAGTATGTCGGGTGAGTACTGGTTGCTGGTGGGCGAACCCGGGCATCCGAACCAGCCGTTGCCCATGAAGTCGCCGCTCGTCATGGTTCTCCCCTTCTCGTAGTCCCACGAAACCAGATACGCAACCCTTCCGATCACGGGGAAGTTGCCAACCTGCCAGGCCAGAGTAGTGGCTCCCTCCCGGGCGATGACGAGCCTTGAGGCAGCCGTGCATACAACCTTCTCCACTCCGAAGGGGATGAACGGGGTCAGTATGGGATCGGGCGCTTCGGGGTCGATGATGACGCGAAAGACGAGTCCACCTGCCTCGCCTCCTCCTTTGGCCGAAACGGCGGGGGCATCGTTAGGAAAGGCCTGCTGCGTGAGTGAGTTGGCCCATGCGGAATGAATCACCGACTGGATGCTGAAGACGCTTCCGTCGTTGATGCCCCCTGTTCCGTTCCTTATCGCGTCGTACATCCATTGATCCTGCTTGGTGGTGAAGAGGTTGTACTCGGGCTGGGTTAGCATGATCACCTCGTAGCGTTTCATCTCATCGAAGGTGCGCGGAAAGTACAGCCTTATGAACTTCATCGCCGCGTCATAGGTCACCACTCCCCCGAGGCGGCAGGGCACGAAGACGCAGTGGAGCGATGGCTCGCCCGCGAAGATGGCGCGCAGGGAGTTGATCAGGTCCATGTTTCCCGCGATGAGTATCCTGATCTTGCCGCTACCGGATGCCGTCGGGAATAGGACAAGCAGGATCGTTGTGATGGCCACCGCTCTCTGCACGGATCCTCGGAGGCGATCGATCGGCTCCATCCTTGAGGCCGGAGCTATGGTTGTTGAAAACAATTATGGCCGTAGAGTGGAGCTGGGTGCATGCAATGGGCCCCGAGGGCCTGGGTTCTGTGCCCGATTTCAGGCCAATCGCCCAACGCGGTTCCCGCCAGAGATCAGTTGCGGTTCTTCTCGACGTATAGGCCCTTCTGCTGCCTGTAGGCCTCAAAGAAGAATGCCGCCGCGCTGAAGACTCCGAAGGCCAGCGTCGCGAGGTCCCTGAAGTCCCATCTGAAGGGCCAGAAGATGATGTAGGAGGCCAGAATGCCCAGAATGAGGGCACCGTAGATCACGAACCTGGGCACCAGACGGCCCCTGAGCACAAGAAAGCTCCTCAGTGCCTCCACCTGTTGGTCCGGCTTCGCCACATAACCGCCGGAGGCCGACTCTATCAGCTTCAGGTCCGCGAGCTTGTTGATATGGTACTGCGCCAGGCTGGGGCTTGAGAGGCCGAGCTGCCTCCAGATCTCCCTCACGCCCACGGGTTCCTTGGAGGTCAGGATGGCGAGGTAGACATCCCATGTCGTTCCGTGAATCCTTCTGTCTCCCTCCGGCATCCACAGCCTCCAACCAGTTCGGCCAGCTCTCAACGTCCAGACTGAATAAGGTTTAGGACAACTCCACGTTGTTGAGCGGCTCAAGGTCGGGCAGGCGGTTCATCCCGATCATGCCGGCCGAGATCGTGTACAGGACATCTCCTATGTAGAGGGCCCTCTCGATGGTGAATTCCGACTCGAAGTAGTACCCGCTCTTCAGCAGGTCATCCCGGCCCTCAAGATGCGTTATCCTGCCGTCAAGGACGATGCCAGCCGGGGAGATGTTGAAGACGTAGGCTCCCTGGTAGACGTACTCCCCATAGACACCGGCCGGAACCTCTCCCGCGTAGTCACTTGGATCTATCTCGGCCACCAGGACCGGGATGACCAGCAGGTTTCTTTCCAGACTGAACAAGAAGGCTTTGTGGTCGCGCAGCACCGGGGAATCGGTTCCGCGATCGCCGATCTCGTACTTGGCAACCTCCTTGGGATCTGTAACGTCGCTGACGTCAAACAGCGATATCTTGACGCCCTGGTACCAGGCGAAATCCCCCTCCTTGGCTTCCTCCGCTTCCTTGCCCACGCCTATCAAGTGCGCGTCATCGTAGGGATGGAGATAGTCGGAGTAGCCCGGGATCTTCAGCTTTCCCAGGACGGCGGGCCTCTCGGGATCTGAAAGATCCACCACGAAGAGGGGGTCGACGTTCAGGAAGGTCACCAGATACGTTCTGGCCCCCATGAACCTCGCCGAGTGCATGGTCTCCCCGGGTGCCAGGCCCTCCAGCTTCCCGACGACCTCCATGCCGGAGTCGAGAACGTAGACGTTGGTGCCCGACGGCCCTTCTGTGGTCGTCTGCCCCTGGGTGGCTATCCTGAAGTGACCCTGGTGTTCGTCCATGGAGAACTGGTTGAGCACCCAGCCGGGAACGTGCCCATCGGCCACGTACGATACTTCACCCTCATGGATGCTGATCTTGTGAATGCTGGTCCCGTAGATCGTCCCGGTTTCCTTTCCCTCGTAGTACGGAGAGGTTATGTACATGTGGGTCTGGGAGACGTACATACTGCATGCGCCGCCGAGGAGGAAGCTCTGGTGGGACAAAGGCCGGGCCTTGTCTTGAATGTTGAGAGCGATGACGACTGCGAAGACGTAGCTGTAGTCGGTCTTGTTCGCGTAGTAGATCGTGTCGGCCTGCACCTCGATGATGACTCCTTCGGCCTGGATGCGGGGAAGGCCAACTACTCCATCCTCCAGAACGGCGGGCTTCTGCACAACGACGTAGACCCATTCCTCTATCATTCTGGAGTTGAAGTACGCGCCGTCTATCGAGATATTCCTCTCAAGCTCGGGGGAGGATCTGTCCGATATGTCATAGACCTGTATGATGGTGGCCCCTGCGTATCTCCACCCGGTCATCCCGAGTGCAGGCCGACGCACGGCAACGGCGGGCTCGGCCCCACCGGACTTGGAAAGGGCTTCGTAGGTCTCGGGCGCGCCCAGGAAGACGACCAGCTTATCTCCGCCGACAAAGAGATCGCCAACGGTCGCATTGAGTTCCAGCCTACACACTACCCTGGCGTCCTGCGGAGGATGGGCCTTGACTATGAATACGGCGTTGCCCGAGATGAGGTAGATGTGTTCTCCGTCCGTCTTGACGATGTCGGCCTCGTCCACGCCTGCAACCTGGATGTTCGTTGTCGAATAGTCGGGGGCACCCATGCTGGCCGTGATGGCTCTCCTTGTGGATTCGGTTGCATCCAGCATTGGTCCCCAAGCCCACTTTCGCGTTCCTCCTGTCAGCCTCTCGGCTATGCTGTAGGCCCTGGAGTCCCGGCCGGAGTATGATTGGGCCGTGGCCAGGAAGTTCTTCAGCTCCTTGTAGGATGAGAACTTCGCCAGGGAACCAGGCGATCCGTACAGAAACGGCGTCTCCGGGATGTATATGCCGCCCAGTCTCCACATCCCGAATCCCAGTATGCAGCCTATCATGAGTCCAATCGCGATGTTGGTAGAGATCCTTCTTCTTGTGACTTGCATTTGCGCAACCTCCGATCTGTTGCCTACATCTCGCCTCAGCAGGCAGGTCCATTATAGCTTGGCAATCTGGGGTGATAATCCTACGCATTTGTACGGGCGTTCAACAAAGCAGAACGACATCTCGGCCGTGTGCGTGCCACGACGCCCAACGCCCAAGCCAGGCCTGGTGGTCCATCTTTCCTCGACCCGCGGTGAATGAGCGCACGGGTGCAAATGCCTCAGCGAGTTGTCACCCGATGCATGCTTCTAGAGGGAGATTGCTCGTTGCTGTCATCTAGATCTGGTTGTTCCCATCTCGCGGTACAGCCTCTTCTTCACCATCAAGGCCCACAGCGTCGAACCGGCAATCATCAGCGTCGCGGTCACAACGAACCACTCCACCATCCAGATCCAGAGCATGGTCCTGGACCTCACCTTCATTGCCTCCGCCTCGATGGCTGCAAGTTCCTCTTGGGCCGTCTTGAGTCCCTCGAGGCAACCGGGGTAGTCCTGCAGTACGTACAGCCGGCCCGCATCCATGCGCAGGTCGTCCGCTTCACCGATCAACCTCTCCAGGCTGCCCGTGTTTGCCCCAACTCTCTCCACGAAGGCTATGAGGGAGGATATGGTGTCACGTTGTGCCCCGTAAGTGGTTATGGCAAGGCGAATGCGGTGCATCATATCCAGATCCTGAGGGACCTCCCTGCCCATGACGTAGTAGACCGAATAGACCGTGAAGTCGGGGTAGTAGGCCCATCTCATAAACTCCGCGCCCCAGCCCGGCGTCCAGTCTGTGCAGAAGGCAAAGGTCCGCCCCGTCCCGATATCCCACACTGCCATGAAGGGGTTTGCGACATCGCTTGTCTCGGCCAGCAGCTTCGCGCCTTCCTTGAGAGTCACCTTGTTGTAGCCCAGGAAGAAGGGTGAGGTGGCCCAGGGAAGGGCGGCCATGAGCGGATCATCTCTGGATACGACAACCGGCTTCCACGAGGCCCCCACGGTGGTGCGCTCCACGAGGGCAACTGGAAGGAGAGGCCCCACGCTGGTGGTATCCCAGGATGGAGAATCCGAGTACCCACCGAAGGATAGTATTCCACCGATCATCATGAGGGTCATCCCCTCCTCTGTGATCGATCTCGAGAACCAGTCAAGGTACTTCACGGGCAGCGAGTCTGCCCGGACATCGCTCAGGAGCACCATCCTGCCGCCGAGTAACTCGGCGTAGGTCCTGGGCATGTAGATCCTGAGGGCCCTGGCTACTTCCTGGGTCGTGAAATATCCCTGGTGGGCTGTTGCAGGAACCGCGATGACGTCAAGGGCGGGATCGTCCTGTAGATATCCGATCGGGCTCGATGCTGGGAGACAGTCGCCCAGATAGTAGAATCTGGGTATCTCCACCGCCTCGCAGAGCGGCAAGAGGAAGACCATCAGCACCGCAACCTGCAGATCGGGACGGCGACACATGCATCCGATGTGGGCGATGATCCATATAGCTCTTGCTGGTGAGATGCTGCTTTCTGCGCGTCGCGAATCTGACCACCGACGCCAGGCCCCCCCATAACACTCAGCAGCTCCGCGACTGCGAGATAGGGGTGATGCAAGTTGGCAACTCCTGCCGGGAAGACTGCCGAGTCTTCCTCAGCGTGGATCCTGACCCTGCTCGCCGCTGTTCGGATAACGACGGTATCCATCATTCAGGGATCCCTTCTGCTCGGCGCGTTGGCGCCCGTGGGGATCGTCCTGCTGTAATGCTGCATCCTGGATCGGACAAGGCGAAGGAAGAGCGCCACGCCTCAACATGGTCGACCAGCATCCGCTCGAGTTGGAGAAGCGTGTAAGGCGTCTTGAGGAACGTCAAGGTTGACCTTTCCCCGACTGATCAGGGTTGGCGATCCTGCAGCGAGCCCGGACCGTCCGGGACCGAGTCGCACAGAGGACCCGACCCCCTCCGCTGCCTCTTAACGCCTCAATCCCTGACTCCGGGAAGGTCGGGGGTGAGGCCAGCAGACCTCAGAACGCGTTGAATCATCGGATGTGGCGAGGAAGGCAGAATCACCAGCCACAGCATGACGAGGCTCGGTCGTGTTGCCTGGAACAGAACCCAGAGACCCCAGAAGAGATCGGGTGCAGCAGCACTTGACGCCTTCTGACCGAGTCCGGTCACGTATCTGGTCGAGTCCTCCATGCCCTCGGATCCCTCCCAAACCGTCTCATCCGCGGTTTGATCGTCGGAGATGTTGGCGAGGATATCCCTGCCGGTCCTTGGAGAGGGCTGTGCCCCATCACCCGGCGGATCGCCCCTAACGACATAGAATGTGCCACCGTTGTATGTGGGGACCTGACAGACTGCGTAGAGACGGTTGTACCGCACACCATCGATGACCCAGGAATGGGAAGGATCCTGTGCGAGCCCCGCGAACCTAGAATTCCAAGTGCAGCCAGCAGTCTTATTCCATAGCGTACCGGTGGCATTGTAGAGATAAACCCCGCCGCTGCCCGGGAAGTCATGTGTATCCTCCAGAAGGCCTTCACAGACCCCAACCGACCCGTTCACGACGTTCCAGACATTCATGCCAAGATCGTAGGAGAAGCAGTGAGTACCGTTGAACGCACACAGGCCGCCGTTTGCAGCGTCAATCCGGTCATCATATCCTCCGGCCCATAGAAGCCCATCCCGAACCTCTCCCTCGGTTCCCCACTCGAACACGGACACATTGTTAGAATCGGTCCACGCCACATCGGGGTTGTTGGAGATTATGAAGTTCAGGTTGTACTCATCGAAGACGACCATGTGGGTTGAGTTGAACATCATCACCCTCACGCCGTCATCACTGGATCGTGCGCGACCCGACCAGACGATGTTGATGCCATCACCAACGATCTTGCCGATCCTGGTGTAGGTTCCCTTCCCGCCACTGTGGACACCGCCAACGTAGATGCTGCCGGTGGGAGCATACTGGCCGATGCTCTGAATCATCATCCGATCGGTGGTGGCAACCGTGTCCCAGGTGGATAGATCGGTCGTCTTGTAGACCGTGCCGTTGTAGATCGGATATGACGTAAAGCCCGTCACCAGATACAGGGCCGCGCCAATGACGCGGAAGTCTTGAACCCTGCAGGCGATCTTATCGGACCAGAAGATCTGGTTCAGAGAATCGCTGGAGGTGTTGTAGGCCCACAGAAGGGAGTGGGTGCTATTGACCGTGTGGAACACATAGCAGTCCAGGAAGAAATCCCCCCGGGCACATCTCCAATCAACATCCCCATATGGAAAAACCAGCGCCAGGACGGTCCAGTTCCAACCGTTGAAGCCCGCGATATCGGGGGCATCGGATCTACCGCCGGCCTCCTCGGTGGTGTCATTGTGCTCATCTGGATCTGTCCCTTGGCAGGTCCCCAGATGCCAGAGAATGCATCCAGAGCAGGCCAGAAGCATCACCAGAGAAGAGAGCGTGGCTCTCCTCCTAAGGGTGGGCCCCCCGAGGAGGGCGGAGAGCTCGGGCTTCTTGGGGCAAGCAGAAGACAAGGGTAACTCGTCTTGCAGACAGGGCAAGGACTCCACCAGGGCCCGTCAGATCGTCATTTCCTCTGAGATCTCCTGAACCCTGGTTGGCGTCTCTGAACCCATCTCAGACATATGAGACAGGAGCCTGCAACGAGTATTCCCGCCAGAGAGGCTAGACCGACGAAAGCCTGTCTCAGCGTTCCCATCTGCAGGCCCCATCACTTCGTTGAATTCCGGGATGCGTCGGCTACCGGTTCCAAGCCCTCCCCGCAGCCAGGGGCACCTGCCCGGGTGATCGCCACCCATTCGTAGATCTTCTGCTGAAGGTAGAAGTCAACAGCATCCCACACAAGGCTCTCAAAGGACAGACCGGTCCGGCGACTGGCCTCGCCAAGCCTCGAGACAAGGCTGACAGGAAGATCAATCGATGAGGTGCCACCTCTCTGCCCATCCCTATCGATCAGCGGGATGTCAGGTCGGCCCGAGACGGATGGATCTTCACAAGGGGACTCGGTAAAGGTGTAAACAACCTCCGTGAACGATTCCATGCTGATCTTGCAGCTCATTTCCTCACCACGTGTGACGATGTGTCGGAGGACACATCTCGGGTCTGCGGAGAGTGGAACGTTACTTGAATGTTGTCCGGAACATAGTGGAACCCGCCTCGCCGGGATATGCTGGTCGACGTTCAGCGGTCTCGAACATTGCTCGATGCGTCCGGCCTGGGCGGTTCCCTCGTGGATCTTGACGTTTGGTGAATTCCGAGCAGGCTTCGCGTCGAGCCTCAACCGAGATCTCCACACGCCTCAGAGACAGACGCGGATCTGGACATGGCTGCAGGCCGTGTGTGCAGGTCTGCTGGGGGTCGCTGCAGTAATACTATTCAGGTCATATGGCCTCTGGCCGACGGTCCATCGAGTTGACTCAGAGGAGGAGACAACGTGACAATCCAGGTCGATACAGGCATTCCCTACGCCAATGCATGTGACGTGACGATCCTGCGACAGGATGGATCATGGTGTGTGAGCTTCGCGGCCGATCCTCACGGAGGTCCCGAATCTCTCTGGTTCTGCATGAGGCTCACCAGCACGTCCGGCACCTCAGGCGGGTCGAACGTGAAACTCGTTCTGAAGCATCTGAGAAGCATGCTGGGCGCGGGCGATGCGAGCAAGATACTTCCAGTGGCAAAGGATAGGACAGGCGAATGGCGTCGTTTGGAGCCGGGACGTCTGGAGGAACTCCCAGATGGACGGCGGCAGGCCACCTGGTCGCTCGGCATGCCGAACCCCACCACCGACATCGCAGTCTGCTATCCCTACGGGCGCCCCGAGCTTGAGCGTCTCCTGCATGATACCGGTGGGTACTGGGAGTCGGATGTCATCGGCGTAACCCAAGGCGGTCGCCCAATGATACGTCTGAGCAACGGCTATGGCCACAAGGGAAGCCAGAGGCCTGGCGTGTACCTACTGGCGCGCCAGCACTCGGGCGAGACGCCTGGTTCGTGGGTTCTGGATGGGCTGCTCAGGTACATCGCCGCGACGGGCGAGAACACCCCGCTGATCTGGTCAGTGCCCCTGGCAAACCTCGACGGGGTCGAAGGCGGAGACTATGGCAAGGACAACTTCCCCTACGATCTCAACCGTGCCTGGGGCGATCCCCCGATGCGGCATGAAGTTCTCGTCATCAGGCGGGACATGCTCGTCTGGCGAGAACGCTGCCGCCCCTTCGCGGGAGTGGACTTCCACGCACCCGGCCTTTCGGAATTCGGCGGGATCTACGCCTTTCTGCCCAATCCCGATCAGTTCAAGGTGGAACACGAACGGGCCGCATGGCTTGCAGACTCGGTCGGCAAGGCGTTGGGATCCCGCTACGCAGCCCAACCCTTCGGGAAGGTTGCTGCCTACCGCAGCCGCTGGGACACGCCGGGCTTCCTCTCTCACTGCTGTCAGCAGGGCTTCCCCGGTATCTGTCTGGAGACGCCTTATTCGCTCGCCGGAGATCTGGTCCTGACCTGCGATCACTACCGCGAGGCGGGAAGATTGATTGGTCAGTGCCTTGTGGAGAAGGCCTTCTCGGGTTGACCTCACGTTTGATTAGAGGCTCGACCTTGTGGCACCGACCTCCCTGTAGAGCCTCCTCCTGATCATCAAGCTCCAGACGGCTAGACCCGTCAGAATGGATGAAGCCGTCACGACGAGCCACTCGGACAGAAATACCCACATCAGGGCCTGGTCCTTGATTCGAACCGCTTTCTCGCCTAGTGCGATCATCTCGGTCCAGACCTCCGACATAACGGAGTAGGATGTCTCGTACTCCTCGCGTAGGTAGCTTATCCTGGCGGCCGTCATTTTTGCATCCAGGTCCGTGAGGTCTTGGGAGAGCGCGAAGGTGTTGGCTCCGAAGCGGTCGGCCCATTCAAGCATCGAGAGCACCACCAGCTTCTGGGCCCTGTATCCCGAGAAGGCCCGTCTGGCCTCGCGCCTGGCCAATATGTCCCGGATCAGGGGTCTATCCAGCGAGTAGAGTATGAGGTTGACCATCATGTCCAGGCCGTAGGGGTTTGCGCCGCGCGCGCTCATGGATACGCCCCACCAGGCCATGTCGAATTCATCGCCGAAGACCCAGGTCAGCCCAGCCCTGCTGCCGCCGGGCCTCCACGAAACGATGAAGGGAAGGTTCAGAGGCTGCATCTTGGCCCATAGAACCGAGCCTTGGCGAGGCTGCATCTCGGCGTAGGCCGCCCCCAGCACTCTCTCCATGCCGAAATCCACGAAGGGCAGGAAGACCGGGTCTCGGTCCCTCTCGAAGACGGCGTGCCAAGGTCGATGGTACCATCCCTGGTGGTCGGATATCGGCAGGATTTCTTCAAGCACGCTGGGCTTCACCACTAGGCCGTATGCCGGCCCAAAGCTCCACAGCGAGGGAATGCCGGCCTGGGTGAAGGCGTAGTGGAGATTGCCCCATTGGGTTGGGGTGAAGTGATCTATGTAGGGGTCCTCGAAGAAGACCATGTCGAAGTCCTCGACGAGCTTCTGCCTGGTTCTGGGGAAGTAGAGCCTGTCGAGCCTCAGCCTCTCCTCAATGCTGAGGCCGGCCTGGTGGGGATCAGACTGGAAGGTGAAGAGAGGGTCCTCCGTGAAGTATGTGGGGAGAGGCGAGATCACGGATTGCACCGATCCTATCAGCAGGCATGATATCCTGCCCTCCTCTCGACCAAGACATGGGTCCATGCATGCCAGGGCAAAGAGCGCCAGAAGCCCGGCGCACGCTGACCGATTGAGTGACATGTGGGTGGTCCCCGCGAGCTTTGGATGGGCTCCTTCCTCGACCGTGCTACCCCAACCCCATATGCTGATTGGTGGATTCGAGCCGGCTGCTTTCAGATAAAGGTTTGTGTATGCCTGTCTGCCTTGTCTGTCTTGCGTTGTGCCTCGCCCTTCGGTTATGCATGGCCTGCAGGCTTACTTGGCCACGCACCGTGGCCGGTGGTTCCAATTGTCTTGTGCTGTACATTGAAGCAGACTCCAGAGGGTCGGTTGGGCTATCCGGCATGGGTATCTCCCACCTCGTCTACTTCTGCCCTTACAGCGGCCGGAAACGTAACATTCTTCTGGAAGGCGGTGGGAGGTAGAGGGCGAGGGGAGTGGGTGATGCAACGTGAGGAAAGGTTCGCTATCTCGAAGCCGCCGCCCATCTTCTTCTGGATCCTCTCGATGCTTCTTCTGTTCGTTCTCCTGATCGCGCTAATCGTGTATTGGCCTGAATCTGGAATGAGTAGGGAGGGTGTGCTGTATGAGCTGAAGGGCCAGTTCCGAGGGATGTTTCAAGAAGTGGCAGACGCATTCGAACATCTGGTCCGGTCGATGGCATCCCTTGTCAGGCTGTTGCTGCCTTGGATGGCCATCTTCGTCACTGTGTGGCTCCCATTGCTGTGGTTGCTCGTTCGTCATAGGAGGAGACAAGCCAGGTCGCCTCTCTGAGCCCGAGGCCCCGTGGCAAAGGCTACATTGCCGTCTCACTACGTTGAACGAAGAACACTTAAGAGTCACTTCGGACTGGCCATGCGACAACTGCGGGTCCTCAAAGACGGTACATCGGTTGAGGCCTCTGGAGATGCCCTGGCGCAGTGATCTGTCGGCGGGTGATGAGGATGCGGAGGATGCAACCGACCTGTGCTCTGGGGCTTCGCGGAATATCCGTGCAAACCGCCGCCCAAGACAGGCCTCAAGCAGCCCTTGGTGATCCAGGCGATCACCGACGCAGTCTAAGACTCTGCTCGGCGGGGTGAGGCCGTGAGAGTCAATGCCTAGGAGGAAGACATACGAGGTACTCGTTCATGAGCTTCTCGTGCCCTGAGTTCGGCCTTGAGGACATACTGAACATCGCCGCAAGATACGGCTACGATGGGGTTGAGCTGAGGCTTGATGCCCAGCATCAGCATGGAGTTGAGGTCGGCCTTGGGGCTCCTGCTCGCGGCCAGGTCAGGGAGATCATCGGAAGCGGCAGGATCCCTGTCTGCTGCCTTGCCACGTCCTGCCGATTCGCCGATCCTGAGGATGTGAAGCGTCATCTCCAGGATGCTCTCCAGCGGATTGACTTGGCGGCGGACGTAGGTGTCCCCAGGATACGGGTCTTTGGGGGCAAGTTTCCCGCAAGCGTGTCCAGGGAGGAGGCGATTGCGCTTGTGGCCGGATCGCTGAGGTCAATCGCGGACCGTGCATTCGAAAGGGGCGTGACCATATGCATGGAGACCCATGATGCTTGGTGCGATCCCGAACATGTTGCGGAGGTCATGCGCCGGGTCGACCATGCAAGCGTGGGCGTGAACTGGGACATCATGCATCCGGTTCGAACAGCGCACGTCACGATCGAACAGTCCTTCGATGCGCTTGGGGATTGGATCA